>JAICXQ010000068.1 GCA_025980325.1 Frankiales bacterium
ACGACGTCGGCGCCGTACGGGAGTACGTCGTCGGCGAGCCGTTCGGGGTCGCCGAACGGGAGGCGGATCGTGTCCCAGCCGTCCTCGCCCGGCGTGACTTCGGCCGCGAGCCGGCGCAGGCCGAGACCGCGACCGGCCCGGACCCGCAGGACGGCGGTCCGGGCCGGCGACTCGACGTCGTACGACGCGACCGCCGCGGGCAGGTCGAGGTCGGCCGGCCGGGTGACGGCGCCGGCCGGGCCGGTCGCGCGCGGCGTGCCGACGATCCGCGACAGCCGGAACACCCGGGTCGCGGCCCGGTCGCGGTCGTGCCCGACGAGGTACCAGTGGCCGCGCCGCACGACGAGCCCCCACGGCTCGACCGTGCGCTTCGCCGGCTCGCCGGTGCTCGCGCCGGTGCGGTAGTCGAACGTCACGACCCGGCCCTCGTGCACCGCCGCCGCCAGGGCCGGGAAGGCGGCGCCGGTCGCCTCGACCCGCGGCTGCAGGCCGTCCGGCAGCGCGACCATCTCGACGCCCGCGGCCTCCAGCTTGCGCAGCGCGCGGGTGGCGGCCGCCCCCATCGACGCGGTGGTCCACATCCGCGCGGCCAGGCCTACGGCGGCGGCTTCGTCGGGCTCGAACGTCAACGGCGGCAGCGCGTAGTCGCCGCGCGCGATCCGGTAGCCGGGCTCGTCGTCGAAGGCCGAATTCGTCCCGGTTTCCAACGGGATCCCGAGGTCGCGCAGGTCTTCCTTGTCCCGCTCGAACGCGCGCTTGAACGCCTCGTCGCTCGGCGTCTCGTCGTACCCGGGAACGATCTCGCGGATCCGCTCGGCGGTGAGATACGAACGGCTGGCCAGCAGGCAGATCACGAGGTTGAGCAGACGCTCCGTCCGGCGGGCCGACACGATGGGCCACGCTACCTGGGTGGGCTCGTGCGACGCGGTCGTCGTCGGGGCCGGGCCGAACGGCCTGGTCGCGGCGAACCTGCTCGCCGACGCCGGCTGGTCGGTGGTCGTGCTCGAGGCCGCGGCCGAGCCCGGTGGCGCGGTCAAGACGGCCGAGGTGACCGCGCCGGGCTTCCGCAACGACCTGTTCAGCGCCTTCTACCCGCTCGCGTTCGCCTCGCCGGTGATGCGGTCGCTGGAGCTGGAGCGGTGGGGGCTGCGGTGGACGCGGGCGCCGGCCGTGCTCGCGCACCCGACCGACGACGGCAAGGCCGCGGTGCTGTACAGCGACCCGTCGGACACGGCGGCCTCGCTGGAGTCGTTCGCGCCCGGCGACGGGGACGTCTGGCTGGCTCTGCATCGGCGGTTCGAGTCCCGTCGGGAGCCGTTGCTGGCCGCGCTGGTGCGGCCGTTCCCGCCGGTCCGGCCGGCGCTCCGGATGCTGCGCCGGCTGGGCGCGGCCGAGGCGTTGCGGACCGCCCGGATTGCGGTGCAGCCGGTGCCCGGATGGACCCGCGAGGTGTTCGCCGGCGAGGGTGCCGCGGCGCTGTTCGCCGGCAACGCGCTGCACACCGACCTCGGCCTCGACCAGGCCGGCAGCGCCGCGTTCGGCTGGCTGCTGACGATGCTCGGGCAGAGCGTCGGCTTCCCGGTGCCGGTTGGCGGCGCCGGCAACCTCACTGCCGCGCTGGTCGCCCGGCTGAAGTCCCGCGGCGGGGCCGTGGTGTGCGACGCGCCGGTCGAGCGGGTGCTCGTGCGCGGCGCTCGCGCGGTCGCGGTCCGGACCTTCGCCGGCGAGGAGTACGGCGCGCGCCGGGCCGTGCTCGCCGCCGTGGACGCGCCGCAACTGCTCGGCGCGATGGTCGCGCCCGAGGACCTGCCGTACCGGTTGCGCGACGACCTGCGGCGCTTCGAGTGGGATCACGCGACGCTGAAGGTCGACTGGGCGCTGTCGGCGCCGATCCCGTGGATCAATCCTGACTGCTGCGGGGCCGGGACGGTGCATCTCGGCGGCCCGTTGTCCGCGCTGTCGTCGTACGCGCACTCGCTGGCTTCCGGCGTCGTGCCGGAGCGGCCGTTCGTCGTCCTCGGCCAGATGACGACCGCCGACCCGACCCGCTCCCCCGCCGGTAGTGAGTCGGCGTGGGGCTACACCCACCTGCCGCGGACAGCGATCGACGTCGACTCCGTCGTACGGAGGATCGAGGCCGAGGTCGAGCGGCACGCGCCCGGCTTCGGCGAGTTGGTCATCGGCCGGCACGTCATGGGCCCGCGCGAGCTGGAGGCGGCCAACCGCAGCCTGTCCCTCGGCGCGCTGGGCGGCGGGACCGCCGCGCTGCACCAGCAACTGTTCTGGCGGCCGGTGCCCGGGCTCGGCCGGCCGGAGCTGCCCATCCGCGGGCTGTACCTCGCGTCGGCGTCGGCGCATCCGGGTGCCGGTGTCCACGGCGGTCCCGGCGCGATCGCGGCCACGGTCGCGTTGCGGGACGCGGGCCTGGCCGGGCCGGTCCGGCGGGCAGCGCTGCGTACCGTGCACCGGCGCCTCTATGGGTAATGTCCGGCCGTGATCCGCTGGCGTTCGGGGACGGTCGTGTCCGTCGGCGACGTGGCCGGTGGCGCGCTCCCGTTGGTCGTCGCGGTCGGCGGCGACGACGTCGATGCGATCGCGTACGTCGACATCGTGGGCACGCCTCGCGCCGGCGATCGCGTGCTGCTCAACGCGACCGCGCTGGAGATGGGGCTCGGCACCGGCGGGGTCGCGATCGTGGTCGCGATCCCCGACCGGCTGCCCGCCGACGGCGCCGAGAACGGGCACGTCGTGAAGGCGCGGTACACACCCCTGCAGGTCACGGTGCTCGCCGCCGACGAGCAGGGCTCGCCGCATCACGACGTGCTGCGCGACGCCGACGATATCGACGGGATGCCCGTCGTCATCGCCGACCTGCACTCGGCCGTCCCGGCGATCCTCGCCGGCCTGCGCGAGACCCGGCCGGATGCGCAGGCCGTCTACGTCATGTCCGACGGCGGCGCGTTGCCGATCGCGTTCTCGCGCACGGTTGCCGGGCTGCGCGACGCCGGTTGGCTGGCCGCCACCGTCACCGTCGGGCAGGCGTACGGCGGCGACATCGAGGCGGTCACGGTGCACAGCGGCCTGCTTGCGGTGCGGCACGTGTTGCAAGCCGACGTCGCCGTCGTGACGCAAGGACCGGGCAACCTCGGCACCGGTACCCGGTGGGGGTTCAGCGGTGTCGCGAGCGGCGAGGCGGTGAACGCGGCCGCGGTGCTGCGGGGCCGGCCGGTGGCGTCGTTGCGGGTGTCCGCGGCCGATCCGAGGCAACGTCATCGCGGTGTCTCGCATCACAGCCTGACCGCACTCGGGCGGGTCGCGATGGCGAGCGCAGATGTCGTCGTACCGGTGCTGGCCGATCCGTTCGGGTCGGCGGTCCGCGATGCGTGCGTTGCGTTGCGCGAGCGGCATCGGTTGGTCGAGGTCGCGACGGACGGATTGCTCGACGCGATGCGCGGTGCGCCGGTGCGGTTGTCGTCGATGGGTCGCGGTCTGGACGACGATCCGGCGTACTTTCTCGCGGCGGCGGCGGCCGGCCGGCACACTTCGTCACTGCTGTGATGCAGCGCACAGTAGGTCGACCAGTTCGTCCATAACTGCGACACTTTGTCCATGACCGCCGTGGTCCCAGCAGTCAACGTGCCCGCGCGTGCCGCCGACGTGCGGTCGCGGTTGCGCAAGGTTCAGGCGAGGTTCGGCGCCGCCATGCTGCTGGTCAACACCGCGGGCGCACTCATCGTCTTCTCGTATCTCGGCTTCATCCTGCCGGCGCCGCAGCGGTTCTTCGTCGACAACCTGATCGCACTGGTCGCCTACAACGTGTTCGCAAGTTTCGTCTGCGGCGGGATCTCGGGCTGGGCGTTCAAGCCGTTGGTGCGCTTCGCCCGCGAGGGCCGGGCGGCGACACCGGCCGAACGCACGTACATCGTGCGGCATCCGTTGCGGCAGACGGTGATCAGCTTCGTCGTTTGGATGGGTTCGGAGTTCGTCTTCATCCCGATCAACGCGCGCTTCGGTGCGCTCTACGACTGGGACATCGCGGCGACCATCTTGATGGGTGCGATCACGACCTGCGGTCTGACGTATCTCATGTCCGAGCGGCTGCTCCGGCCGATCAACCGGATGGCGTTCAGTGGCGGCCTGCCGACCGATCCGTACGTACCCGGCGTGAAGTCGCGGCTGCTGCTCGCGTGGGCCATCGGTGCCGGCATCCCGTTGGTCGGCGTCGTCATGATGACCGCGGATCACGGCCATCGGCCGGTGTCGCTGGCCGGTCTCGCGTTTCTCGGCCTGACCGGGTTGTTCAGCGGTGCGATGGCGACCGTCTTCGCCGCGAAGACGATCGCCGACCCGATCGAGTCGGTGACCGCCGCGCTGGCCGACGTGCAGGAGGGCCGGCTCGACGTCACGGTGCCGGTGTACGACGGCAGCCAGGTCGGCCAGTTGCAGGCGGGCTTCAACGCGATGGTCGACGGCCTGCGTGAACGGCGCCGGCTGCGCGACCTGTTCGGCCGCCAGGTCGGCGAGGACGTCGCCGAGCAGGCGCTCGAACGCGGCGTCCGACTCGGTGGCGAGCAGGTGCACGTCGCGGTGCTGTTCGTCGACGTCATCGACAGTACGGCGCTGGCCGCGACGCGGTCGCCGGCCGAAGTCGTCGCGGCGCTCAACGCATTCTTCGCGATCGTCGTCGACGTCGTCGGTCGCACCGGCGGGTTCGTCAACAAGTTCGAGGGCGACGCGGCACTGTGCATCTTCGGCGCGCCGGTACGCCGCGCCGACGCCGATGCCTGCGCGCTGCTCGCGGCGCGGCTGCTCTGCGAACGGCTGTCCGACGTACAAGGGCTGAAGGCGGCGGTCGGTGTCTCCGCCGGTGACGTCGTCGCCGGCAACATCGGGACCAAGGAACGCTTCGAGTACACCGTCATCGGCGACCCGGTGAACGAGGCCGCGCGCCTCAGCGAATTGGCGAAGACCCGGCCGGAGCGGCTGCTCGTCTCGGGGTCGATGCTCGAGTCCGTCGACGCGGCCGAGCGGGCGCATTGGCGCAGCGACGGCAGCGTCGTCCTGCGCGGCCGGCACGCTCCGACCGAGCTCGCCGTCGTGGGGTGAGCGGTCCCGACCGCGAGCCGGACTACCGGTTCTCGCTCGCGAACGAGCGGACGTTTCTGGCCTGGATCCGTACGTCGCTCGCGTTGCTCGCGGCCGGCGTCGGTGTCATCGGAGTCGCGAGCCACTTCTCGACCCGGGAAGGCCGGGCCGCGCTCGGGCTCGTGCTGGTCGTGCTCGGCGGGGCGAGCGCGTCGACGGCGTACCGGCGCTGGCGCGCGGCCGACGTCGCGATCCGCCGCGGCGATCCGCTGCCGCGATCACCGATGATCGCGGTCGTCGGCGTCGGCGTCGCGGTCGTGTCGCTGCTCGGCGTCGTGCTCGCGATCGTCGCGGTCGCGTAGCCCGTCGCGTCACATCGAGGCGATGAGTTTTTCGACCCGGTCGTCGACGGAGCGGAACGGGTCCTTGCACAACACGGTGCGCTGCGCCTGGTCGTTGAGCTTGAGGTGCACCCAGTCGACGGTGAAGTCGCGCCGCTTCTCCTGCGCGCGGCGGATGAAGTCGCCGCGCAGCCGCGCGCGCGTCGTCTGCGGCGGCACCGACTTCGCCTCGAAGATGCGCAGGTCGTTCGCCACCCGGTCGACCGCGCCCTTGCGTTCGAGCAGGTAATAGAGCCCGCGGCGGCGGTTGACGTCGTGGTAGGCGAGGTCGATCTGCGCGATCCGCGGCGAGGACAGCGGCAGGTCGTGCTTGGCGCGGTAGCGCTCGATCAGCTTGTACTTCGTCACCCAGTCGATCTCGCGCTCGACCTTGTCGAGGTCGCCGCTCTCCAGCGCCTGCAAGGTGCGTTCCCACAGATCGAGAACGCGTTCGGCGGTCGCGTCGGCGCCGCGGCGATGGACGAAGTCGCGGGCCTTCGCGAAGTATTCGAGCTGGATCTCCAGCGCGCTCGCCTCGCGGCCGTTGGCGAGCTTGACCCGGCGCCGGCCGGTCATGTCGTGGCTGACTTCGCGGATCGCGCGGATCGCGTTTTCGAGGGTGAGGTCGCGCATGACGATGCCGGCTTCGATCATCCGCAGGACGAGGTCCGTCGTACCGATCTTCAGCAGCGTCGTCGTCTCGGACATGTTCGAGTCGCCGACGATGACGTGCAATCGGCGGAACCGTTCGGCGTCGGCGTGCGGCTCGTCGCGGGTGTTGATGATCGGGCGCGACCTCGTCGTCGCCGACGACACGCCTTCCCAGATGTGCTCGGCGCGTTGGCTCACGCAGTAGACCGCGCCGCGCGGCGTCTGCAGCACTTTGCCGGCGCCGCAGATGATCTGGCGGGTGACGAGGAACGGGATGAGCACGTCGGCGAGCCGGGAGAACTCGCCGTGCCGGCCGACGAGGTAGTTCTCGTGGCAGCCGTAGGAGTTGCCGGCCGAGTCGGTGTTGTTCTTGAACAGGTAGATGTCGCCGGCGATGCCTTCCTCGCGCAGCCGCCGTTCGGCGTCCATGAGCAGGCCTTCGAGCGTGCGCTCGCCGGCCTTGTCGTGGGTGACGAGATCGACGAGGTCGTCGCACTCGGGGGTCGCGTACTCGGGGTGCGAGCCGACGTCGAGGTAGAGCCGGGCGCCGTTCTTGAGGAACACGTTGCTGCTGCGGCCCCACGACACGACCCGGCGGAACAGGTAGCGGGCGACCTCGTCCGGGCTCAGCCGGCGCTGGCCGCGGAACGTGCACGTGACGCCGTACTCGTTCTCCAAGCCATAGATCCGCCGGTCCACCGGAAGATCGTAGTCCCGTGCGAGTTACCGGGGTGGCCGTGACGCTTGGCCCCGATCTGCGTTTATAAGGGTGAGGGAGAGGACGCGATTCGATGGCGAGTCTTTCGCGAGTGATCACCGCAGGCGTGCTCGTGCTGTCCTGCGCGCTCGGCGGCGCGGCGACTGCCGCGTCGAAACCGGCGGCCAAAGCGGGGCCGCAAGCCGTCATCGCGCTGGTCGACACGGGGATCAACCCGTACCACGAGGTGTTCCGCGACCGCTCCCCGCTGGCGCAGCGCTATCCGGGGACGTACCTGCCCGGCTACCCCAAGGGCGCGATCGCGCTGCACATCACCCTCGACGACAAGAGCTACTACGACGCGCTGCGCAAGGACTGCCGTTCGGTCTGGTCGAAGGTGCGTCCCGGCCAGCTCTACTGGTTCCCCGGCACGAAGATCGTGGGGGCGATCGCGTTCGGCTCGCAGCCGGCGATCGACTGCAACGCGAACGAGCCCGGCGACACCTACGTGCTCTCCACCGGCCACGGCGTGATGACGGCGTCGCGGGCCGCCTCGAACTCCTACGGCGCGTGCCGTGAATGCCGCCTCGTCTCGGTGCAGTTGCCGCTCAGCGTCAGCGTCGGCGTCGGTAACGAGGACGGCTCGGCCGACACGGTCGAAGGGCTGCGCTGGACGGCCGCGAACCGCTCGTGGATCGACGTGCAGTCGAACTCCTACGGGCCGCTCGTTCCGGGCTGGGCACCGGTGAGTACCGGGATGGCGACCGACGACCCGAGCCTGACCCGTGCGGTCGAAGAGACCGCGCACGAACAGCTCGCGTTCTGGGCGGCCGGCAACGGCGTCGCGTTCCGCGAGGGCGTGCTCGGCCACCCGACATTGCTGGCGCCGCACCTCGGTCCCTCGGCCATCATCGTCGGCGGGTACGACTCGGGTTACGTCGCGACCTGGCCCGGCTCGATGCCGAACGTGTCGTCCGACGCGTGCTCGTCGTGGGCGACCGACGGGCCGACGACGACGGCGTCCACGCCGGACACCGGCTCGGGCACGTCGGCCGCGACGCCGTACGTCGCCGGCGGCGCCGCGCGGATCATCCTGGAGGCGCGGCGGATTCTCGGCGACACGCACACCGGCTATCGCGGCGACGTGCTCGCGTCCGGCCGGGCCGGGATCGTCAAGTCCGGACCGCTCGCCGACGGCAAGTTCACCTACGCCGAACTCAAGTCGGTGCTGTTCCACACCGCGACCGCGCGACCGGTTGCCGAGCACGACGACGGCTCCGTCTGCGACGCGACGTTCGCGCCGTACAACTCGACGCCGGTGCAGTGGAGCCAGGTGCCGGCGGCGTTCCAGCAGTACCCGTTGATCGGCTACGGCGGCGTCGACACGCCGGCCCGCACGCTTGCGTTCAAGGTACTGCGCGGGACGGCGGCGATGCCGTCGCGCCCGCAGGAGGACATGATCTACGCGCAGGACCAGCAGGTGCGCACGCACCTCTACACCGTGTGGAGCACCGGCGGCTAGCCGTACTCTGCCAGCTGGCCCATCGGGCCCGCCGTCATGCCAGCAGTTGCTCAGTCTGCTCGTCGGTCAGCCGGCGGAACTTGCGCCGCGGCCGGGTGCGGTCGAGCACCGCGACCTCGAGGGCGTCGGCGGTGAGCGTTCGCGGTTCGCCGCTGTCCGTGGTGGTCATCGCGGAGACGGCGGCACGCAGCCCCTCGCCGAGCTCGAGGCCCTCGCGGTGGTTGTCCTGCAGCCGGGCCGTGATCGCGTCCGCGTTGCCGCCCATCACGACGAAGCCCTGCTCGTCGGCGACGCTGCCGTCGTAGGTGAGCCGGTAGAGCTGGTCGCCGGCCGCGGTCTCCCCCACTTCCGCGACGGTCATCTCGACCTCGTACGGCTTGGACTCGGTGGTGAAGATGGTGCCGAGGATCTGCGCGTAGGTGTTGGCGAGCATGCGGCCGGTGACGTCGGTGCGGTCGTAGGAGTAGCCGCGCAGGTCGGCCATCCGCACGCCGGCCTGACGGAGGTTCTCGAACTCGTTGTACTTGCCGACCGCCGCGAAGCCGATCCGGTCGTAGATCTCGGAAACCTTGTGCAGCGCGCTGCTCGGGTTCTCCGCGACGAACAGGATGCCGTCGACGTAGGTCATGACGAGCACCGCGCGGCCGCGCGCGATGCCCTTGCGGGCGTAATCCGCGCGGTCCTTCATGACCTGCTCGGGCGAGACGTAACCGAAGGGCATGCTCATCGATCCGCACCTCCGCCGGCGCGCAGCGGTGCGTTCGGTCCGCCGGGGCTGGTCATGCGTTCGTCGACGACGCGTTGGGTCATGGTGGCGACTTCGTCCTCGGCGAACTTGCGGAAGCCGTCGGCGGTGACGCTGGTGACGACCGGGTAGATGCGCCGGGTGAGATCGGGTCCGCCGGTGGCGCTGTCGTCGTCGGCGGCGTCGTACAACGCGTGGATCGTCGCGAGGGCCGCGTCGGCTTCGTCGAAGTCGTCGCGGTAGAGCTTCTTCAGCGCGCCGCGGGCGAAGACGCTGCCGGAGCCGACGGAAAAGAAGCTGTGTTCTTCGTACCGGCCGCCGGTCACGTCGTAGGAGAAGATGCGGCCGGCCTTGCTCGCGTCGGTCGCCTCGAGGTCGTAGCCGGCGAACAGCGGTACGACGGCGAGGCCCTGCATGGCCATGCCGAGGTTGTTGCGGATGAGCAGGCTGAGCCGGTTGGCCTTGCCGTCGAGGCTGAGGGTGGTTCCCTCGATCTTTTCGTAGTGTTCGAGCTCCACTTGGAACAGCCGCACGAGCTCGACCGCGATGCCCGCGGTGCCGGCGATGCCGACGGCGGAGTATTCGTCGGCTTGGAAGACCTTCTCGATGTCGCGTTGCGCGATGACGTTGCCCATGGTCGCGCGCCGGTCGCCGGCGACGATGACGCCGCGGGTGTGCGTCACCGCGACGATCGTGGTGCCGTGCGGCGCGTCGATCGTCACGCCGGGTTGTAGGTCGAGACGGCGGCCGGGCAGCAAGTCGGGGCGGTGGCTGGCAAGGAAGTCCGCAAACGAACTCGACCCGGCCGCGAAGAACGCAACCGGTAGCTTGCCGCCGTCGGCGAGGAGGTCCATGCCTTCACCTTGCCATGAAGTCCCACGTCGAGGCGAAAGCGGCTTACGCGGCCGGACCGTGCAGGTATTCGGCGAGGCTTGCCTCGAATTGTGAGGCGAACGCCGCGTCGACGGCCGGCGCGTGCCGGCGAAGGTAACGGCCGAGTTGATGCAGAGTTGCGATGTTGTCTCGGACGTTGCCAAGTGCCTGGTTGCAGTTGAAGCAGAGGACGCCGCGCACCCTGCCGGTGCGATGGTCGTGGTCGACGTGTTCGGGCTTGCTGTCGCACGTAGCGCAGGTGCCGCCTTGCGCCTCGATCATCGCCTCGACATCCGCCGAGGTCAGTCCGTAACGGCGGCGCAAGTGATAGTCGCGCGTGCTGCCGTGAGCCTTCTCGCATGCCGCCTTGGACTTCTCGTTGTGGCACGGCTTGCAATAACTCGCCAAACCGTTCTTCGCGGCGCGGTTGCGTGGGAACTGGTCTCGGGTCTTCAGCTGCTCGCATTTTGGGCAGTAATGCATGCCGGCCGGCACATCGCGCCGCTCACGAAATACGCGACCCTCTTGCTCAGCCTTGCGTCTGCGGTATTGCCGATAGCGCATCGAGTAGCAGACTTTGCAGTACGGACCTCGACCATCGCGACGGCGCGGCGTGCGCGGGAAGGCGTAGAGCTCTTTGAGTTCTCCGCAGTCCAGACGGTGCTTTTGCGTCGGCAAGTCTGAACCCGACATTGAGACTATTCTCCCCCTTTCTGGACGTAACTCCTAACGAAGTCCTCGGCGTTCTCCTCCAATACCGAGTCGATTTCGTCGAGGATGTCGTCGACGTCTTCGGAGAGCTTTTCGTGCCGCTCCGCGACGTCGGAGGACTCGGTGGCCTCGACCTCCTCGGCTTCCTGCGCGCGCTTGGTCGCCCGCGTCTGCCCGCCGTCATCCTTGGCCATCCGTACCTCCGAAGCGCGTGATCGTTGCCCCGACAGTACCTCTCGGCAGCATCGCCCGAGAGCATGAAACCCGTGGGCGTGGACGAGATCGCGGACGAGCTCTACGGCCTGGCGCCGGAGGAGTTCACCCCCTCCCGGGACGCGGCCGCGCGTGCCGCGACCGATCCGGCGGCCGCCAAGGCGATCAAGGGGCTGCGCAAGCCGACCGCGTCGGCGCATGCGGTCAACCGCCTGGTGCGCGACCGCGCGGGCGATGTCGCCGAGCTCGTGGCGATCGGCGCGGCGTTGCGCGACGCGATGGCCGGCCGCGGCGGCGACGTGCGCGAGCTCACCGAGCAACGGCGCGGACTCATCGCCGGCCTCACCGCGGATCTCCCGGCGAACGTCCAGGCTGACGCCGCGGCGACCCTCGAAGCCGCGACCGCGGACCCCGAGTTGGCTGCGGCCGTGCGGTCCGGTCGGCTGGTCAAGCCGTTGCGGTACGCCGGGTTCGGCGCGCTGCCCGACGTGTCCGGAGCCGTCGCGGCGCCGCTACCGAAACCTAAGCCGGCACCGAACAAGGAAGCGAAGACCGCCGGCCCGGCAGCGGCCGCGGACCTCGACGCGGCCCGGCAGCGCGTACTCGAACTCGCCGGCGCCGCGGACGACGCGCAACGCCGGTACGAGGCCGCGGCGCGGGCCGCGGTCGAGGCGCGAGCCCTGCTCGACCACGCCGAGGCCGAGCGCGCCGACGCCCATCGCGCGGCTCGCGCCGCGCACGCCGGGGCCGAGAAGGCACGGCGCGAACTCGGCCGGCTCGAACGTTCCTAGAAAACCGCGCTAGCGGCCGGCGATCTCGTCGACGAGTTGCGCGGCCGTGTCACAGCGACGCAGCAGATCCTCGACGTGCGCCTTCGTGCCCCGCAACGGTTCGAGCATCGGCACGCGTTGCAGCGACTCGCGGCCGACGTCGAAGATGACCGAGTCCCACGACGCCGCGGCCACGTCGTCGCCGTACTTCGCGAGACAACGCCCGCGGAAGTACGCGCGCGTGTCGGTCGGCGGCTCGGTGACGGCGTCGTCGATGTCGGCGTCGGTGACGATGCGCTCCATCCGGCCGCGCGCGGCGAGCCGGTTGTACAGGCCCTTGTCCGGTCGCACGTCGCTGTACTGGATGTCGACGAGTTGCAGCTTGTGCGCGTCCCAGTCGAGGCCTTCGCGGTCGCGATATCCCTGCAGCAGCTCGAGTTTCGCGACCCAGTCGAGCTCGCGCGCGAGTGACATCGGCTCGTCGGTGAGCCGGCTGAGCACGGACTCCCAACGGGTGAGCACGTCGATGGTCTGCTCGTCCGCATCGGCGCCGTACCGGTCCTCCACGAACTTGCGTGCCTGCTCGTGGAACTCCATCTGCAACTGCACGCCGGTCAGCCGCCGGCCGTCGCGCATCGTCACCTGCTGCGCCAGTGTCGGATCGTGCGAGACCGCGCGCAACGACGCAACCGGTGCCTCGACGCCGAGGTCCACACCGTTGTCGGCGAACCAGCGTTCCTCGATCATCGCGAGCACGAGCGCCGTCGTACCGAGTTTGAGGTACGTCGAGACTTCGCTCATGTTCGCGTCGCCGATGATGACGTGCAGTCGGCGGTAGCGCTCGGGATCCGCGTGCGGTTCGTCGCGGGTGTTGATGATCGGGCGCTTGAGCGTCGTCTCCAGCCCGACTTCGACCTCGAAGAAGTCGGCGCGCTGGGAGATCTGGAAGCCGTGCTGCCGCCCGTCTTGCCCGATGCCGACCCGCCCGGCGCCCGCGACGACCTGACGGGAGACGAAGAACGGCGTGAGGTAGCGGACGATGTCGGCGAACGGCGTCTGCCGTTGCATCAGATAGTTCTCGTGGAACCCGTACGACGCTCCCTTGTTGTCGGTGTTGTTCTTGTACAGCTGGATCAGCGCGGTCCCGGGCATGTGCGCGGCGGCGTATTCGGCCGCGCGGACCATCACGCGCTCCCCCGCCTTGTCCCAGACGACGGCGTCGCGCGGGTTGGTCAGTTCCGGCGTCGAATACTCGGGATGCGCGTGGTCGACGTAGAGCCGCGCGCCGTTGGTGAGGATGACGTTGGCGAGGCCGATCTCGTCGTCGCTGAGGGTGTCGGCGGCGTCGCGGGCCGCGCCGACGACCGGTCCGGCGCTGTTGTCGAAGCCGCGCGCGTCGCGCAGCGGCGACTCCTCTTCGAAGTCCCAGCGTGGGCGGCGGTCGCGGGCCGAGGTGGTGGTCGCGGCGAGGTAGCTGTTGACGATCTGGCTGGACGCCAGCATGTGGTTCGCGCTCGACTGCCCCGGTACGGCGATGCCGTACTCGGTCTCCGTGCCCATGACCCGGCGCACGCTCACGGGTTCAGCCTAGGCCCAAAGCGTCGGTTCACGGACGCGCCCCGACGCGTCCGAGGGCCGACGCCTGCTTGGCTGTGGACAGTCACTCGCGCGCGCTCGCTTGGTCGACCAGGCTTTGGATGTGACCCAAGCGGCCCTTCGAGCGCATGCGTTACGGAGGTTTGCTCGCGACCAGGCGGGTCTGATCTCTCGTGCACAATTGCACGTAATCGGCGTCGACGCCGACTACGTGCGTAACCAGATCGCAGCCGGGCGGTGGCAAGCCTGGGGTCGGCGGGTGGTGGCGCTCACGACCGGGCCGCTGAGTTCGGAGCAGATTGCGTGGCTGGCCGTCCTCGACGGCGGCCCCGATTGTGTCCTTGCTGGATTGAGCGCGCTCGAACGTTATGGGCTGACCGGCTTCGGCACCGACCGGATGGAGACAGCGGTCCCCAAGGATGGCCATCCGGCCCGTCACGATCTGTTCGTCCGGCGAGAGTCCCGCCGGCTCGACCCTGCCGCGGTACATCCGGTGAAGCGGCCGCCGACGAGGAGGTTGCCGGTCGCCGTCGTCGACGCATTGCAGAGCATCGCCACGCCGGTTCGCGGATGCGCTCTGCTCGCCGCGTTGGTCCAGCAGCGACTCGTCCGGCCGGGTCTGCTGCGCGAATTGTTGCTGGAGACGCGCACGCTGCGCCATCGAAAGACCTACATTCGGGTCGCCGGCGACATCGAAGGCGGCGCGCATTCACTGACCGAGATCGATTTCGTCCGCCTCGCACGCGAGGCCGGTGTGGGCCGTCCGCTGGGACAGTCCATCCGTGTCGACCGGTCCGGTCGACGGCGGTACGTCGACGCCGAGTTCCGCGGGTTCTTCGTCGAAGTGGACGGAGCGCTGCACTTGAAGCCGCTCGTCTGGTGGGAGGACATGTTTCGGCAGAACGAGCTCGTCTTGTCGCACAAGCCGGTGCTGAGGTTTCCGTCCGTCGGCATCTACCTGCGGCGGGACGACGTGATCGAGCAGCTACGCGCGGCCGCACGCCGATGGCCAGACTGAAGTGTCGGCCGGCCGACGCGCGATGGCGCGTCGAGCGGCCGACACTTCGAGCAGTCGAGCTACAGGGATTGGCCGGGGTTG
>JAICXQ010000076.1 GCA_025980325.1 Frankiales bacterium
CCGCCCCCTGCCGCGCCGGCCTTCGCCGGGCGGCCGGGCGGGCGCCGCTGCGTCGGGGCGCCGGGCCGCGGGCCGGGGAACCCGCGCCGGCCGCGGCGCGACGGCGGGAGGACGGCCCGGACGAGCGCGTGCTCGGCCGGGGCCGCGCCGGTGTACGCGTAGCCACGAGGCCCAAGGCTAGTCCCTCAGGTCACACAAGCCTCAGATGTCACACGCGCGCGCGTGTCGGTCCCCGCCGTACGACTTGTCAGCAGATAGCCACCGCACCTGCTGACAGGTCCCGACTAAGTTGCGTCACGTGGACACCACGTGGCTCGTCGACCCCGACCACGCGTATCTCAACCACGGCGGGTTCGGCGCGCTGCCGCTGCCCGTCGCCGAGGCCGCCGCGGTCATCCGCGCCCAGGTCGAGGCGAATCCGACCGACCTGCTCATGCGCCGCTGGCCCGCCCAGGTGGACGCGGTCCGCCAACGCGTCGCCGGCTTCCTCGGCGCGCAGCCGGCGAACCTCGTCTTCGTCGCCAACGCGACCGCGGGCACCGCGACCGTGCTCGGCAGCCTCGACTGGCAACCGGGCGACGAGGTCGTCGCGACCGACCACCGCTACCCCGCGGTCGCGAGCCAGCTCGGGGTGCTGCTGCGCCAAGGCGTCAAGGTCGTCGAGCAACACGTGCCGGTCGACGTCGGGTCGAGCGCCGAGATCGTCGAGCACGTGATGTCCGGCGTGACCGCGCGCACGAAGCTGGTCGTCGTCGACCACATCGCGTCGCCGACCGGCTTCGTGTTCCCGGTCGCGGACGTCGTCGCGGCGGCACGCGAACGCGGCCTTCCGGTGCTCGTCGACGGCGCGCACGCGCCGGGCCAGCTGCCGGTCGACATCGACGCGCTCGGCGCCGACTTCTGGGTCGGCACCCTGCACAAGTGGGTGTGCTCGCCGCGCGCGTGCGCGGCACTCGTCGTCGCGCCGCGGTGGCACGACGTCGTGCGGCCGCGGGTCGCGTCGCACGGATACGCCGCGGGTTATCAGGCCGCGTTCGAGTGGACGGGTACGGCGGATCCGATCCCGCTGCTGGCCATCCCGGCCGCACTCGACTTCTGGGACGGACTCGGCTGGGACGCGGTACGGCGGCACCAGCATGCGCTGGTCACGGCCGGGGCGCATCGGGTCGCCGAGGCGCTCCGCACCGAGGTCGCGATCGCGGACCGGTTCACGGCAGCGATGCGGCTCGTCCGGCTGCCGGTCGTCTTGTCGCGCGAGGGCGAGCGCGAAGCACTGGCCTACCGGCTGATCACCGAATACGGCGTCACCGCGCACATCACCGAACACGCAGGAACGACGTACGTCCGTATGTGCGGGCAGCTCTACAACACACCGGAGCACTACGAGCGACTCGCCGAAGCCCTGCAAAAAGCACTCGACTAACCCCGCCGGCACTCAAACCTCGACGACGACCGGGATGATCATCGGCCGGCGGCGGTAGGTGTCCGACACCCACTTGCCGATCACCCGCCGTACCAACTGTTGCAGTTGATGCGCGTCGGCGACACCTTCGCGCGCGGCGTCGGCGAGCGCGTCTTCGATCAGCGGCCGCACGTCCTCGAACGCGGCCGCGTCCTCGGAGAACCCGCGGGCCAGGATCTCGGGGCCCGCCGCGACCTTGCCGGTCACCGAATCCACGACGACGACGCACGTGACGAATCCCTCGCCGCCGAGGATGCGCCGATCCTTCAACGACTCCTCGCCGACGTCGCCGACGGCGAGCCCGTCGACGTACACGTAGCCCGCGGGGACCGCGCCGACGATCCGCGCGCGGCCGTCGACGAGGTCGACGACGACGCCGTCTTCGGCGAGCACGACGTTCTCCCGCGGCACCCCGGTCTGCACCGCGAGTTCCGCGTGCGCGCGCAGGTGCCGCCACTCGCCGTGAATCGGCATGACGTTCGACGGCCGGGTGAGGTTGAGCACGTACAGCAATTCACCCGCCGGTGCGTGCCCGGACACGTGCACGAGCGCGGTCTCCTTGTGCACCACGCGCGCGCCCCAGCGGGTGAGCCCGTTGACCACCCGCCAGACCGCGGTCTCGTTGCCCGGCACGAGTGACGACGCGAGAACGACGGTGTCGTCGGGCTCGATCCGCACGTGCCGGTGGTCGCGGTTGGCCATCCTCGCCAGCGCCGACATGGGTTCGCCTTGCGAGCCGGTCGAGATCAGCACGATGCGTTCGGGCGCGATGTCGGTGAGCGCGTCGAGGTCGACGATGAGCCCGGGCGGGATCGTGAGGTAGCCGAGGTCGCGGGCGATGCCCATGTTGCGCACCATCGAACGGCCGATGAACGCGACCTGACGCCCGTGCGACGCGGCCGCGTCGAGGACTTGCTGCACGCGGTGCACGTGCGAGGCGAAGCACGCGACGATGATCCGCCGCGACGCCTGCCGGAACACCTCGTCGAGGACCGGGCCGATCTCGCGTTCGGGCACGACGAAGCCCGGCACCTCGGCGTTCGTCGAATCGCTCATCAGCAGGTCGATGCCGTCGCGCCCGAGTCGCGCCCAGCCGCCGAGATCGGTGAGCCGGCCGTCGAGCGGGAGCTGATCCATCTTGAAGTCGCCGGTGTGCAGCACCACGCCGGCGTCGGATCCGATCGCGACGCCGAGCGCGTCCGGGAGCGAGTGATTGACCGCGAAGAACTCGCACCGGAACGGCCCGAGTTGCTCCACCTGGCCTTCCCGTACTTCCAGCGTGTACGGCGTGATCCGGTGCTCGCGCAGCTTGCCTTCGACCAACGCCAACGTGAGCCGCGAGCCGACGACCGGCACGTCCGGCTTCTCCCGCAGCAGGTACGGCACGCCGCCGATGTGATCCTCGTGCCCGTGCGTCAGCACGACGGCGTCGACGTCGTCCCACCGATCGCGCAGGTAACCGAAGTCCGGCAGGATCAGGTCGACACCCGGTTGGTCGGTCTCCGGGAACAGCACGCCGCAGTCGACGACGAGCAGCCGGCCGGCGTACTCGAAGACCGTCATGTTGCGGCCGATCTCACCGAGCCCGCCGAGCGCGACGATGCGCAGCGCACCGGATGCGAGCGGCGGCGGGTCCCCGAGGTCGGGATGCGGATGGCTCATCGGCGCGACACTCTCCTCTAGATGTGCACGCCGCCCGCGGCCAGGTCGGCCTTGAGCGCGGTCACCTGATCCTCGGTCGCGTCGACGAGAGGTGACCGGACCGGACCACCGGGCAGGCCGAGCAATCGCAACGCGGCCTTCGCGAGGATCACGCCTTGGGTGCGGAACATGCCGGTGTACAGCGGCAGCAACGACCGATGGATCGTGCGCGCCGATGCGACGTCGCCGGCGTCCCATGCTTCGAGCATCTCGACCAGCTGCGCAGTCGCTACGTGCGAGACGACGCTGACGAACCCGACCGCGCCGATCGCGAGCCACGGCAGGTTCACCATGTCGGTGCCGCAGTAGTAGACGAGGTCGCTGCGGGCGAGCACCCACGACGCCCCCTCGATGTCCTCCTTCGCGTCCTTCACCGCGACGATGCGCGGATGCTCGGCGAGCCGGAGCAACGTCTCGGTGTGGATCGGCACGCCGGTGCGCACCGGGATGTCGTAGAGCATCACCGGCAACTCGGTCGAGTCGGCGACCCGGGTGAAGTGCTCGATCAGACCGGCCTGCGGCGGCCGCGAGTAGTACGGCGAGACGACCAGCAGCCCGCGCGCGCCGGCGGCCTCGGCCTGCTTCGCCGAGGAGATCGTGTGCGCGGTGTCGTTGGTGCCGACCCCGGCGACGACGACCGCGCGGTCGCCGACCGCCTCGATCACCGCACGGAGCAACCGGTCCTTTTCCTCGTCGGTCGTCGTCGGCGACTCCCCCGTCGTCCCGCTGATGACGAGACCGTCGTTGCCGGCGTCGACCAGGTGCCGCGCGAGCGACTGCGCGCCGTCGAGGTCGAGGGTGCCGTCGGCCTTGAACGGCGTCACCATCGCGGTCAGCATCCGGCCGAAAGGTGGCGTGGGTTGCGTTGCTGCCATGGCCTTGAACCTACCCGGTTGCCCGGCGCAGGTCGCGCCAGCGAAACCGTACGCCGGTCGTGCTGATGTGCCACCCGGTCGCGGGGTCGGTGGCCGAGACTTCCCAATCAGCACCGACCTCGGGCGCGTGGGTGTCGCCGTCGTACTCGCCGTCGATGTCGGTGATCGAGAGCCGGTCGGCGAACGCCAGCGCCTCGGCGTAGACCGCGCCGCCGCCGATCACCCACACGTCGCCGGCCGCGCGCGCGAGGGCGTCGGTCAACGTCGCGGCCGGCTCGGCGCCGGGTGCGCCGTACGACGGCCGGCGGGACAGGACGACGTTGCGGCGGCCGGGCAGCGGCCGGAACTTCGCCGGCAGTGACTCCCAGGTACGCCGGCCCATCACGACGGTCGCGCCGTCGGTGACGGCGCGGAAGTGCGCCATGTCCTCCGGGATGTGCCACGGCAGCTGCCCGTCGCGGCCGATGACGCCGTTGCGGGACTGCGCCCAGATCAGGCCGATCACTTAGACGGCAATGGGTGCGCGCAACGCGGGGTGGTGCTCGTAGCCGACGATCGTCATGTCGTCGTAGTCGTAGTCGAACAGCGACGCCGCCTTGCGCAACTCCAGCCGCGGGAACTCGTACGGCGTGCGCGACAGCTGCTCGCGCACCTGGTCGACGTGGTTGTCGTAGATGTGGCAGTCGCCGCCGGTCCAGATGAACTCGCCGACGTCGAGGCCGAGTTGTTGCGCGATCATGTGCGTCAGCAGCGAATAGCTCGCGATGTTGAACGGCACGCCGAGGAACAGGTCGGCGCTGCGCTGGTAGAGCTGGCACGACAGCCGGCCGCCGGCGACGTAGAACTGGAACAACGTGTGGCACGGCGGCAACGCCATCTGCGGGATCTCGCCGACGTTCCACGCGGAGACGATGTGCCGGCGCGAGTTGGGATCGGTGCGCAGCCGGTCGAGCAGTTGCGCGATCTGGTCGACGTGCCGGCCGTCCGGCGTCGGCCACGCGCGCCACTGCACGCCGTACACCGGGCCGAGGCTGCCGTCGGGCGCGGCCCACTCGTCCCAGATCGTGACGCCATGCTCCTGCAGCCACCGCACGTTGCCCTCGCCGCGCAGGAACCACAGCAACTCGTACGCGACCGAGCGGAAGTGCACGAGCTTGGTCGTGATCAGCGGGAAGCCCTGCTGCAGGTCGAAGCGCATCTGGTGGCCGAAGACGCTGCGGGTCCCGGTGCCGGTCCGGTCGGCCTTGTCGGTGCCGCGCTCCATGACCAGCCGGAGCAGGTCTTCGTACGCCGTGTTCATCGCCGTCCAACCTACCGCCGCGGCCTCGCCGTTTCCGGCAGGTCGGCGGCGTGGCTAGCCGACTCGCAGCGTATTGCTCCACAGCGCGCGCAGCGGCATCGCGACGTTCTCGACGTACCAGCCCGTGACGTCGGGGTCGGGTCGCGCCGGCAGCGTGCCCGCCCGGGCGTAGCGCAGCGCCGCGGGCAGCTGGTCGAGCGACAGCGAGCCGTAGCCCTCCGACTGCGGCGGGCGGACGGTGTCGAGCGCGGAGTACTCCAGCAGCTGGCGGATGTGTGCCGGTGAGACGTCGCGATGAGCGGCCCGACCGGCGGCGATCGCACGGGCGGCGAGGCCGGCGACGAACGGAGCCGCGAAGCTGGTGCCGCCCTCGTCGACGTAGGCGTCGTCCGCCGTGTTCGACGCGGCGTGCACATCCGAGAGCGCGGTCACCTCTGGATCGGTCGTCTCCAGAACGCCTTGCTCGTCGGACGCTCCGACGGCGAGCACATGGGTCGACTCGCCGAACCCGGTGGCCCATCCCGGCTCGCCCGGCACCACGCCGACGTTGCCCCAGCCGTTGCCATTGGCGACGACGACGAGGACACCGGAGCGCCACGCATCGTCGAACGCGTCGAGCACGTCCGCGGACAGCGTCGAAGGATCGGGCGTGATCGTGCCGATCGAGATGCTGATGACGCTGGCATGCACGGTATGGACGGCCCAGCCGATGGCGCCGGCGAGGTTCTGCGCCGCGCCGCTGTTGCCCGACACCTTGCCGATCGCGAGCCGGTAGCCCGGCGCGCCGGACGGGGTCTTGTCTGTCGTGCGGTCCAGACCGACAGCCATCGACGCCGTACCGGTGCCGTGACCCTCGTCGTCGTACGGCGTGGGGACCGCCGGGTCCCACGTCTGTCCGGGCTTCGGCAGGACGGCGACCGGTTTCTTGTTGGCGGTGAAGTCCCACCAGGCGACGACCTGGTCATTGGCGGCGTGCGGCCCGGCGTAGGCGAACTCCTCCTGGGTCACCCGCACGCCGCTGTCGAGCAGCGCGACGATCGGAGACCCGGCAACGACTCCGCGCAAGGTCGCTGCGCCCTGCGCCGGTGCGAGCGGGACGAGCACGCCCGCAACGCACAGTATGCACGTCAGGATTCGTGCGCGTGTGCGGATCGATTCGACGAACAAGACGCGCTCCCCGCTCTACCCTGGCCGCCATGGCGTTTGTGCCTGCGTGCACAAGAACGCGGCGAAGCGCGTGCCGTCACCGGCGAATCCGGACGGGTTTCGGCGCTGCTGGAAGTCGCGGCGCTCGGTCGGCGGCATATCGTTCGACCTGAGCCGCGATCGTTCTGCCCACGGGCAGCATCCCCGGTCGACGAGCAAGGAGGATGGCAGCCGTGTGCCGCAGCATCAAGACCTTGCGCCCGCCGTACACCGACAGCGTCACCCCCGCCGACGTCGACGCGGCGGCCTTGCAGTACGTGCGCAAGATCGCGGGGATGCGCGCGCCGTCGCAGGCGAACCAGGACGCGTTCGACACCGCGGTCGCCGAGGTTGCGGCCGCGACCGCGCGGCTGCTCGACGGGATCGAGGTGCGTCAGGGGCGGGCGCGGCCGGAGCGGCGCATCTCCTGATGGATCGCGCGCCACTTGCGCGACTGCTCGGCGCGTAGCCGCGCGTCGGTGCGCGAGGCCATCCAGATCGCCTCGCGTTGCAGCTTGCGCCAGCTGTCCAGGCGCCGCTCGGGCAACGTGCCCGCGTCGATCGCGGCGAGGACCGCGCAGCCCGGCTCCGACTCGTGCCGGCAGTCGGAGAACCGGCAGCGCGGCACGAGTTCCTCGATGTCGGCGAAGGCGCGATCCAGCCCGTCGTCGCTGAGCCACAGCCCGACGCCTTTCAGCCCGGGGGTGTCGACGAGGCACCCGCCGGTCGGCAGCACGACCAGCTCGCGATGCGTCGTCGTATGCCGGCCCTTGCCGTCGGATCGGATCTCGTGCGTCGCCATGTAGTCGGTCCCGAGCAGTGAGTTCACGAGCGTCGACTTGCCGGCGCCGGATCGACCGAGCAAGCAAACCGTACGTCCGGTTGTCAGGTACGGCTCGAGCGCGGCGAGGCCGCCGGGGACGGCCGCGGACACGGCGACGACGTCGACGCCGGGCGCACTCGATGCGAGATCGGCCGCCATCGTGCCGGGATCGTCGACGAGGTCGGCCTTGGTCAGCACGACGACGGGCGTCGCGCCGCTGTCCCACGCGAGCGCGACCAGCCGCTCGACCATGCCGATCCGCGGCTCCGGAACCGCCGGTACGGCGACGAAGACGACGTCGACGTTGGCCGCGACGACCTGCGCGAACGACTCGCCGCTGACGACGGCACGTCGGATCGCGCCGCGCCGGGGCAGCATCGATTCGACCGTCCAACGGCGATCGTCGGTCGCGGTGAGGGCGACCCAGTCGCCGACCGCGAGCGGATCGGCGGTGTTCGGCGGCGGTAGGACCCGCAGCGGGTTGTCGGCGGTCAGGACGTCGACGGCGCCGCGGTCGACGCGGACGACGCGACCGGGCACGGCGATGTCGGCGTACGGCGCGAATTCAGCGGTGTAGAACGCGTCCCAGCCGAGGGACGCGAGGGTGGACTGAGTCAAGGCAGCGCCTTTCGGAGAGGGGTGAGAGCGGGGTCCGGGCATGCGAATGGCAGGCCATGTCACTCACCCCCTCCGAGTCGATGCTGTCGCGACGACGGTACGACGCCCGCATGCGAGAGTCACCCGGTTTTGCAGCGGCCCGTGATCAGAGACCGAGCGGGGTTTCCAGGCCGACGGTCAGGCCGGGGTGGTCACACACCCAGCGGACGCCGAGCAGTACGCCGGGCATGAACGACTCGCGCGAGAGCGAGTCGTGCCGCAACGTCAACGTCTCGCCGTGCCCGCCGAGCAGCACTTCCTGGTGCGCGACGAGCCCGGCCAGCCGGACCGCGTGCACCCGGACGCCCTCGACGTCGCTGCCGCGCGCGCCGTCGAGAGACTCGGTCGTCGCGTCCGGCGACCGCCTGCCTTCGCGTGCCGCCGCGACGAGTTCCGCGGTCCGGCGGGCGGTGCCGCTCGGCGCGTCCACCTTGTCCGGGTGGTGCAGCTCGACGATCTCGACCGAGTCGAAGTACGGCGCCGCGGTCGCGGCGAAGCGCATCATCAGCACCGCGCCGATGCCGAAGTTCGGCGCGATCAGCACGCCGCGATCCGGGTGTGCGCCGAGCCATTCGCGTACCTGATCGAGCCGTGCGTCGTCGAAGCCGGTCGTGCCGACGACGACGTGCAGGCCGTGGTCCAACGACCAGCGCACGTTGTCCATGACCGCGCTCGGCGTAGTGAAGTCGACGACGACCTGCGCACCGGTGAGCGGTGCGCGATCGTCGTCCGCGTCGACCGCGGCGACGAGTGCGAGGTCGTCGGCCGACTCGACCGCGCGGCACACCTCCGATCCCATGCGTCCGCGCGCCCCGATGACACCAACGTCGATCACGAGCGCCAACTTATCTGCTCGCTCGAACGGTAGGCGGATTGACTCGACGAGGCGTCCGGTGTCGGATGGGCGCATGCCAAATGCCGTGTATCCGACCGACCCGACACTGCCGCCGGTCCCACCGGATCTGGAGATCTCCTGGACCACCCGCAAGCCCGTGACCGACGCCGAGATCGTCAAAGACCTGCCCTTGGACGTCGAACCGGCGAACCTGGAGACGGTGGCGAACCCGCTGGTCGTTGTCGGCGACTCGTTGAGCCACGGGTTCAAGAGCCTGGCGATCCACGACACCGACCTGTCGTGGCCGGCCCTGCTCGCCGAGGCGATCGGCATCCGCGACCGATTCCGCCGGCCTCACTACGACGGTCCCGAGGATTGTCCCGGCCTGCCGCTGAACCTCGAGGCCTTGCTACGACATCTGGAAGAACATGCCGGGACGAGCGCGCCGCTTCTCGGATGGCATACGCCAGAGGTCACCGCCGTGACACTGCACCTGCTGCGTGACGTCAAGAACTATTGGGAGCACGGCGACGGATCCGTTCTCGACCCGGTCCCGGCGTACCCGAACAACCTCGCGATCTACGGATGGGACGTCCGCGACGCGCTGTCACGGAGGGCCGACGACTGCCGCGCCGCGATCGACGAGACGCCGCCGCACCGATGGCTGCACCCATCGGTGAAGGTTTCGCACGACGGCGACCGGGCCGCGATGCGGGTGCTGAACGGACCGGGCGGTGGCGGCGTCGCGATGATCGACGCAGCCAAAGCACTCGGTGAGCAGGGAGTCGGCGTCTTGGTCGTGGCGCTCGGCGCGAACAACGCCCTCGGCGCGATCCTCAAGATGAAACTGCAGTGGACTCCGGACGAGTACGAGCAATGGGACGGGCCGCAGCGACTGGCCGGGAAGAAGGACGCGACCGTCTGGCGGCCGTCGCACTTCCGCTCCGACTACACCGAGTTGTGCGAACGCGTCCGCGAGGTGAACGCGCGACACGTGATCCTCGCCACGGTCCCGCACGTCACCATCGCGCCGTTGCTGCACGGGTTCGGCTCCAAGCCGAGCGGGTCACGTTATTTCGCGCGCTACGGCCGGGTCTGGGTCAGCGAGGACGAGTTCGACCCGGACAAGGACGAGTGCCTGTCGGGCGAGGCGTGCCGGCAGATCGACTCCGCCATCGACGCGTACAACGCGCACATCGTGGCCGAGGTTCGTCGCGCGCGCGAGGAGAAGCTGGACTGGCACCTGTTCGACCTGTGCGGCCTGCTGGACGGCCTCGCCTACCGTCGCTACCTGGAGGATCCGTCGGCGCAACCGAAGTGGTTCAAGCGGTACGTCCTCCCGGAGCCGCTGCGCCGGCTGTCGCCCTGGCCGGACACGCGCTTCTTCGGCTCGGACGGACGCGGCCGATCCCAAGGCGGCCTGATCGCACTGGACGGCGTGCATCCCACGACCGTCGGGTACGGGATCATGGCCCACGAGGTGCTTGCGCTGATGCAGAGCATCGGTGTCGTACCGGCCTCGACGACCATCGACTTCGATGCCGTCATCCGCGAGGACACCCTGATCACGAGCCCGCCCCGAACGCTGAGCGCCGACCTCGGTCTGCTCGGTCACCTGTACAGCACGTACGACACCGTCCGCGAGCTCATCCGGCGCTGACGCCGGAACGATCGTCTAGGCGACGAGGGAGGTGTCGCCGTCGTACGGGCCGACCGCGGCGATCGCCTGCGGCGCGGCGAACAACGACATCGCCACCTCGTGCACGTCGTCGAGGGTGACCGCGTCGATCGCGGCGAGGATCTCGTCGACGGTCATCAACTCGCCGTAGACGAGTTCGGCCTTGCCGAGCCGGGACATGCGCGAGCCGGTGTCCTCGAGACCGAGGACGAGCCCGCCGCGCATCTGTCCCTTGCCCCGCTCCAGCTCCTCCGCCGTGATGCCGCCGGCACCGACGAGGTGCAACTGCTCGCGGCAGATGTCGAGCACCTCGCGCGCCTTCTTCGGTGCGCAGCCGGCGTACACGCCGACGAGACCGGTGTCGGCGTAATGCGAGGTGAACGAATACACCGAGTACGCGAGGCCGCGCTTCTCCCGTACCTCCTGGAACAGCCGCGACGACATCCCGCCGCCGAGCGCGGCGTTGAGCACACCGAGAGCGAACCGGCGGTCGTCGCGGCGCGCGATGCCCGGACTGCCGAGGATGAGGTTGGCCTGCTCGATCGGCCGCGACAGCACGGTCTTCGCCGGTGCGAACGCGGGTGCCGACCCGCCCAGCCGCGGCGCGGACGGCACGGCATCGTCGTCGGCGGCGACGACGCCGGCGAACCCGCGCTTCACCAGCCGCACCAGCGCGGAATGGTCGACGTTGCCGGCCGCGGCGACGACGAGATTGCCCGGCCGGTAACGCCGCCGGTAGTAACCGTTGATCGACGCCCGGCTCATCGAACCGATGCTCTCGACGGTGCCGAGCACCGGCCGCCCGAGCGTCGAGCCGGGCCACACCGCGGCGGCGAAGATGTCGTGCACCGCGTCACCCGGATCGTCGTCGTGCATCGCGATCTCTTCGAGGATCACGTTGCGCTCGCCGTCGACGTCGCGCGCGGTCACCAACGACGACGTGACCATGTCGCAGATGACGTCGACCGCGAGCGGCATGTCGTCGTCGAGCACGCGCGCGTAATAGCAGGTGTATTCCTTCGCGGTGAACGCGTTGAGCTCGCCGCCGACCGCTTCCAGCTCGGCCGCGATCGCCATCGCGTCGCGGCGCCGGGTGCCCTTGAACAGCAAGTGTTCGAGGTAATGCGACGCGCCGGCCAGCGCCGGCGTCTCGTCCCGCGAACCGACCCCGACCCACACGCCGAACGCGACCGACCGCACCCCGGGTACGGCCTCGGAGATCACCCGCAACCCGCCGGGCAGCACGGTACGGCGGACGACGCCGCCGTCCGGGCCGGCCGTGAGAGTGCGGGTGCGGCCGGGCGCCTGGGCGCGCCCGGCCAGCTCGATCGGCACTACTCCGCCGGAGCGTCCGCCGCTGAATCCGGCCCGGATCCAGCCGAACCAGCGTCGGCCGGCGCGGCGTCACCCTCACCATCGCCCTCGAGCACCGGGACGAGCGAGAGCTTGCCGCGCGGGTCGATCTCGGCGATCTGCACCTGAACCTTGCTGCCGACCGGCAACACGTCCTCGACGTTCTCGACCCGCTTGCCGCCGACGATCTTGCGGATCTGCGAGATGTGCAGCAGCCCGTCCTTGCCGGGCGTCAGCGACACGAACGCGCCGAACGTCGTCGTCTTCACGACGGTGCCGAGGTAACGCTCGCCGATCTCCGGCAACTGCGGCGACACGATCGAGCGGATCGCGCGCAACGCGGCCTCGGCCTTGTCGCCGTCGACGGC
>JAICXQ010000087.1 GCA_025980325.1 Frankiales bacterium
AAGCCGGTGCCGATCGGCGTCGTGATCGGGCCCTTGATGGCGACGCCGTTGCGGCGGACCGAGTCGATCGTCTCCTGCGGCAGCGGCGTGCCGGCCGTCTCCATGATGTCGATGCCGGCCTCCTGCACGTCCCACTCGAAGGACGAGCCGACGGTGCCGGCCGCGGCTTCGAGCACCCGACGGGTCGCTTCGGCGAGCTCGGGCCCGGTGCCGTCACCGGGGATCAGGGTCACGCGATGCGTGGTCATGAGGGGTCTCCTGGGGCGTCTTGGTCCGCCGCGAGGCTATCCGAGTTCGAGCCGCGCTAGGAGCGCGGGAACGGCGTGACCGCCGCGAGCACCGCGACCGCGACCGCGGCGCCGAGCAGTACGGCGACGTCGACGTGCCGGCTGCGGACGACCAGGTTGCCCGCCGCCCGCGGCCGCAGCGCGAGGCGCAGCAGCGCGGCGGCGACGAGGCTGCCCGCGCACACGTAGAGCCCGGTGCGGATGTCGCGGTCGACCACGAGCCCGATCCCGGCGACGAGACCGGCGAGGATAAGCAGCAGCGGGTCGGGCGAGCGCCGGACCCGGCCGGGATCGACCGGCGCCTCGTCGGTCACGGATTGGTTCCCGGCCGCTGCGGCGGCGGCTCCTGCCCGGACAGTACGGCGACCGCCAGGTCGGCCTGGGCGGCCCGTACCAGCACGTGGTCGGTGGTGAAGCCGGCCATCGTCGTGAACGGGATCTGCGCGCCGGCCAGCCGGACCGCGACGTCGGCGAGGAAGCCGACCAGCTCCCACGGCAGCGGCCCCGGGAACGTGACCCGCCGCCACGCCCGGTCCACCTGCAGCGCAGCGGCCGCCCACTCCTCGCCGTCGAGCAGCGACTCCGGCCCGACGACGGTGACTTCGAGGTCGCTCGCGACGATCCCGACGAACGCGCCGGCGGGGAGGGCCGGCGGCTGCCAGCCGGCCGGGTAGCGGACGACCGCGAGGTGAGTCGGGTCGAGCGTCGGTTGCAGGTCCGCCAGCGCCATCGCCCGACTCACCGCCACCTGCTCATCCGCGCTGGTCGATCGGTACGACGCGGCGGTCGCGCTCGCCGATGTAGTCGCTGTCCGGCCGGATGAGCCGGTTGTCGGCGTGCTGCTCCATGACGTGCGCGGTCCATCCGGCCATGCGCGAGACCGCGAACACGGGCGTGAACAGATCAGTCGGGATCCCGAGCGACCGGTAGACGCTCGCGGCGAAGAAATCGACGTTGGGATACAAGCCTTTTTCGGCCATGACGGCCTGCTCCATCGCGACCGACATCTCGTACCACCTGGTGTCGCCGGCCAGCCGGCCCATCGACTCCGACAGCCGGCGCAAGTGCGTCGCGCGCGGGTCCTCGGTCCGGTAGACGCGATGGCCGAAGCCCATGATCTTCTGCCCGGATCCGAGGATGTCGCGGACCGCGCCGGGCACCGCGTCGACGCCGTCGATCGACTCCAGCGTGCGCATCACGGCCTCGTTCGCACCACCGTGCAACGGCCCCTTCAACGTGGCCACCGCGGCGACGACCGCGGAGTGCATGTCGGACAGCGTCGCGGCGCAGACCCGGGCCGCGAACGTCGACGCGTTCATCGTGTGGTCGGCGTGCAACACGAGGCATTCGTCGAACGCCGCGACCGCCTCCGGTGCCGGCGTACGGCCGGTGATCTGGAGCAGGAAGTTGCCGGCGACGCCGAGCTGCGGATCCGGTGCCGGCACGTCGCGGCCGGTGCGCGCGGCCTCGTAGCAGGAGATCAGGGTCGGCATCACGCCGACCAAACGCACCGCCTTGCGGGCATTGGCACCGGCGCCGTTGTCGTCCTTGTCGGGGTCGTCGTGCCCGACCAGCGACAGCAGGCTGCGCAGAGCCTCCATCGGCGCGGCCCGGCCGGCGATCCCGGGCAGGAACGTGGCCACGAGCGGCGTGAGGTCGCGCGCGCTCGCGAGCTGCTCGGTGAGGCCGTCGAGCTCGCTGCGGGTGGGCAGGTTGCCGCGCTGGAGCAGGTAGACGGTCTCCTCGAACGACACCTGACCGCCGAGGTCGTGGATGTCGTAGCCGCGGTAGGACAAGCGCCCCGCCAGCCCGTCGATGTCGGAGATGGCGGTCGAGGCGGCGACTACGTCGGCCAGACCGCGCGACGGAGCAGTCACCGGCGCAGTCTAACGGCGCGACCGACCTGGCGATCGGGACGTGTCGGGCGAGCCACAACGGGTAGGCCCGCAAGGTACCGACCAGTCGACCGGGCAGCGAAGGGGAGACACGTCGTGGAAACGCCGTACGTACGGGTCGAAGAGACCGGCACGGTGTTCGAACTCGAGAAGGACGTGACCACCGTGGGGCGCGGCGAAGGCGTCGATATCGCCTTGCCGGATCCGAGTGTGTCCCGGCTGCACGCCGAGCTCATCCGGCGCGGCCCGCACGTCTACGTCGCCGACCTCGGACTGTCCGCGAACGGCACCCGGGTCAACGGCCGCCCGATCGGCCGCCGGGTGCTCGCCGACGGCGACGTGCTGTCCTTCGGCGCGGCCCGGGCCCGGGTCGGCGGGCTCACCGAGTCCGAAAGCGCCGCCGCCGACACGATGGAGATCCGCCGCGTCTCCGCGCCCGACCTCACCCGGCGCGAGGCCGAGGTGCTGCACGCACTGTGCCGGCCCGCGCTCAACCACGAGGCGTTCGTCGCGCCGGCCACGGCCAAGGAGATCGCGGACGAGCTCGTCGTCACCGAGGCCGCGGTCAAGCAGCACCTGCTCCGGCTGTACTCGAAGTTCCGGATCCCCGAGGGCGGCAACCGGCGCGGCCGGCTCGCGAACGAAGTAGTGGCGCTCGGCGTGGTCCGGCCGGTGCCGAACGATCAACGCGACAACGACGTACGCCGCGCCGGCTGAGGCCCGAGTAACCGAGCCCCGCCCAGCGCCCTTTCGTGATCATGGCGTTTGCTGCCGGCCAACGCCATGATCACGAACCGGCGACAAGGCGTTCGGCGGCTTCCACACAGTTACGGAACAGCATCGCGATCGTCGTCGGGCCGACGCCGCCGACCCGCGGGGTGATCGCACCCGCGACGTCTTCACACGCCTCGTCGACATCGGGCAGCAACCGCTTGCCCTCGTAACGCACCCCCGCGCCGATCACCGTCGCGCCCGGCCGGAGATGCTCCGGCTGGATCATCCCGGGGACACCGGCCGCCGCGACCACGATGTCCGCACGGCGCGTGTGCTCGGCCCAATCCGGTACGCCGGTGTGCACCAACGTCACCGCGGCGTTCGCGGTCGGCCGCTTCTGCGACAGCAGGATCGACAGTGGCCGGCCGATCGTGACCCCGCGGCCGACGACGACGACATGCCGGCCCGCGACCGGGATCCCGTAGTGGGTGAGGATGGCCTCGATGCCGGCCGGCGTGCACGGCTTCGGTCCCGGCATGTCGAGGGCGAGCCGGCCCATGTTCAGCGGATGCGCGGCGTCGGCGTCCTTGTCCGGGTCGATCTCGTACAGCGCCCGCTCGTAATCCAGCCCCTCCGGGATCGGGTACTGCAACAGGATCCCGTCGACGTCACCCGCCTCGTTGAACCGCCGGATGGTCTCGTGCAGCACGTCCTGTGTGGTCGACGACGGCAGGTGCGCGTGATGGCCCGGGTTGAAGCCGAGCTCGAGCGCCTTCGCCTGCTTCATCGCGACGTAACGCGCGCTCGGGGCGTCGTCGCCGACGAGGATCGTCGCGAGCCCCGGCGGGTGGCCGCCCGCGCGCAGCTTCTCGATCCGCGGCGCGAGATCCGCGAACACCGCGTCCGCCACCGGCCCGCCCGGCATGAGTCGAGCGGTCATCAGTGGAAGAAGTGCCGGGTGCCGGTGAAGTACAGCGTCACGCCCGCGGCCGCGGCGGCTGCGACGACCTCGTCGTCCCGGACCGAGCCGCCGGGCTCGACGATCGCCCGCACGCCCGCGTCGGCCAATACCTGCAGGCCGTCCGCGAACGGGAAGAACGCGTCGCTCGCCGCGACCGCCCCCTTCGCCCGGTCGCCGGCCCGCGCGACCGCGAGCCGCGCCGAGTCGACCCGGTTGACCTGCCCCATGCCGACACCCACGGTCGCACCGCCGGACGCCAGCAGGATCGCGTTGGACTTCACCGACCGGCAGGCCCGCCAGGCGAAGTCGAGGTCGCGCAACGTTTCCTCGTCCGCGGCCTCGCCGGCCTGCAACGTCCACGCCACCGGGTCGTCGCCGTCGGCGTTCAACGCGTCGGCGGACTGGACGACGAGACCGCCGCAGATCTGCCGCAACTCCACGCCGCGACCGCCGTGCGCGGACGTGCGCAGGATGCGGATCGACGGCTTGCGCGCGAGGATCTCGACCGCGCCCTCGTCGTAGTCCGGCGCGACGATGACTTCGGTGAACACCTCCGCGACCTGCTCGGCCATCGCGACCGAGACCGCAGAGTTCGCCGCGATCACGCCGCCGAACGCGGACACCGGATCGCACGCGTGCGCGAGCCGGTGCGCTTCGGCGATGTCGGCGCCGATCGCGATGCCGCACGGGTTCGCGTGCTTGATGATCGCGACGCACGGTGAGTCGAAATCGTGTGCCGCCCGCAACGCCGCGTCGGTGTCGACGTAGTTGTTGTACGACATCTGCTTGCCGTGCAGTTGCGCGGCTTGCGCGAGCCCGTCGAACACGATCGGGTTGCGGTAGAGCGCCGCGCGCTGGTGCGGGTTCTCGCCGTACCGCAGGACATCCGCGCGCGTGTAAACGGCGGCCATGACGTCCGGCCAGCCGGTCTCGCGCGCCGTCTCGTCCGGCGCGTACGCCGACGCGAACCACGACGCGACCGCGACGTCGTACGTCGCGGTGTGCGCGAACGCCTTGGCCGCAAGTCGTTGCCGTTGCTCGAAACTGAAGCCCCCGTCGTCGAGCGCGGCGACGATCTGCGGGTAGTCGTCGGGCGAGACGACGACCGCCACCGACGGATGGTTCTTCGCCGCGGCCCGCACCATCGACGGCCCGCCGATGTCGATCTGCTCGACGCACTCGTCCGGCCCGGCACCGGAGAACACGGTGTCGAGGAACGGATAGAGGTTGACGACGACGAGCTCGAACGGCGCGACGCCGAGCTCGGCGAGTTGCTGCTCGTGCGCGGGCAGCCGGAGGTCGGCGAGGATGCCGGCGTGCACCTTCGGGTGCAACGTCTTCACCCGACCGTCGAGACACTCCGGGAAACCGGTGAGTTCCTCGACCGCGGTCACCTCGACACCGGCCTCGCGCAGCCGCGCCGCGGTCGATCCGGTCGACACGACTTCGACGCCGGCCGCGGCGAGCGCGCGGCCGAGCTCGTCGAGGCCCGTCTTGTCGTAGACGCTGACGAGCGCGCGCCGGATGGGCCGCTTGGAATCACTCACGAAAGCTCGACCTTCCTGCCGTTGACCGACCAGCCGTTGCGACACATGCGACCGACGACGTCGACGAGCAGCGCGCGTTCGACCGCTTTGATCCGCTCGTGCAGACTCGCCTCGTCGTCCTCGGCGCGTACGTCGACCGCGACCTGCGCGACGATCGGCCCCGTGTCGACGCCGGCATCGACGAGATGCACCGTGCAACCGCTCACCGCGACGCCGTAGTCGAGCGCGTCGCGCACCGCGTGCGCGCCCGGGAACGCCGGCAGCAGCGCCGGGTGCGTGTTCACCATCGGGAACCGTTCGAGGAACCGCTTGCCGACCACTTTCATGAACCCCGCGGAGACGACGAGGTCGGGGTGGTACGCCGCCACCTGCTCGGTCAGCGCCGCGTCCCAGTCGTCGCGCGAGGTGTAGTCCGAGACCCGGACGACGAAGGTCGGCAACCCGGCCCGCTCGGCCCGTGCCAGCCCCTCGATCCCGTCGCGGTCGGCGCCCACCGCGACCACCTGCGCGCCGTACGCCGGGTCGCGGGCGGCGTCGAGCAACGCCGCCAGGTTGGTACCGGTGCCAGAGACCAGCACGAGGAGCCGGGATGGCACGCTACGAATGCTACAAACACCTCGGCTGTGGAATCCTGCCACCGTGACCGAACGCCTGGCGCTGACGCGGACCGGCGTGCGGACCGCGGCTGTGGCGCTCGTCGTCGTCCTGCTCGCCGCCGTGCACATCCGGCGGCCGGCGACCTTCTGCCTGCTGCGCGCGACGACCGGTGTGCCGTGCCCGTTCTGCGGCGGCACGACGGCGGCGGTCGACCTCGGCCGGGGCCGGATGTCGGCCGCGGTCGCGGCCTCGCCGCTCGCGGTGGCGATGCTGTTCGGCTGGCCGGTCGTCGAGGTGGTGCGCCGGCCCGGATGGTGGCGGCAGGGCCGGGTGCGGGTCGCCCTCGTCCTCGGTGTGCTGGCGGTCGCGGAGGTATGGCAATTGCACCGCTTCGGGCTGATCCGCGGCTAGCTACTAGAGTCCGGGCCGACGCGCGGATCGGGCGCCCGGGAGGCCGACATGTCGAATCCGTACGACCCGCCGAGCGGGCAACAGCCCTACGGCTCGTCGCCACCGCCGGGCCAACCGCCGCCGTACGGGCAGCCGCCGCCCTATGGCCAACCCGGGTACGGCTACTACCCGCCGCAACCGTCTCGCGGCACGAACGGTTTCGCGATCGCGTCGTTGGTCTGCGCGTTCCTGTGTTCGCCACTCGGCATCATCTTCGGCTTCATCGCGCGCAACCAGATCCGGCAGACCGGCGAGCAGGGCGACGGTTTGGCGCTGGCCGGGATCATCGTCGGCATCGTGTCCACCGTGGGAGTCATCCTCTGGTACATCTTCGTCATCGCGGCGTTCAGCTCCATCCGCAACAATCCCATGGGCGTTCTGAGACTGCTGGGGTGAGCGAGCGATGACGAGCCCCTTCGAGCCACCGTCGGGCGAGCCGCCGAACCCCGGCCCCGCGAACCCTGCCGCGCCGCCGCCCGGGCCGTATGGACAGAGCCCGTACGGCGCGCCGATGCCGGCCTACGCGCCGCCGCCGTACGGGCAGGCCCCGCCGTATGGGTATCCGGCGACGGTGCGCAACGGCCTCGGCACCGCCGCGCTCGTGCTCGGCATCCTCGGCGTAGTGTCCGGCGCGACGATGTTCCTGTTCTTCATCGCGTTCGTCCTCGGTGTGCTCGCGGTCATCTTCGGGCTGATCGGGCGCGCCCGAGCGAAGCGGGCCGAGGCGACGAACAAGACGATGGCGACGTGGGGGTTCGCGCTCGGCATCGTCGCACTCGTGCTGTCGATCATCGGTCTGGTCGTCGTGATCCATGTCGCCCAAGACCGGCGCGACTGCCGCGAACGGGCGGTGACGCCGACCCAGTTCGACGCCTGCAACAACACGTTCTAGCTAATAGTTCGGCGACGACAGCACGAGTGCGCCGACGAAGAGCACGAACGTCCCGATGCCGATCCAGCCGAGCACGATGCCGGCGATCGCCAGGGCACCGCCGTTCTGCCCGCTCGCACGGATCTGGCTGCGGGCGATGTAGCCGAAGATCAGCGCGAGCACGCTGCCGATCCAGTACACCCACAAGATGCCGAGCACCAACGAAGCGATCGCGAACCCGTTGGTCGACCGGCGGACCGGATAGCTGCCCCACATCTGCCCGTACGGCGGCTGGCCGTAGGGAGTCTGGCCGTACGGAGCTTGGCCGTATTGGGGCGGGACGACCGGCGGAGGCTGCTCGTCCGGCGGCCGGAAAGGATCCGGCGGGGGGACGGTCATCGGCGGACATCTCCTCGGGCTGCTCGCGACCATCCTGCCCTGGCCGCGACGGCGACGACCAGCGCCGCGACCGCCGTCACCTCCCCCGCGGTCACCAGCCCGACCTGCCACGGCGACGCGCCGACGACGGCCATCCGGCCCGGCCCGGCCGGACCGCCGGCCAGCCCCACGCCGATCGCGGTCAGGACGCCGGCGACCGCACCGGCCCCGGCGAGGTCACGGACCGCGTTCCAGCCGGTCGCGGGGAATCGCCGTAACCGCCAGCCGACGACGACGCCCGCCGCGGCGATCGCGACCAGGCAGAGCACGCGGACGCCGAGCGGCGCCGGCCCCTGCGGCGCGGCCGCGAGCAGTGGCAACGACGGCAGCGCGGTCGAGGTCACGCCGGTCTGCCCGTACGACGTCGCCGCGCCCAGCGCGAACCCCGGCCCGGTCACATAGCCGACCGCGGCGAGCGCGGCGTTCGGCAGCAGCAGCGCGTCGAGCAGCAGCAGCCCGCCGGTCGCGACGACACCGGTACCCAGGCCGTCGGCCAGCGCGCTCGCGGTGTGCGCGTGCACCGCCAGCGATCCGAGGACGAGGATGAGGCCGAATCCCATGAGGACCGGCACCGCGGCGGCACCGGCGGCGATCGGCGCGTGCAGCCGGGCCGGCACGATCGCGCGCAGGTCGGACTGGTGCCCCGCGCCCCGCAGCGCACCCCACCCGGCGGCCGCCGTACCGAGCAGCAAGCCCGCACCGAGCGCGGCGACCGGTGACGGTCGGACCGCGCTGCCGTGCGCCGCCGCCGCGACGAACGCGGCGAGCAACCCGTAAGGCACGCCGACCGCGGCGGCCACGGTCGCGACTCCGGAGAGGTCGTCGATCCGGGATCCGCGCGCGAGCACCGCGCCCGTCCGGGCGACGAGCAGCACCATCGCGAGGGTGAGGCCGAGCGGTGCGAGCGCGATCGTCGCGCCGGGTTGGCCGTGCGAGCCGACGATGTGCAACGGCACCTTGTGCCCGACCAGCCACAACTGCAATGCGGCCTGCATCGCCTCGCCCGCACTGGCGCCCGAACGCGCGTCGGTGGCCCACATGACGAGCACGAGGACGACGAGTACCGCGAGTCCGAGGCAGATGGCCCACAGCGCGCCGAGCGCCCCGCGCCACCACAGCGAGGGCACGGCTTGCGAATCGTCGTCGCGCACCGTGGCAGGCGGCCGAGTGAGCAGTTCGGTCATCGCAGACAACGATGCCAGTGTGCACGCCTAGCGAGGCGCCGCCGCGCCGGTCGGCGGCAGGGTTAGGCGCGGACGATCTCGGCCATCAGGCGCGCCGTCTCCGACGGCGTCTTCCCGACGCGGACTCCGACCGCTTCGAGCGCGGCTTGCTTCGCCGCCGCGGTGCCGCTCGACCCGGAGACGATCGCGCCGGCGTGGCCCATAGTCTTGCCCTCGGGCGCGGTGAACCCGGCGACGTAGCCGACGACCGGCTTGGTCACGTTGGCCCTGATGAATTCGGCCGCGCGTTCCTCGGCGTCGCCGCCGATCTCACCGATCATGACGATCGCATCGGTGTCGTCGTCGGCCTGGAACGCGGCGAGGCAGTCGATGTGCGTCGTACCGATCACCGGGTCGCCGCCGATGCCGACACAGGTCGAGAAGCCGACGTCGCGCAGCTCGTACATCATCTGGTACGTCAGCGTCCCGCTCTTGCTGACCAGGCCGATTCGCCCGGGCTTGGTGATGTCGGCGGGGATGATGCCGGCGTTGGACCTGCCCGGCGAGATGAGCCCCGGGCAGTTCGGCCCGACGATGCGCGTGTTCCCGCGCTCGCGGGAGTAGTTGTAGAAGTACGCCGAGTCCTGGACCGGGATGCCCTCGGTGATGACCACGAGCAACGGCATCTCGGCGTCGATCGCCTCGATCGCCGCGTCCTTCGCGAACGCCGGCGGTACGAACACGACCGAGGTGTCGGCGCCGGTTTCCTTGCGCGCTTCCTCGACCGTCGCGAAGACCGGGATGCCGTCGACGTCGGTGCCGGCCTTGCGCGGGTTGACGCCACCGACGACGTTGGTGCCGGACGCGACCATCCGCCGGGTGTGCCGGGTGCCTTCGGCGCCGGTGATCCCTTGCACGATCACCCTGCTCGACTCGGTCAGCCAGATCGCCATCAGGCAGCGCTCCCCCCGTCGTTGCTGGCAGAGTCGGCCAGCTCGGCGACGCGATCCGCCGCGCCGTCCATCGTGTCGA
>JAICXQ010000039.1 GCA_025980325.1 Frankiales bacterium
AAGCGCCCCGGTGGCTCGTTCATCTTCGCCGGCCCGTCCGGCGTCGGGAAGACCGAGCTGTCCAAGACGCTCGCCGAGTTCCTGTTCGGCGACGAGGACTCGCTGATCCAGCTCGACATGAGCGAGTGCATGGAGAAGCACACCGTGTCGCGGCTCGTCGGTGCTCCTCCCGGCTACGTCGGTTACGACGAGGGCGGGCAGCTCACCGAGAAGGTGCGCCGCAAGCCGTTCAGCGTCGTGCTGTTCGACGAGGTCGAGAAGGCGCACCCGGACGTGTTCAACACGCTGTTGCAGGTGTTGGAGGACGGCCGGCTCACCGACTCGCAAGGCCGCACCGTCGACTTCAAGAACACCGTCATCATCATGACGACGAACCTCGGCACCAAGGACATCGCGAAGGGCATCAACCTCGGCTTCGCTGGCGGTGACACCGAGACGTCGGGCTACGAGCGGATGAAGCTCAAGGTCAACGACGAGCTCAAGCAGCACTTCCGGCCGGAGTTCCTCAACCGGGTCGACGACACGATCGTGTTCCACCAGTTGAGCGAGGACAACATCGTCGAGATCGTCGACCTGATGATCGGCCGGGTCGACACCGCGATGAAGAACCGCGACATGGCGATCGAGTTGACGTCGGACGCGAAGAAGCTGCTCGCCAAGAAGGGGTACGACCCGGTGCTCGGCGCCCGGCCGCTACGGCGCACGATCCAGCGGGAGATCGAGGACATGCTGTCCGAGAAGATCCTCTACGGCGAGTTGCAGGCCGGCCAGATCGTCGTCGTGGACGTCGAAGACGATCCGGAGAACGAGGGCCAGCAGCGCTTCGTCTTCAGAGGCGAAGCCAAGCCGGTAACCCCCGACGCCGTGCCCGTCGAAACCGTCGAGGCCGCGCCGGCGGCCGACGACGCTGCGGTCGAGTGAGACGTTGCCGAGCATTTTCGACTCCGAATAGCCCGGCAACGTCGCACTCAACGGGTTTTCGCGGCTCGCTTCGCTTGCGCGAGTTCGGCTTTCAGCGCGTCGATTTCGGCTTGTAGCTCGAAGACGCGTCGCACCCCGGCGAGGGTCAGGCCTTCGTCGATCAGGTCGAGCGCGGCCTCGACGCGCCCGACGTCGACCCGGCTGTAGCGCCGTTGCTGCCCGCTCGATCGCGCGGGCGAGACGACGTCGTACTGGTCGAGGCGGCGCAAGAAGGCCTGCTGCACACCGACGAGGTCGGCGACCTGCCCGACCGTGTAGAGCGGCAGGCTCTCGTCGGGGAGCGACGCGGTCATCTCAGCCGCTGATCTGGGGTTGCGAGCTCGAGCCGGACCGGACCTCGATCCGGCGCGGCTTCGCCTGCTCGGCGAGCGGCAGCCGGACGCACAGAACGCCGTCGGCGTATTCGGCCGAGACGCGCTCGCCGTCGACCCAGTCCGGAATCCGCAGCCGGCGGGTCACCGTGCCGTCGAACCGCTCCTGCACGAGCACCTGCTCCTTCTCGCCGTACGACGCGTGCCGTTCGGCGGAGACGGTCAGCGTGCGGTTCTCGGCGGTCAGCGAGATCTTGTCGCCGGAGACGCCGGGCAGGTCGAAGCGGACGACGAGCTCGTCGCCCTGCCGGACGACGTCCATCGGCATGCCGGCGGCGTCGGTGCCGAGCGCGCGGGTGGCGAGGCGATCGAACTCGGCCAGGAAGGGATCGAAACGTTCCAGCAGCATCGAAGGCACCTCCTCGTGGTCGTGGGTGATACTGCCAAGCCCAGTTATAGCAAAGCTCTTGCTGGAGTTGCAAGTCTTTCTTCTTACGCCGGGAGGCGGTAGCGGCCGTCGTTCGTGTGTTCGGCGAGGCCGTCCGCGACCAGTCCGGCCAGCGCTCGACGTCGTTGGGTCGCGTCCGGCCACGCGAGGTCGAGCTCGCTCGCGGCAACGGAACCCGCGCGTTCGCGGAGCACCGCGAGCAGCCGGCCGCGGACCTCGCGATCGGTACCGGCGTAGGCCTGGGTACGGCGCGCGCGGCCGGACGGCGGCTGCCCGGCGGCCAGCCAGCGGCACGACCGCGCGACCGGGCACGAGTCGCAGCGCGGTGCGCGCGCGGTGCAGACCAGCGCACCCAGCTCCATCACCGCGACCGAGAAGTCACCCGGTGGATCCGGCACCCGGGCCAGCGCGCGGGCGCGCTCGGCGACGGTCGGCGCACCAAGCCCCGCGTCCTCGACGCCGTCGTACACCCGCGCGTAGACCCGGCGCACGTTCGTGTCGAGGACCGCCACTCGCGCGCCGCCGGCGAACGCCGCGACGGCGGCGGCGGTGTAGTCGCCGACCCCGGGCAACTCGCGCAGCAGCGCCGGATCGAGCGGCACGTCACCGCCGTGGCGAGTGCAGATCGCGACCGCCGCGGCGTGCAACCGCAGCGCGCGGCGCGGGTAGCCGAGCCGGCCCCATGCCCGCACCGCTTCGCCGGCCGGCTCCGCGGCGAGTGCCGCCGGCGTCGGCCACCGCGCCAACCAATGCGGCCACGCCGCGAGCACCCGCGCCACCGGCGTCTGCTGCAGCATGAACTCGCTCACCATGACGCCCCATGCGCCGCAGCCGGGTTCGCGCCACGGCAGCGACCGCGCCGCGCCGGCGTACCACCCGAGCACGGCGTCCGCGAAGTCGGAGTCGAAGTGGTCGCTCATCGCAAACCCGATCGTCGCATCCCGAACCCTCGTAGGCTGCCCGCATGGACGCCCACGCGGTACTGCATCCCGTGGGCCCGCACGAGCCGCGCGTCTACTGGACCCGGCGCGTGATCCTCTTGCTCGCGATCGTTCTCGTGCTCGTGCTGATCGCGGCGTACGGCTGCTCCGGCGGCAGCGCCCACCCGGCCGCGACCCCCCGGACGACGACGACACCGACGCCTACGCCGACGGCCAGCGCCTCGAGCCCACCGACCGCCTGCACCAAGAGCCAGCTCACCGTCGCCGCTACCACCGACGCCACGACCTACCCGGCCGGCATACTGCCGCATCTGTCGGCCACCATCCGGACCTCGGGGCCGGGATCGTGCGAGCTGGCGGTGAACGCGATCAGCTGGCAGATCGTGTCCGGCACCGACACCGTCTACACGACCGCCGGCTGCGCCACCGCCAGCCGGGCGAGCTTCACGCTGCGCCCCAGACATCCGGTCCGCACCGGCAGGATCTGGGATCGCCACCGCTCGCTGCCCGGCTGCACCTCGCCGGGAGCCACCGCCGGGGCAGGGACGTACCAGCTGCGGGTGACGGTCGACGGCGTCCGGTCCGCCGTCGCGGTGTTCCACCTCGCCGGATAATCCCGGACCGCAACCGGCCGCAATCCGGGCAATCGGGGCGGTTCGCGGCCGCGTGGGCGCTCAAGCACCAGGCGGATCGGGACGACATCTACCGGAGCCGGGCCAGTCCGGCGTGCCCCGGTGAGGAGAACCGTGACCGTGGCGTTGCCGCCGCCGAGAGCGGAGCCGAACGCGACCGCGCCGGTCTCGGTGATCGTCGTCGACGACTCGTCGGTGCAGCGGCGGTTCGTCCGCATGGTCATCGACAGCGATCCCGGGCTCGTCCTCGTCGGCGAGGCCCGCACCGGTGGCGACGCGCTCGCGCTGGTCGAACGGCTGCGGCCGCAGGTCGTGCTGATGGACCTGCACCTGCCGGTGATGAACGGCATCGAGGCGATCGAGCGGATCATGGCGGTCCGGCCCACGCCGATCCTCGTGTACTCGTCGTTCGTCGACGGCGACGATCGCGACAACGCGGCCGCCGCCCTAGCCGCCGGCGCGGTCGACGTGATGGCGAAGCCCGGCGCACCCGACGGCGGGCCGGCGAACCTCGAGCAGTACGCCGAAGGCCTGCGCCGCCGGTTGCGTCTCGTCGGCCGGGTCAAGGTCATCACGCATCCGCGGGCGAAGCTCGGCGGCGCCGGCGCGCGGCTGTCGACCCACCGGCTGCGCCGCCCGACCGACACCGGCGCGGCCGACGTACGGCGTTCGGCGGCAGCCGAGCCGGCGGCGAATCTCGACCTCACGCCCCGCCGGGTGAAGGTCATCGCGGTCGGCGCCTCGACCGGCGGGCCGCAGGCGCTGGCGACGTTGCTGTCGGAGCTCCCGGCCGACCTCGAACCTGCGGTCGTCGTCGTCCAGCACATGGCCGACGGCTTCATCGAGGGCCTCGCGCATTGGCTCGACGGCATATGCCCGTTGCCGGTCGCGGTGGGTGCCAGCGGAAGGCGGCTGCAACCGGGCACGGTCACGATCGCGCCGAGCGGCCTGAACCTCGTCGTCCACGATCAGTTGCGGGTCACGACGCAAGAGCCGCCGCGGTCGCAGTACCACGTTCCCGGCATCGACGTCACCTTCGGTTCGCTCGCCGACGCGGTCGGCGCGGACGCGATCGGGCTGCTGCTGACCGGCATGGGTCGCGACGGTGCGGCCGGGCTGAAGCGGATGCGCGATCGCGGCGCGTTCACCATCGCGCAGGACGAAGAGACCTCGGCGGTCTACGGCATGCCCGCGGCCGCGATGACGATCGGCGCGGCCGACAGACAGCTCCCGCTCGCCGAGATCGGCGCTGCGCTGCGCCAACTCACCGGCACCGACGGCGAGGCCTCGTCGTGAACCGCGTCTTCTTGAGCGACGCGGAGTTCAACGAGCTCGCGACGTTGTTGCGCGATGCCGCCGGACTGTCCTTCGACGATTCCCGGCGCGAGTCGCTGGCGTACTCCGTCACCGAACGGATGCGCCTCGCCGGCTGCGCCGACGTCGCGTCGTACCTCGCGATGTTGCGCAGCGGCAACGACAAGGAGCGGCAGGCGCTGCTCGACGAGGTCACGATCCCGGAGACGCATTTCTTCCGCAACCCGCCGCAGATCCGCGCGCTGCGCAAGTACGTGCTGCCGGAGCTGCTGCGTCTCGCGACGTCGACCAAACGACTGCGAATCTGGAGTGCGGGCTGCTCGACCGGTGAGGAGCCGTACACGATCGCGATGCTCGTGCGCGAGTTGCTGCCGGCCGCCGCCGGTTGGGACGTGCAGATCCTCGCGACGGATCTCTCGACTCGCGCGCTCGCGGCCGCGCGCGCCGGCCGGTACGCCGAGCGATCGTTTGTCATGACCGATCCTGTTGACCTGCAACGGTTTTTCACCCTCGACGTCACAGCGGGGTCGTGGCAGGTGCGCGACGAGATCCGCGACTTGGTCGAGTTCCGCCACCACAATCTCGTCACCGAGCCGCCGCCGTTCGAGGCCGGCCAGGTCGACCTCGTCTTCTGCCGCAACGTCACGATCTACTTCGACCGGGACACGACGAAGGCGTTGATGCATCGGCTGCACGGCTGCCTGCGCGACGGCGGCTACCTGTTCCTCGGCCACGCCGAAACGCTGTGGCAGGTCACCGACGCGTTCTCGTTGGTGCCGCTCGGCGACGCGTTCGTCTACCGCCAGCAACCGGAGGGCGGCGAGCGGCGCCGGGTGCTGCCGGACCGGCGGACCGAAGAAGAACTGCGCCCGACGAAGGCGGACCGGCGTCGCGGTCCCCAGGATCGACGTGGCACCGAGGTACCTGCTCCGCAACCCAAGCCGCGGCTGCGCCCGCCGCCCGCTGTGCCACCCCAGACGGCACCGCTGCGATCGGTGCCGCGGCACGCGACCTCGGAACCTGCGGCGATCGCGCCGGATCCGCTGGTCGCCGTCCGTGCGGCGGTCAAGGCCGGCCGGTACGACGAAGCCGCGGACCTCGCCGCCGAATGCGCTATCGCCGCGCCGCTGCGGGCCGAGGCGCATTACCTGCACGGGCTCGCGCTGACCAACCTCGGTCGCGACGGCGAAGCGCTCGTCGTACTGCGCAAGGCGGTGTACCTCGACCCGCAGGACGGGTTCGCGCACTTCCTGCTCGGCGGTGCACTCGAGCGTTGCCACGAGCCGATCGCGGCGGCGCGCAGCTACCGCGCGGCCGCGGCCACCCTCGGCCGCCGGCCGCTCGACGCGGTCGCGCCCGAACTCGGCGGCCGGTCGGTGGCCGAGCTCGCCGCGACGTGCGTGCAGCTGGCCCAGCGGATCGAACTGTCGCAGCGAGGAGGCCGGCCGTGAGTGTCGGGTTCGTGCTCTTCCGGCTCGGCGAACGCACGTTCGCGACCCGGCTCGATGAGGTGCGCGAGATCGTGCGGCTGCAGGGCCTGGAGCGGCTGCCCGGGATGACACCGCCGCTGGCCGGAGTCATCGTGTTGCGCGGCATGCCGGTGCCGGTGCTCGACGTCCGCGCGCCCGGCTCGCCCGAGGACAGCGGTGACGTACTCGTCGTCGACAGCGGCGCGGACACGGTCGGCGTTGCGGTGGACGAAGTGAGCGCGGTCCTGCACCCGGACGAACTGCCGGCCGGCGACGCCGCCCCGAAAGCGCTGCCGGATTACGTCGTCGGCGTGCACACCTACCGCGGCCGCCCGGTGCTGCTGGTGAACTTGCCCGCGTTGCTCGACACGACCGCCGCGGGCTGGCAGGACAGCCTGCTGACGGCTCAGACGTAGCGTTCGAGGATCGACGACTCGGCCAGACGTGACAGTCCTTCGCGCACCGAGCGCGCGCGGGTCTCGCCGACGCCTTCGACCGCCTGCAGGTCGTCGATGCCGGCGGTGAGCAGCTTCTGCAGCGAGCCGAAGTGTTCGACCAGCCGGTCGACGACCGCGCCGGGCAGTCGCGGGACGCGGGCGAGCAGCCGGTAGCCGCGAGGTGAGACGGCTTGGTCGAGCACGTCGGTGCTGGTGCCGAAGCCGCACACCCGGGCGATCACACCGAGGTCGAGCAGGTCGGCGGCGGACATTTCGTCGAGGTCGACGAGGACGTCTTCGGCGCGGCGCGGCTTGCGCCCGCCGGTAGGCGGCATGTAGTCGCGGACGATGAGCTCACGCTCCTGCTCGACACCGGCCATCAACTCGTCGAGTTGCAGCGACAGCAGCCGGCCGTCGGTGCCGAGCTCGACGACGTAACCCTCGATCTCGGAGGCGATCCGGCGCACCATTTCGAGCCGTTGGGTGACCGCCGCGGCGTCGCGGGCGGTGACGAGGTCTTCGATCTCCAACGCCGACAGCGTGCCGCTGACCTCGTCGAGCCGCAGCTTGTAGCGCTCCAACGTCGCGAGTGCCTGGTTGGCGCGGGACAGGATCGCGGCCGAGTCGTCGAGAACGTAACGACGGCCGTCGACGTACAGCGCGATGATCCGCATCGACTGACTGACGCTGATGACGGGGTAGCCGGTCTGCTTCGCGACCCGCTCTGCGGTGCGGTGGCGGGTGCCCGACTCTTCGGTCGGGATGCTCGGGTCGGGCACGAGATGGGTCGCGGCGCGGACGATGCGGCTGCCGTCGCCTTCTACGACGATCGCGCCGTCCATCTTCGCGAGCTCGCGCAGCCGGGTCGCGGAGAACTCGACCTCCATCGGGAAGCCGCCGGTGCACAGCGCGTCGACCGTCTTGTCGTAACCCAGCACGATCAGGCCACCGGTGTTGCCGCGCAGGATGCGCTCGAGGCCGTCACGCAGCGCGGTGCCGGGTGCGACGGCCGCCAATGTTGCGCGCATGAGATCGCCCTCGGGGCGGTCGGTCGGGGACACCGAACTCCTCGTCGCGCTGGGCTGTGTCGCGCTGGTTTTCCGTCGTCGTTCAGTCTAACTATTACGAGACGCGATTGAGCGGTGCGACATTGCTCGGTCGCGGCGTCGATATCGAATCGTTGAGAATGCACAAAGCTGCCCGCAGGTCGGTGACCTCGATCGCGGTGATGCCACTGACCGGCGTGCTCGCGCCGGCGGGGACGAGCGCACGCCGGAACCCGAGTCTCGCCGCCTCTTGCAGCCGTCCGGTGAGTCCGCCGACCGGCCGTACTTCGCCGGCGAGGCCGACTTCGCCGAGCGCGACGACGTCACCGGGCAACGGCCGGTCCCGAGCCGCGCCGGCTACGGCGAGGGCGATCGCGAGATCGGCCGCCGGCTCGACCAGCCGCACGCCACCGACCGTCGCGGTGTAGACGTCGGCGGCCGACACCTTGACCACAGCGCGCCGCTCGAGCACGGCGAGCATCATCGCGACCCGAGCGGAGTCGAGTCCACTGCACGCGCGTCGCGGGGCCGGCAATGTGGATGGGGCGACGAGTGCTTGCACCTCGCTGACGAGGGCGCGCCGGCCTTCCATCGCGACGGTGACCGCCGTACCCGGCACCGGCTCGCCGTTCGCCCGGGACAGGAACAGCCCGGACGGATCGGTGAGCTCGTCGATGCCGTCGTCGGTGAGGTCGAAGCAGCCGACCTCGTCGGCCGGGCCGAACCGGTTTTTCACCGTACGGACCAGCCGCAGCCGGGCGTGACGGGCGCCTTCGACGCTGAGCACGACGTCGACGAGGTGCTCGAGTGCCCGCGGCCCGGCGATGGCGCCGTCCTTCGTCACGTGACCGACGAGGATGGTCGCGATGCCGCGTTGTTTGGCGATCCGGGTGAGGACGCCGGCGACTTCGCGGACCTGCGCGACGCCGCCCGGTGCGCCGTCGATGGCCGGCGAGCTGATCGTCTGCACCGAGTCGACGACGAGAACTTTCGGCTCGACCGCCTCGACGTGGCCGAGCACGGCGGCGAGGTCGGTCTCGGCGGCGAGGTACAGCTCGTCGGCAAGTGCGTCGATCCGCCCGGCTCGCAGTCGCACCTGTGCCGCCGACTCCTCGCCGGTGACGACGAGACAGCGGGTGCCTTGCCGGGCGATCTGCGCAGCGGCGGCGGTGAGCAGCGTCGACTTGCCGACGCCCGGCTCGCCCGCGAGCAGGACGACCGACCCCGGGACGAGACCACCGCCGAGGCAACGGTCGAGCTCGGCCACGCCGGTCGGCCGGTGCGCTGCGCCCTGTGCGGGGACTTGCGCGATCGGTGTCGCCGGCGACGACACCGGGCCGGCGCTGACGGTGATGCCGGCCGGCGCGGCGGTCTCGCCGACGGTGCCCCAGGCCTGGCATTCGGGGCAGCGACCCACCCACTTGGCCAGGTGGAGACCGCACTCCTCGCACCGGAACGGCGCCCGCTCCCGGGCCGCTGCCTTACCCATGCCGCGACCGTACGGGGAGGTTCCGACAATTCGGCCCGCGCCACGCCAGCGCCTGTGTATGTTGCGGTCGGTGCGCTCGATCCGATGGTCGCTGCTATCGATCGTCGCGCTGACCTTGATGGTGTACGCCGGGCCGGCGCAAGCGGCCGGCTGCCCCGGCCTGGCGCCGGACGATCCATGCCTGACTCTCACCCCCGCGGCCGGTCCGGTCGGCACTCGCGTCACGATCAGCGGCCGGATCACCCATGACGTCGCGATGTGGCGCGACGAGTTCCGCGATCCGGCGTACTTCGTGCTCTATGCGGACTTCGCCAGTGGATCCGGACTGCCGAAGGACTGCGAGCTGCTCGTCGGCGCGGACCACGGCCGGATCGCGATCGCGACTGACGGAACAGTCACCGGATCGTTCACGGTCGGGAGCACTGGCGACTGCTTCCAGGACGACTCCGGCGAGCATCCAGTTCAGCCGGCCCGTTACATCCTGTCGGTCGGCTGTCATGCCTGCGGTGTCGCCGACTTCACTGTGACGCGCGGGTCGTTGCCGTTCACCGGCTCGGCGCGGCTGCTCGCGTCGACCGCTGTCGGTTTTGCGGCCTCGACCCTCGGTGTGTTCCTGGTGGTCGTCGGCAGGCGGCGACCGCGCAAGTATGTGCCTATCCAGCTCTCAGCGGCACGTCTCAAAGTGTCGCCAGGCTGACGCTCTATAGCGCGTGCAATCGCCGACACTTCAGACTTGGGTCGTGAGCGATGACGATTCGAGCGCGGCCAGCTTTCCGTGGTTCCTGGTCATCCTTGCGGTCGTGTTGGCCGGCACCGGCGCGGCCTACGCCGTCGCCCACGGAGTTCTGCGATCACTGGCCGCGGTGGCCTTCGTGCTCGTCGCCGTTGGCGCCGTGCTGATACTGGCGATGTTCCTCATCACGCAGATCATCGTTCGGGTCGTGGCCACGCGGGCAAGAGTGCCGGTTGACGAATCGCCTCGTACCGCGTACCTCACGTTGCTCGGAGCCGCGGCGGTCGGCGCGTTGATCGGTTTCGGGGCACCGGTCACGGGCCCGTCCGAACTCGCCTCCGGTGTCGTGATCCTGTTCTTGTATTACGGAGTCGCCTACCAACGGATCCAGTCGTGGCGAGTCGAGCCGCGATGGGTGCCGACCGTGAGCGTCTGGATCCTGTCGATCGCGAGCGTCGCGGTCGGCGGGCTGTTGTTGTTCGCGACTTAAGGATGTCGAGTGCCGTACCGGCGTTCGGTGGCCGGATCCACCCGAGGAGTTGCAGGACGCCGTCGATGGACCACGCGGTGCCGACGAATACAACCGCTTCGAGCGGGCGATCTACCGTTGGCTCGCCGCGCCGCACCTACTCCCGCGCCGCTGGCGGGCGACATCGACGCTGAAGCCGCTAGCCGTCGGCGGGGTGGGGCGCGACTCGCGGCCCGGCGAGCGCCTTCTCGCACAGGTCCACCAGCACGTCGTACGCGGGCCGGCCCAGCAACTCGACCAGCTCCGGCCCGTAGGAGCGGAACACGGGTTCGGCACCGACGTGTGCCTCGGTCGCACCCGTGCACCACCACTTCAGGTCGTGCCCGCCCGCGCCCCATCCGCGCCGGTCGTATTCGCCGATCGTCGTGATGAGCACCTTCGTGTCGTCCGGCCGGGTCACCCGCTCGTACGTACGGCGGACCGGGAGCTGCCAGCACACGTCCGGTTTCGTGTCGAGTGGATGCAGCCCGACGTTCAGCGCGTGCAGGTGCAGCGCACAACCGGCGCCGGCGGAAAACCCGGGCCGGTTCAAGAAGATGCACGCACCGTTGATCCGTCGGGTCCGGCGCTTGCCGTCCTCGGTCTCGGTGATGCCGCCCTTCAGCCCTTGCTTGCGAAACTGCCACTCCTCGTCGGTCAGCGCGCGCGCGAACTTCTCGACCCGCTTCTCGTCCGACTTCTCCGAGTAGAACGCGCCGTGCGAGCAGCAGCCGTCGTCGGGCCGGCCCTTCACGATCCCCTTGCAGCCGCTGCCGAAGATGCACGTCCACGACGAGAGCAGCCAGGTGAGGTCGACCCGGAAGATCTCCTCCGCGTCGTCGGGGTTGACGAACTCCACCCATTGGCGCGGGAAGTCGAGGGATACCTCAGGCATTAGGTCAGACTACGGGGGTGGCTGTCGTCCGGGTTCCCGAGGCCAAGGTCGCGTTGTCGACCGCTTCGGTTTACCCCGAGGCAACCCCCGCCGCGTTCGAGTTGGCGGCGCGGCTCGGCTACGACGGCGTCGAGGTGATGGTCTGGACCGATCCGGTCAGCCAGGATCCCGAAGCACTCAAACGTCTCGCCGACTACCACGGCGTGCCCGTGCTCGCCGTGCACGCGCCGTGCCTCATCATCACCCAGCGCGTGTGGGGCACCGATCCGTGGGCGAAGCTGGTCCGTGCCCGCAACGCGGCCGAGCAAGTGGGCGCCAAGACCGTCGTCGTGCACCCGCCGTTTCGATGGCAGCGCGACTACGCCCGCGACTTCGTCGCCGGCATCAACCGGATGTCCGACGAGACCGACGTGCGGTTCGCGGTCGAGAACATGTTTCCCCTGCGCGCCCGCGGCCGCGAGGTGACGCCGTACGCGCCGGACTGGGATCCGACCGAAGAAGACGTGCGCCACTTCACCATCGACCTGTCGCACACGTCGGTGTCGCGAAGCGACGCGATGGAGATGGCGACGCGCATGTCCGAACGGCTCGCGCACGTGCACATCGCCGACGGCCTCGGCGGACCGCGCGACGAACACCTCGTCCCCGGCCGCGGCAACCAACCGTGCGGCGTGCTGCTGGAAACCCTTGCCCGGCAAGGTTTCGGCGGCACAGTCGTCGTCGAGATCAACACCCGTCGCGCCGACAGCCGCGCGGACCGCGAGTCCGACCTCGCCGAAGCGCTGGCATTCACCCGTTTGCATCTGGCCGCGCCGGCCGACGCCGACACCTCCGCGTGGCAGCGCGCGAGCGGCTAGCTCGACTAGCCTCGACGGCGTGCTGCGCAGCGTCCTGCTGACCGCGTCTCGCAACCGCCGGGTCCGCCGATTGGTCGAGACGGCGCCCGTGTCGCGGGACGTCGTACGGCGCTTCGTCGCCGGCACCTCCGTCGACGACGCGGTCGACGTCAGCGCACGGCTGGCAGCGGAGGGACTCACCGTCAGCCTCGACCACCTCGGCGAGGACACGACCGAGGTCGGGCACGCCGACGCGACCACCAAGGCCTACGTCACCTTGCTCGGCAGGCTCGCCGACCACGGCCTCGCACCGAAAGCCGAAGTGTCGGTGAAGCTCTCCGCCGTCGGGCAGGCGCTCGACGAGTCGATGGCCCGCGACAACGCGCATGCGATCTGCGTCGCCGCGGCCGCCGCGGGCACGACGGTCACGCTCGACATGGAAGACCACACGACGACCGATTCGACCTTGTCGATCCTGCGCGAACTGCGCGCCGACTTCCCGTGGGTCGGCGGTGTCCTGCAGGCCTACCTGCACCGCACCGAGGGTGACTGCCGCGACCTCGCGTACGACGGCTCGCGGATAAGGCTCTGCAAGGGCGCGTACAAGGAGCCGTCGACCGTCGCGTTCCAGTCACCGGGCGACGTGAACAAGTCCTACGTGCGCTGCCTGCGCGTGCTCATGGAAGGCCCCGGCTACCCGATGGTGGCGACGCACGATCCGCGGCTGGTCAAGGTCGCCGACAAACTCGTGCTCGACACCGAGCGGGTCAAGGGCAGCTACGAGTTCCAGATGCTCTACGGCATCCGCCCGCACGAGCAGTTGCGCCTCGCCGAACGCGGCGAGACCGTGCGCGTCTACGTGCCGTACGGCGACGAGTGGTACGGCTACCTGATGCGCCGGCTGGCCGAGCGCCCGGCGAACGTCGCGTTCTTCCTGCGTGCGCTCGCCACCAAGGGCTAGTCGGTCGTCGTCGGGTAGAACGGCAGGTTCACGCCGCTCGACCACACCGCAACGCCGCCGACGTAGGTGGGGCCGCTGCTGTCGACGAAGGATCCGCCGACGCCGTTCGGGCTGCCGCTGGGCACGAGGCCCCAACCGAACACGCCGACGCCGCCTTCGCCCGCGACCGGAGTCGCGAGCTCGTAGGAATAGCCGGTCGTCTGCCCGCCGGGGCAGGCCGGGCTGTACGCGTACGGCGGCGGCGCGGTGGTGTCCGAACGCAGGCAGCCCGCGTCCGCGAACACGGTCGCGTTCGGGGGCAACTTCACGCCGACGAACATCAGGATCTGACTGGCGTTCGGGAACGACGTGGAACCGCCGAACGTGATCGTCGACGAGCCGATCGACTCGTGTTGGGCGAGGTTGGTCTCCAGCGACCGGAACGACGACTGTGGGTGCACGGTCACCTTGCGCTTGGCGACGCCGTGCAGGTGGAGGGTGATCCGCACCGGGGAGCCGTCGGTGAGCACCGTCAGGTTGTAGTAGCCCTCGTGCAGCTTGATCTGCGCCGGCTGCGCGTAGTCGCAGTTGGCCTGTGCCGGGACCATCGGGCTCGGCGTGTACGTGCAGCCCTGGCACTCCTGCTGCACCGGCACGTCGCTGTTCGGATAGTCGCTGCACTCCTGCGGCTTCGCGGACGAGGCATAGACCTGCGTCACCGAGTGCGCGAACGCCGGCAGCCGTACGGCGTTGAGTTCGTCGTTCGGGAGGTCGTTCGTCGTGTTGACGCTGGCCAGGTCGAAGCCGACCACCCGGCCCTTGCCGGAAATCGTCACGTCGGGATTGCCTGTGATGGCCGTCGACACCGTGGCGTCGTCGTACAGGACCAGGCTCGCGGTGCCGCTGGTCGTCGCGGTGATCGTCGTGACCGCGCCGAGTGGTTCGGCCGCGACGAGGTGCGCGGACGACGGGACCGCGACGCCGACTCCGAGGCAGGCGGCGGTGGTGGCGAGCAACGCCAAAGCTGGGCGCCGGCGCATGAGGACCCTCCCTACGACGGGGGACATTTCCGTCCCACATCGACAAAGAGTTCATTCGAGGCGAACCGGTTCGCTCCTGCTGGGCTCTTTCTTGTTGTGACCCTCACCGTCGCCGACTCGGTTGGGAGACTCGCAGCCGTGCGCAGCCAGGAGGAGGAGTTCACCGCCTTCTACACCGGCCACTACCCCGAGTTGGCGGGCTACTGCTGGTCGCTCACCCGGGACCGCGAATTGGCGCACGACCTGACCCAGGAGGCTTTCGCCCGCATGGTGTCCCGCTGGCGGCGGATCGACGACCCGAAGGCGTACCTCTACCGGGTCGCGACCAACCTCGTCCGCCGGGCCTGGCGCGACCGGGCGACGGACCGTACGACGATCGACGCGGTCGCGGCCGACGTCCGGGACTCGGGTCACCACCCGGAGCCGGACGCCTCCGTCATCACCTTGCGGACCGCGGTCGAGGCGCTGCCCAGGCGGCTGCGCGACGTGGTCCTGCTCCACTACTTCGCCGATCTGTCGGTCGAGGCGGTCGCGAATGCGGTCGGCCGGCCGGCCGGCACCGTGAAACGCCAGCTCTCGGAGGCCCGTGTGCTGCTCGCCAACGAGCTGGAGGCACTCCATGACTGAGGTGCGTCCGATGTTCTACCCGTCGCCGGACGGTGTCCGCGACGTCATGCGCCGGGCCCAGGCCCGCCGCCGGCGCCGCGCGCTCGTCACGACCGGCGGCTTCGCCGTCGTCGCCGCCATCACCGGCGTCCTGATCGGCGCCGCCGGCACCGGCACCGGCGCGGACCGGCTCACCGTCGTACCGGGCGGCCCCCAGCACGGGTCGTCCGGGCAAGCTCCGAGCAGTACCGGCCCGTCCGCCCACGCCCGGCCCGTTTCTCCCAGCACGGGCGGGCACGGCGGGACCGGGCCGGTGCTGCCCGGCGGCTCGTCCGGCTCGACCGGGCCGGGCGCGGGGGGCAACCCGCTCCCGGCCCCGTCGCCGTCGGACTCGCCGACGCCGTACGCACCCACGAAGCGCCACTCGGCCAAGGCTCCGATCAACCGCACGGTGGTCAACTACAACGTCGCCTGCGACGCGACGTACGACGTCCAGGGCTGGTGCGAGGTCTACTCCGGGCCGACGCAGGCGACCCGGAAGCACCCGTTCGCGTTGTCGATGGAGCTGTGCCGGCCCTCGGTCGTCGGCGACGGCACCATCCAGTTCGACGACAGCCGCCAGATCCAGTTGATCGTGTACGACAGCAGCGGCAACCAGGTGTGGGCGGCCGGCCAGGGCGAGCGGTACGCGAACACGACCTCGTCGGTCGTCGTCAAGGCCGGGACCTGCCTGCGCTGGACCTCGTCGTGGGACACGATCGAGCCCGACGGCTTCTACGCGCCGCCGGGCGATTACTCGATCGGCATGGATCTCGACAGCAGCGACGTGTCGCCGGGGAACACCAGCACACCGACCCTCACGCTGACCGACTAACCGACCGCAAGCCCCGGATGACAGCATGGGGCGCGTGGCGGAGAAGGTCGCGATCCTCGGTGCCGGCAAGATGGGCGAAGCCCTCATGTCGGGCTTGTTGCGGGCCGGTCGGGCGCCGGCCGATCTGCTGTTCAGCGAGCGCCATCCGGACCGGACCGCGATGCTCCGCGAGCGGTACGGCGTCAGCGGCGTCACGACCGCGGAGGCGGCGAAGACGGCCGACACGCTGCTGATCGCGGTCAAGCCGCAGGAGATGGGCGCCCTGCTCGACGAGCTCGCCGATGTCGTCGGGCCCGACACGCTCGTCATCACGATCGCGGCCGGCATCCCGACCGCGTTCCTCGAGTCGCGGCTGGCCGCCGGCACCCCGGTCGTGCGAGTGATGAGCAATACGCCGGTGTTCGTCGACGAGGCGATGAGCGCGGTCGCCGCGGGTGCGCACGCGACCGAGGATCACCTCGCCCGCACCGAGACGCTGCTCGCGCCGGTCGGCAAGGTCATCCGGGTGCCCGAGTCGCAACTCGACGCGGTGACCGCCCTGTCCGGCAGCGGCCCGGCGTACTTCTTCTTTCTCGTCGAGGCGATGATCGACGCCGGCATCCTGCTCGGGCTGCCGCGCGCGGTCGCGGCCGAGCTGATCGTCCAGACCGCGGTCGGCTCGGCGAAGATGCTGAGCGAGTCCGGCGAGCATCCGGTGCAGTTGCGCGAGGCCGTCACGAGCCCGGGCGGGACCACGATCGCGGCCATTCGCGAGCTGGAGAACCACGGCGTACGCGCCGCGCTGCTGGCGGCGCTGGAGGCCGCCCGCGACCGCTCCCGCGAACTGGCCGCAGGACAGGCGTGACCGCAGCCGTTGCGTGGGATCCGGCATTACTCGGTTACGGGTTCGGCCCGGGCCACCCGTTCAATCCGTTGCGGCTCGACCTGACGATCGAGCTCGCCCGCGCGTACGGCGTCGCCGGTGAGGTGCTGGCGTTCGAGCCGGCGTCCGACGAGTTGCTCGAGACCGTGCACGATCCGGTGTACGTCGCGGCGGTCCGGCGCGGGGTGACCGACTTCGCGCACGGTCTTGGTACGGCGGACAACCCGGTGTTTCCGTCGATGCACGAGGCGACGTCACTTGTCGTCGGTGCGACGGTCGCGGCGGCGCGCGCGGTGCTCTCCGGCGGCGCCGGAACGCACGGCGTGAGCATCGCCGGCGGGCTGCACCACGCGATGCCGGTGAGCGCCTCCGGCTTCTGCCTCTACAACGACGTCGCGATCGCCATCATGGATTTGCTCGGAAGCGGCGTCGAACGGATCGCGTACGTCGACGTCGACGTGCACCACGGCGACGGCGTGCAGGCGGTCTTCTACGACGATCCGCGGGTGCTGACGATCAGCCTGCACGAGTCCGGCCGCACGCTGTTCCCGGGCACCGGCTTCCCGTCCGAGACCGGGGGTCCGGACACGGCCGGCACCTCGGTGAACGTCGCGTTGCCGGCAGGCACCGGCGACCCCGGCTGGCTGCGGGCGTTCGACGCGGTCGTGCCGCCACTCGTCCGCGCGTTCGCGCCGACGGTGCTGGTGTCGCAGCACGGTTGCGACACGCACGCGCTGGACCCGCTGGCGAACCTGCTGGTCTCGGTCGACGGGCAGCGCCGCGTCCACGGCGCGCTGCACGACCTCGCGCACGAGGTCTGCGACGGCCGCTGGCTGGCGACCGGCGGCGGCGGGTACGAGATCGTCCGGGTCGTGCCGCGGACCTGGACGCACCTGCTCGCGATCGCCGCCCACCAGCCGATCGATCCGGAGACAGAGACGCCGGACGACTGGCGCTCCTTCGTCCACGACCGGACCGGCACCACGGCGCCGCTGCGGATGACCGACGGGCGGGACGCGGTCTTCACGCCGTACGGTTCCGGCGACGCGGATCCGGTCGACGCGGCTGTCCGAGCGACCCGCGAGGCCGTATTCCCGATCCACGGGCTGAAGCCGTGAACCGCGAGGAGTTGATCGCGCATCTCGTCGCCACCCGCGTTGCCGGCGACGTCGCCACCTCGCGCGAAAGCAACGTCGCCAACATCGACAAGATGCTCCGGCGCGACTGGGACTACCACTTCGGACTCGAGCTCGACCGGGCGTGGACGGCCGACGAGGTGCTCGCGGTGATGGCCAAGCGGGTCGGCATCGATCCGGACCCCGGTCGCCGTACCGGCTCCGACCGGATCGACCCGGACCGTACGGTCGAGGCGCTCGACGCGGCGGCCGACCTGATCGCGGCCGCGGCGGCCGCGCGGGCGCCGGTGTTCCTCGCCACCGGGCACCCGACGGGGGTGCTCACGATGCACCTCGCGGTCGCGGCTGCGCTGGCCGGCGCCGGCTGCCGCCTGCTCACGGCGCCGGACGGGTTGCCGGTCGCCGGTCACGGCCGGCTGCGCTCGCTGGCCGGCGTGACGATGCTGACGAACGGCGCGGACTTCCTGCACACCCACGCGGCCGATCCGATGCAGCGGCTGCTGTCGCTCTGGGGCGATGACCGGCCGGCCCTCGTGGTCGCCGACCACGGCTGGGCCGGCGCGGCCGGTCAGGCCGGCCTGACAGTGGTCGGGCTGGCCGACACCAACGACCCGGCCCTGTTCGTCGGCGCGGAGGAGGGCAAGGTCGCCGTCGCCGTACCGCTGGACGACAACGTCGCCCCGGGCCTCTACGAGCCCCTGGCCGACTTGCTGGTCGCCCGGGTGTAGCCGAACGTCGTACGAATTGCTGGTCGATCCGGGCCTCGCAGACCAGCAATCCGTACAAGCTCTCGAAGGTCCCGCCGTCACTCGGCTTTGCGCGGCATCGATCCACTTCGGCCCATTACGCCGAACGGGTGAGTGGGATTAGCCCCACCTGCCTCGTGACTCACAGCCGTCACACGGCTACTCTCGGGATCTAGTGCACGCGTGTGACAGGCGCGCCGGTGGGGAAGCCGGCGCCGGCGCGTGAGAAGGCGGGTGTCGCATGCCTGCATCCGGCGTCGGCAACATGAGCGGTCTCGGCGAACTGCGTTTCCTCACGGTCGCCGAAGTCGCCTCGTTGATGCGCGTGTCGAAGATGACGGTGTACCGGCTCGTGCACGGCGGGACCCTGCCCGCCGTCCGGGTCGGCCGGTCGTTCCGCGTGCCCGAACAGGCGGTCCACGCCTACCTCGACTCCTCGATGTTCGAAGCGGGCTGAGCGGTCGCTGCACAGCTCCTGGCCTGCGCTCGCTGCGGCCGGAGTTGTGCAGCGACCACTGCCGAGTAGCCTTGCCGGTCTGAGGTATTCATCCGGTCGGCGAGGGGCTTGGCGTGGGTTCGGTCATCAAGAAGCGTCGCAAGCGCATGGCGAAGAAGAAGCATCGCAAGCTGCTGAAGAAGACACGCGTCCAGCGCCGTAACAAGAAGTAGGTCCGCGTGGCGCGCGTGACGCGGAGCGTTACCGAGTCGGGAGCCCGCTACGACTGGGTAACGTTCCTGTCCGACTACGGGCACGACGACGTGTTCGTCGGCGTGTGCAAGGGCGTCGTCGCGCGGATTGCCCCGCATGTCCGCGTCATCGACATCTGCCACCTGATCACGCCGCAGGACGTCGTGCAGGGCGCGACGTCGCTCGCCGCCGCGGTGCCGTTCCTGCCGCACGCCGTCCATTTGGCGATGGTCGACCCGCAGGGGGCGCATGCCGCGCGGGGCATCATCGTCCGCACCGGCGACGGGTCGCTGCTCGTCGGGCCGGACAACGGCCTGCTCTCGCTCGGCTGGCAGGCCTGCGGCGGCGTGAAGGGCGTCGTCGAGATCGCGAACCGCAGCCTGTGGCTGGAGCACGTCCACGCGACGTTCCGCGGCCGCGACATCTTCGCGCCGGTCGCCGCTCACCTCGCCAGCGGCCGGCCGCTCGTCGACTTCGGTCCGGCGCTCGACCCCGGCGAGTTGGTCACTCTCGAAGTGCACGAGGCGGTCGTCGACGACGACCACGTGCACGCCGAGATCAGCGCGGTCGACCACTTCGGCAACGCCTCGCTCAACGTCGCCCGATCCGACCTGGAGGCCGCGGGGATCACCCTCGGCGACACGGTCGAGGTGCGCTGCAACGGCCGGACTCTGTCGGTGCCCTTCACGCACACGTTCGGCGAGGTGGCCGCCGGCAAGCTGACGCTGTGCGAGGACTCGTTCCGCGCCGTACAGCTCGCCGTCAACGCCGGCCGGGCCGACCAGGAGCTGCGGGTCAACCGCGGCGACCCGATCGTCATCGCGCGCGTACCGCAGGAACCACCGGGGGCCCGCCCGGCGGTTACCCGGTGAGTTCGCGCGTCGTCCTCGTCACCGGCGTCTCGCGCTACCTCGGCGGGCGGCTGGCCGCATTGCTCGCGGCCGAGTCCGGCATCGAGCGCGTCATCGGCGTCGACGTCGTTCCGCCGCGCCAGGACGTCGGCCGGACCGAGTTCGTCCGCGCCGACATCCGCAACCCGATCATCGCGAAGGTCATCGCCTCGGCGAAGGTCGACACCGTCGTGCACATGAGCGTGATCGCGACGCCGTTCGGTGCCGGTGGGCGCACGGCGATGAAAGAGATCAACGTCATCGGCACGATGCAGTTGCTCGCCGCATGCCAGAAGGCGCCGTCGCTGCGCAAGCTGATCGTGAAGTCGACGACCGCGGTCTACGGCGCATCCTCGCGCGACCCGGCGCTGTTCACCGAGGGCATGGAGCCGCGCTCGCAGTTCCGATCCGGCTACGGCAAGGACTCGACCGAGGTCGAGGGGTACGTGCGCGGGCTCGGCCGCCGCCGGCCGGACGTCGACGTGACGTTGCTGCGGTTCGCGAACTTCATCGGGCCGCGGATCGACACCCCGCTGACCCGCTACTTCTCGTTGCCGCTGGTGCCGCGCATGTTCGGGTTCGATCCACGGGTGCAGTTCATCCACGAAGACGACGGCATCGAGGTGTTGCGGCGTTCGGTCGTCGAGGAGCGTCGCGGCACGTTCAATGTGGCCGGTGCCGGAGTTTTGCTTCTGTCCCAAGCGATCCGGCGCGCCGGCCGTACGTCGGTGCAGATCCCCTCGCCGGCTGTCTCGGCGGTCGGCTCCGTGTTCCGGCGTGCCGGTCTCGTCGACTTCTCGCCGGAGCAGATGCAGTTCCTGCAGTTCGGCCGCGGTGTCGACACGACCCGGCTGCGCACCGACTTCGGCTACCCGCCGGCGTTCACGACCGCTGGCGCGTTCGACGATTTCGTCGCCTGCCGCAACCTGACCAAGTACGTCGATCCCGTCCGGCTCGAACACCTCGAACGCCGCCTGCTCGCCACCGCCGAACGTCGCCGCAGCGCGACGATCGGAGGTGTGCATGCCTGAGGCCAGGGTCATCCCGATCGACGGCCGCGAGTCCGTACCGCCGCGGCGCAGCCGCCGCAGCGCGCGCTGCACCGCGAATGCGAGCGACGGCAAGCGTTGCCGCGAGGCGGTCGTCGCCGACGGGCTGTGCGACGAGCACCTCGCCGAGCGGTTGGAGGCCGAGGCCGCCGCGGTCGCGCCCGAGTGGGAACGCCGGCTCGCCGGCGGCCTCGCCTTCCTGCGCCGGCGGATCACCGGCGACTACCCCGTCGACGACTTCGGGTTCGACCCGGAGCTGACCGAGTCGGTGTTCCTCGCGAGCGTCCGGCCGCTGTACGAGAAGTACTTCCGGGTCGAGGCTCGCGGGCTGGACAACATCCCGGCCGAGGGCGGCGCGCTCGTCGTCGCGAACCACTCCGGCACGGTGCCGCTCGACGCGGTGATGACCCAGATCGCCATTCACGACCACCACCCGGCGCACCGGCACCTGCGCATGCTCGGCGCCGATCTCGTCTTCCGCTCGCCGCTGATCGCGCCGATCGCGCGCAAGACCGGCGGCACGCTGGCCTGCAACGAGGACGCCGAACGGCTGCTGTCCTCGGGTGAGCTGGCCGGTGTCTGGCCGGAGGGGTTCAAGGGCATCGGCAAGCCGTTCTCCGAGCGGTACAAGCTGCAGCGCTTCGGCCGCGGCGGGTTCGTGTCGGCGGCGATCCGGTCCGGCGTGCCGATCGTCCCGTGCTCGATCGTCGGCGCCGAGGAGATCTACCCGATCATCGGCAACGTCAAGATTTTGGCGCGGTTGTTCGGTTTTCCCTACGTGCCGGTCACGCCGACGTTTCCGTTGCTCGGGCCGCTCGGCCTGCTGCCGCTGCCGTCGAAGTGGATCATCGAGTTCGGCGAGCCGATCGCGACGAACGAGCTCGACCCGGCCGCTGCCGACGATCCGATGCTCGTGTTCAACCTCACCGACCAGGTCCGTGAGGTCATCCAGCAGAGCCTGTACAAGCTGCTGCTCGCCCGTCGCTCGGTGTTCTTTTAAGTTCGCCTAACGCCGGCGGCGGTGCAGCGCCAAGCCGACCGCGATTCCGCCGGCCACCGCACCTGCGCCCGCAGCGGCCGGGACGCCGACCTTCGCCGCTTTGCGCCCGGTGCGGAAGTCGCGAATCTCCCAGCCCTTTTCGCGCGCGATCCGCCGTAGCTGCGCGTCCGGGTTCACCGCAACCGGATGGCCGACCAGGCTGAGCATCGGCACGTCGTTCGCCGAGTCCGAGTACGCCGCGCAGCGGGTCAGGTCCAGCCCTTCGCGCTCGGCGAGCGCGCGGATGGCCTCGGCCTTCGCCGGGCCGTGCAGCGGCTCGCCGACGAGATGGCCCGTGTAGACGCCGTCCCGGCTCTCGGCGACCGTGCCGAGCGCGCCGGTCAAGCCGAGCCGGCGGGCGATCAGCGACGCCAGCTCGGCCGGCGTCGCGGTGACCAGCCAGACCCGCTGGCCGGCGTCGAGGTGCAACTGGGCCAGCGCCCGGGTGCCGGACCAGATCCGCCCGGCCATGAGCTCGTCGTAGATCTCCTCGCCGAGGGCGAGGACGTCGTCGACCCGGTGACCGGCGACGAAGGCGAGCGCGGCCTGCTTCGCCTCCTCCATGTGGGCCGGATCCTCGACGCCCTTGATCCGGAACGCGACCTGCTTCCAGGCGAACGT
>JAICXQ010000108.1 GCA_025980325.1 Frankiales bacterium
GATCCACCGGCAGTGGCACCACCATCAGATGACGTTCTCGATGGTCTATGCCTTCACCGAGAACTTCGTGTTGCCGCTGTCGCACGACGAGGTCGTGCACGGCAAGGGTTCGCTGCTGGGCAAGATGCCCGGTGATCGCTGGCAACAGCTCGCGAACCTGCGCGCGCTGTATGCCTACATGTGGGCGCACCCCGGCAAGCAGTTGCTGTTCATGGGCAGCGAGTTCGGCCAGGAGTCGGAGTGGTCGGAGGCGCGGTCGCTCGACTGGTGGCTGCTCGACCTGCCGGATCACCACGGCGTGTGGCAGCTGATCCGCGACCTCAACCACGTCTACAAGCAGACGCCGGCGCTGTGGACCCTCGACGCCGACGGCGCCGGCTTCCAGTGGATCGACGCGAACGACGCGGAGGGCAACGTCTTCTCGTTCCTGCGCTGGGGCGAGGACGGATCGGCGGTCGCGGTCGTCGCGAACTTCTCCGGTGGGCCACACGAGGGCTATCGGGTCGGCCTGCCGTTGGCGGGCGAGTGGCGCGAGGTCATCAACACCGACGCCGATCTGTACGCGGGCAGCGGCGTCGGCAACATGGGCACCGTGCACGCGACCGGCGAGCCGTGGCACGGCCAACCGGCGAGCGCCGTGCTCCGCGTGCCGCCGCTGGGTGTGCTCTGGCTGGCCTCGCCGGCCGCTGACGAGCGCGGCCGGCGCCGTCACGGCCAGTAGCCGCCCCCACCCATGTGTTTCGGCGACTAACCACCCCGGAGGTTGACCTCAACCGTCAGCGGCTTGAGGACAACCCGGCAGCGGGTTGGGTGCGCGCAGACATAGCGGTCTCGTGGCCACGCTGCGTAACCGAGCGTGGGTGGATTGCAGGCGGCGCGCGGGTCAGAACAACGCGTTGGCCATTGCGCGGCGCCCGGCAGCGAGGCGCGGATCGTCGGGCTCCAGCAACTCGAACAACCCGAGCAGCCGTTCGCGGACCCGGTCGCGATCCGATCCCGCCGTACGGCGGAGCAACTCGACCAGCCGGTCGATCGCGGGCGCGACGTCGCCGACCACCATGTCGACGTCGGCTGCGGTCAGCTGCGCGTCGATGTCGTCGGGGGCACTCGCGGCCGTCGCGTGCGTGCGCGCCGGATCGAGCCCTTCGGTCCGGACCAGAAGCTCCACCCGGGCGAGCGCGAGCTTCGCGTCGGCGTCGTTCGGGTTCTTGGCGAGCAGGTCGCGGAAGACCGCGGCCGCGACGGCGAGGTCGCCGCGCTCCAGTGCCGCCTGCGCGGCGTCGTCCGCCGCTGCCCGCGCATCCGGCACCGTGTCGGCCGCGGACTCAGCGGAACCGGGGCCGGGCGCGGCGCCGTCGTGCCGGCCGGACACGCCGTTGGCGGCGGCCACCTTGAGCACCTCGTCGATCACCGGCCGGATCTGCTGCTCCGGCAACGCGCCCTGGAACAGCGGTACGGGTTGACCGGCGATCACGGCGAAGATCGCCGGGATGCTCTGCACCTGGAACGCGGCGGCGAGCCGTTGCTCGGCGTCACAGTCGATCTTCGCGAGCACCCACTTGCCGCCGTCGGCCGCCGCCATCCGTTCGAGGACCGGCGAGAGCTGCTTGCACGGGCCGCACCACGACGCCCAGAAATCGAGGATGACCGGCACCTGCATCGACTGCTCGACGACCGCGGTCTCGAAGTCGGCTTCGGTGACGTCGATGACGTGGCCGGTCGCCTCGCCCGGCGGGGACTGCTGACGCGACGGTGGCGGCGCGCTCGCGCGGGCCTTGAGCCCGGAAAGGTCGACCGCGCCGGGCAACCGGAAGTCCGTGGGACGCATGCTCACGCCTGCAAGCCTAAGTCGGGTGGCGACCATCGGTTTCGCCATACCTGTTGCGGGGAGGGATCAGGCAGACATCCGACTACGCCCGCCCTGCCGGCTCGGAGGTTCTCCCCGATGCGCATCCCGACCCGTCTCGTCGTCGCCGTCACGTCAGTCGCGCTGGCCGGTGCCGGTGCTGCGATCGCCGTCCCCGCCGGTGCGACCCCGAGCGGCGGCGGTTGCTACCTCTACGGCGGGGCGTACTTCAAGCACGGCCCGAACACGAGTGCGCACTCCTTCACGTACACGTTCACCGGCATCGTGACGTCGTGCGAGGGCAGTCCCGGGACGCCGGCCGGCGGCAAGATCGCGACCCTCGTGCCGTCCAGGGGTTCGGGCACCTGCGCGAACAACACGACGAGCGGCGTCGCGCTGGTGACCTGGGCCGACCGGACGACGACGATCACCAGTTACACCACGCAGTCGGCCGGCTCCGAGGTCGTCCTGCAGGGCAAGGTGTTGCCGTCGTACAAGGTCGGCAAGAAGATCTACCGGACCACTCGGGACAAAGGCGACGCGGCGTTCGGCGATCTGATCTTCGACGCCAGCCCGCAGCAGTGCGCCGGCAGCGGCGTCACGTCGGCGAGCATCCTTGGTACGTCGGGTCTCGACAGCAGCAGCTGAGGGCTAGCCCGGTAACCCGGTTGGCAGCCCACCTGGCAGGCCGAACGTTGAGAAGATCTCCACGGGCCATCTAGCCGCAGATCGCTGCGCAACGCGCGTTGCGGCAACACGATGCAGGTGGCAGACGCTGCGGGCGCGGCCCGACGGCGACGATCGATCTCTCTCACTGGGGGAACCGATGAAGCACAAGTTGACCGCCGTGCTGGTGACAGCGGCGTCTGCGGTAGTCGCGGCGCCGTTCATGGTGCCCGCCGCCGATGCGACGCAGACCGTCACCCAGCACTTCTCCGTGCCGGGCCACTCGACGGTCGACGTACTGTCGGATCAATCGTGGTGTGACAACACCGGCCCGCACATCACGCTGTCGTCCGACGTGACCCTCGGCGGATTCGGCGTGGAGTTGACGTTCAAGAACAACGTCAAGGGCACGCACACCTACCAGACCGTCGGGCAAGCCGAGCTGAGCCTCGTCAGCAACACCGGCTCGTCGTCGCCGCAGATCAACAAGCAGCCGCCGCTCGGCGGCGTCGGCGGCAACCCGTGGATCTACTACGTGGATCCGACCGGTGCCGGTTTCTTCATCGGCCGGTGTGTGCAGGACGGCAAGATCGGCGTCACCAACGGCCACTTCTCGACCAACTTCGACGTCGCCGCGTTCAGCACGCTGACGCTCTCGTCGCTGTCATGCAGCAACAAGGGATCCAGCCTGTCGATCGGCTCCGACAACGGCACCGGTGACGTGAACGGGAAGCTGGTCTTCGCGAACTCCAACCTCGGGCTGAACCCGCAGCACATCAACGACTCCGACGTCGGAGCCAGCTGGTCGTTCACCGAGTTCGGCGCGCAGCACATCAAGAAGGGCGGCAACGTCGGCGGCCCGGGCGGTAACCCGCTCGTCGGTAGCGACGTCGGCAACGGCGCGGACGTCTCGTCGTTCGTCGCCTTCGGCGGCACCCACACCGACTACGGGCGGTGCAACCAGATCTAGACGAGCCGCCCTACAACGCGCCGGCACCTTGCGGGGTGCCGAGGCCGGTCGGGCCGTCGTACCCGGACCCCGCGGTGCACAGGTACGCGGGCGAGCAGTTTCCGTTGCTGCCACTGGTGACATCGCGCAGTGACGCGACGTTGCCGTAGACACTCGAGGCGGTCGAGACGCGGTTGCCGGCGACGGCGTACATGCTCGCGACGATCGGCGACGCGACGCTGGTGCCACCGAACACGAGCCAGCCGCTCTGGCCGTAGCTGTCGTAGACGGCGACGCCGGTGTTCGGGTCCGCGACCGCGCTGATGTCGGCGACGGTGCGCCGCGCGCAGCCGCCGTCCTTCTGCCAGCTCGGCTTCGGTTCGTAGGCCGAGCACCCGCTGCCGGCGCCGCTCCACGCCGACTCGGTCCACGCGCCGCCTTGCTGCTTCAGCGACGTGCCGCCGACCGCGATGACGTACGGCGAAGCGGCGGGGTACTGCACGCCGTAACCGCTGTCGCCGGACGACACGGTCACCGCGATGCCGGGCTGGTCGTACGCCGCGTCGTAGCTCGTCTCGCCGGCGAACTCGTTGCCGCCATAGCTGTTGCTGATCGCGACCGCGCCCAACTTGGCCGCGGTCTGCACGGCGGCCGACAGGTTGCCGACCGTCGCCGAGGTCGCCTCGACGAGAAGGAGGTGGCACGACGGGCAGATCGCCGACACCATGTCGACGTCGAGCGCGATCTCCTGCGACCACCCCGCGTTCGCCGGCGGCATCGAGCCGCTGCCCGACTGGTTGACCTTGCGGAAGCAGCCGTTGCTGGTCGTGCACGGCGCGAGCCCGAACTGCGTGCGGTATGTCGCGAGGTCGCTTTCGGCCGACGGGTCGTCGTACGCGTCGACGATCGCGACCGTCGCCGTCGTCGACGTCGCCGGTACGGCGTACGCGCTCTTCAGCGCCGCCGGGCCGTAGCCGGCCGGCGTCGTCGTGCCGCCGGAGTGCGGCTTCTTGCCGTTGCTGCTCATGTCCCGACGGATCGCCGAGCAGGAGACCCAGCCGACCGGTGCGCGGTCACACGCGTGAACGTCGCGGTACGTCACGGTCGCGGACGGTTGGCCGGCGTACGACGCGACGCCGCCGCCGAGAGCGATCGCGACGGCGAACGGAACGACGAGCCGGGCGGAGCGGGATCGAGTGGGCATCGAGTGTGTCTCCGAAGGACCGCACCGGGACGACCGGCGAGCGGGCTATCCGCTACTAGTCCTATCGGGCTATCGACGACTGGTCCTTACTGGCTAGCCGCCGGGATTGTTGGCGCATGCGACGGCAAACCCGGACAGATCGCGGTGCGAGATCAGGCGACGGCGAACCGATCGACCGTGACGACCGAGCCCTTCGCGCCGCGGTGGTGCGTCCCGGTGACCACGATCTTCAACGTGTGCACCTTGTCGGCGAGCCGGGTGAGCGACCGGCCGACGCCGTACGACGTGACCGTGCTGTAGTCGTCGATCGTCGCTTTGAGCACGCCGTCGAGGTAGACCTTCGCGATGCCCTGGTTCGTGCCGCGCATCGTGACCCAGCTGATGCCGGTGCCGCGGAACACGACGGTGACGGTCTCGCCGGCGCGGTCGGCGATGATCGCGCGGCCGCCGGAGAAGTGGCTGCTCGGAACGGATCGCCACGTGGTCGTCAAGACCGGCGACGCCGTCATCGTGCGGCCGACGGTGAAGCCGTCGACCGCGACGAACGTGCCGGTGCCGGCGGTCGATCCCTTCAGCCCGAGCACGACGATCTTGACCGTGTGCCGCGTGTTCGCGAGGCCTTTGACCAGCCGCGAGACGTGGTAGTGCGTCCCGCTCGCGTAGTTGCTGACGACCGCCTTGCGGACGCCGTCGACGTACACCGACGCCTTGCCCTGCGCCGGGCCGGTGACCGTCCACCAGTAGACCGACGTGCCGCTGAACGTCCACGCCGCGCTCGCGCCGGAGAGGTGTTCGGTCACGTAGCTGCCGCCATAGGCAGCGGTCGTCCGCACCGACGTCCACGCCGCATGCACCGGGGCATCGGATTCCTGCACCGAACGCGCCGCCCGGAACGCGGCGCTGCCGGCCTTCGACGCGTTCGCCGCGAGATCGTGCGTCGCACCGGCGGCGACGAGCCCCGTGTAGTGGTGTCCCGGCAACAACGCGGCTCGCGGCTTCAGCCGCACGACGCTGTACGACGAGGTGCACGGCACGAACGACGATCCGCTCACGCACGCCGCGACGGTCGCGACCGTCGCCGTCGTACCGCTGACGACGATCTTCGCGGCGCCGGCGGCAAGACCGGTCACCGTCTCGGAGAAGTGCACGACCGCGGGCGCGGTGAGCGTCGTCGGCAGCGAGATC
>JAICXQ010000018.1 GCA_025980325.1 Frankiales bacterium
CTGCAGGATCACCGACAACGTCTCCACCACGAACAGGCCGCCGAGCACGATCAGCAACAACTCGGTCCGGGTCGTCATCGCGATGCCGGCGAGCGCGCCGCCGAGGGCCAGCGATCCGGTGTCACCCATGAAGATCCGCGCCGGTGACGCGTTCCACCACAGGAAGCCGAAACACGCCCCCATCGCGGCAGCCGAAATGATCGCGACGTCCAGTGGATCGCGGACCATGTAGCAGTTGGCGGCGACGCTGTTTCCCGGCACCGTGCAGCTGTTGCCGAACTGCCAGAACGCGATGATGACGTACGCGCCGAACACCATCGTCGACGCGCCGGTCGCGAGACCGTCGAGGCCGTCGGTGAGGTTCACGCCGTTCGAGGTCGCCGTCACCATGAGGTACGCCCAGATGACGAAGCCGACGGCGCTGAAGTCGAGCCCGTAGTCGCGGACGAACGACAAGTGCGACGAGACCGGCGAGAGGTGGTGCACGTTGGTGAACCGGGTCGCGGCGATGCCGAACGCGATCGCCACGATCGCCTGCCCGCCGAACTTCGCCGTCGTCGTCAGCCCGAGGCTGCGCTGCTTGCGGATCTTGATGAAGTCGTCGACGAACCCGACCGCGCCCAGCCCGGTCATCAACGACAACACCAGCACCCCGGACGCGGTGAACCCGCGCAGGAACACCGCGTGCGCGACGAGGTAGCCGATGACGGTCGCGGCGATGATGACCGTCCCGCCCATCGTCGGCGTGCCGCGCTTGGTGTGATGCGTCGTCGGCCCGTCGTCGCGGATCAGCTGGCCGTAACCGCGGGCACGGAAGAACCGGATCGCGAACGGCGTACCGAGCAACGACAGCACCAGCGACGTGAGTGCCGCGACGAGGACGTTTCTCATGCCTCGACCAGCTTGTCGGCGACCCGCCACAACCGTTCCGAATTGGACGCTTTGACGAGTACGACGTCGCCGCTGCTCACCTCGGCGACGAGCAGTTGCGCGGCCTCGTCCACGTCGCCGACGGACGTCACGGCCGCGCCGGCCGCCGTCGCAGCCGACGCGATCGGCGCGGCATCGGGACCGACGACGACGAGCCGGTCGACGCCGAGTCGGGCGGACTGTTCGCCGATGTCGCGATGCGCCGGCTCGGACTCGACGCCGAGTTCGCGCATCGCGCCGAGCACCGCCCACCGCCGGCCGTTCGTCTTCGTCGCGACCAATGCGCGCAGGCCGGCGAGCATCGAGTCGGGGCTCGCGTTGTACGCGTCGTCGATGACGACGACGCCGTCGGCGCGCACCCGCACGTCCATCCGGTGCGGGCTGCGCGCGGTCGCGGCTTCGACCGCGGCGACCATCGGGTCGAAATCGAGCCCCGCCGCGAGGCCGGCGGCGATCGCGGCCGCCGCGTTGTGCGCGTGATGCGCACCGTGCAACGCCAACGTCACCGACGCGCGACCCTTCGGCGTCGACACGACGAACCGCGCCCGCGCGGCTTCGTCGGTGGTCAACTCGCTCAGCCGCACGTCGGCCGTCTCCGCGACGCCGTAGGTCACCACACTCGCTTGTGTCCGCGCCGCCATCGCCGCGACCAGCGGATCGTCGGCGTTGAGGATCGCCGCGCCGTCGACCGGCAGCGACTCGACCAACTCCCCCTTCGCCTGCGCGACCATCTCGCGGCTGCCGAACTCGCCGAGATGCGCGGAACCGACGTTGAGCACGACGCCGATGTGCGGCGGCGCGATCGTCGTGAGGTAGCGAATGTGACCGACGCCGCGGGCGCCGTACTCGAGCACGATCGTCTCGGTGTCCGGTTGCGCCGTCGTGACCGTCAACGGCAGGCCGTACTCGTTGTTGAGGTTGCCGGCCGGCGCGACCGGCGGGCCCGCGGTCGCGAACACCGCGCCGAGCAGATCCTTCGTCGAGGTCTTGCCGGCCGAACCGGTCACGCCGACGACGCGGGTCGCCGGCAGCCGGCGCAGCACCGCACTCGCGAGCGCACCGAGCGCGATGGCCGCATCGTCGACGACGATGCCCGCCGCCCCGACCTCGCGAGTGCCGAGGTAGGCGACCGCTCCACCGTCGATCGCGGCCGCAGCGAAGTCGTGCCCGTCGACGTGCTCACCCCGTACGGCGACGAACAACGAGCCGCCGACTGCGGCACGCGAGTCGAGCACGACCGGGCCGTCGACGATGCGATCGGGGTCGGCGACGTCGACCAGGCGCCCGCCGGTCGCGCGCGCGATCTCGTGCAATCGCAACGGGATCATGTCGCCTCGCCGAGCAAGAGACCGAGTGCTTCTTTCAGCACGACCCGATCGTCGAACGGTGTGACGACGCCGTCCTGCTCCTGACCCTGCTCGTGTCCTTTGCCGGCCACGACGAGTACGTCGCCGGGCGCGCAGCGCTGCACCGCCAACCCGATCGCCCGCCGGCGATCGGGCTCCACGACGATCTCCGCGCTACCGCCGGCCGCACGCGCGCCGTCGGCCATCGCGGCGAGTATCGCGAGCGGATCCTCGGACCGCGGATTGTCGTTCGTCAGCACCGCGACGTCGGCACCGCGAGCAACCGCCGCGCCCATCAGCGGACGCTTGCCGCGATCCCGATCGCCGCCGCAACCGAGGACGACGACGACGCGACCACCGCTCGTCAATCCGCGCGCTTCCGCGAGCAGCGTCGTCACCGCCGCCGGGGTGTGCGCGTAGTCGACGAGTGCCAGGAACGGCTGGCCGGCGTCGATGCGTTCCATCCGTCCCGGGATCGCCGTGACCGACGCGATGCCGGTGCGGGCGGCGGACGGCTCGATCCCCGCGGTCAGCAACGCGACGTACGCGAGCGCGGCATTGCGGGCATTGAACCGGCCGGGCAGCGACACGTCGATGTCGTGGTGAGCGCCGTCCGGCGCGCGCAGCGTCGTCCGGCCGCCGCTCGCGGTCACGGTCTCCTCGACCCGGACCCAGTCCGCCGGCGGCGCGCCGACAGTGATCACGTCGACGGTCGCGGTCATGGAAAGACGGCGGCCCCAGGAATCGTCGACCGAGACGACCGCCCGGGCCGAGTACGACGCGGTGAACAGTCGCGCCTTCGCCGCGAAGTAGTCGTCCATGTCGGCGTGGAAGTCGAGATGATCCTGCGAGAGATTCGTGAACGCCGACACCGCGAACGTCGTACCCGCGACCCGATCCAGCGCGAGCGCATGGCTCGACACTTCCATCGCGACCGCGGTGACGCCGCGCTCGCGCATCACCGCGAACACCGCCTGCAGATCGGTCGCCTCCGGCGTCGTGCGCGCGCTCGGTATGACGTCGTCACCGATCCGGGTCTCGACCGTACCGACCAACCCGGTCCGGCGACCGGCCGCGCGCAAGCCGCCGTCGAGCAGGTACGCGACCGTCGTCTTCCCGTTCGTGCCGGTGACGCCGATGACGTCGAGGTCGCGGGCCGGATCGCCGTACACCCACGCCGCGGCGGGCCCGGCGGCAGCACGCGGATCGGCGACGACGATCACCGTCTCGACTCCGGCCGCGACCGCCGACACGACGGACGGCGGATCGGTGAGTACGGCGAGGGCGCCGGCCGCGAGCGCTTCCGCCACATACGCGACGCCGTGCGCGTGCTCGCCCGAGCGGGCGAGGTAGATGTCACCCGGACGCACCGCCCGCGAGTCGTGCGTAATGCCGGTGACGAAGACGTCGTCGACACCGTGGATGGACGCGCCGGGGAGTCGTTGGAGCAGCCCGCGGAGGGGTCGACCGGGCGTTGCGCTCGGTCGAGGTGTGGGGGCCATCGGCTACGGAGGTTACCGTCGGCTACCAAGTCAGCCGGGCCTTGGGCGGGCGGGTGCCGGTCGGTGCGATGCCCAGCGTCTGCAACGCGAACGACATGACGTCGTGGAACACCGGCGCCGCGACGACACCGCCGAAGTGGCCGGCCCGCGGGTTCTGCAACACGACCTCGACCAGCAGCCGCGGCTTGTCGGCCGGCGCGAAGCCGACGAACGACGCGGTGTAACCGGAGTAGCCGCCCTTGCCGTCGGGCCGTTGCGCGGTACCGGTCTTGCCCGCGATCCGGTAGCCGCTGATCCGCGCGGCCGGCGCGGTGCCTTCGTCGGTCGTGACCGCTTCGAGCATGTCCGAGAGCTCGTGCGCGACCGTCGCGCTGATCACTCGCCGGTGCGACGGTGCCGGCGCCGGACGCAGGCGTCCGTTCGCATCGGTCGTGCCGAGGACGAGGTTAGGCGTGACCCGCACGCCGCCGTTCGCGATCGTGGCGTAGACGCTCGCGACCTGCAGCGCGGTGACCCCGATGCCCTGCCCGAACGCGACCGTCGGCAGCGTGGTCGAACTCCACGCGGCCAGCGCCGGTAGCAGGCCGTCCTCCTCGCCGGGCAGCCCGACACCTGTCGGACGACCGAAGCCGTATGCCTGCAAATACTGGAAAAGTTTTGGCGCCTTCAGCCGGTCGGCCACTTCGATCGTGCCGATGTTGCTCGACTTCGCGAGCACACCGGTCAACGTGAGCCGCTCGCGTCCGTGCCCCTCCGCGTCGTGGAACGTCGTGCCCGCGTAGTGCAGCACCGGCGGGACGGTGATCGGCGGGGTCGGCGTGAACAGGCCTTCCTGCAACGCCGCGGACATCGTGATGACCTTGTTGACGCTGCCCGGTTCGTAGACGTCGTTGATCGCGGGGTCCGCGCCGACCGCCTTGCCGGCCGGCGCGTTCGCGTCGTAACCGGGGGCGACCGCGAGCGCGAGGATCTGCCCGGTCGTCGGGTCCATGACGACGACCGTGCCGCTGTCCGCCTTGACCTTGCGCACCTGCGCGGCGATCGCCTGCTGCGCCTCCCACTGGATGTCGCGCTGCAACGTCATCCGCAGGCCGTGACCGGGTACGGCGGGAGTGAGCACGTCGTGCCCGTCGGGGATCGGCGACCCGGACAGCCCGGTCTCGAACGTGCGCGCGCCGTCGTGGCCGGCGAGCAGGTTCTGGAACGAGTACTCCAGGCCGGCCGCGCCGCTGCCGTCCGAGTGCACGAACCCGACGACGTTCGAGGCGAGCGTGCCGTCCGGGTAGACCCGCCGGGTCGTCGGGAGTACGCCGATGCCCGGCAGTTGCAGGCCGATGATCTGCGCCGACAGGGCCGGGGTGACGGCATGCGCGAGCAGGACGTACGACGTCGGGCGTTGCAGCATCGGCGCAAGCGCCGCCGGGGTCATGCCGAGCAGCGGCGCCAGCTCGGCCGCGGTGCCGGCGGCGTCGACGACGTGGCGCGGGTCGGCGTACACGTCGCGCGCGTCGACGGTCTGCGCGAGCGGAGCGCCGTTGCGGTCGACGATCGTGCCGCGCGGCGCGGTGATCGTGACGGTGTGCAGTCGCTGCTTGGCCGCCATCCTGGTGAACGCCGTGCGGTCCAGCCCTTGCAGCTGGACCAGCTTGCCGCCGACCAGCGTGAGCACGAACAGCACCAGGATCAAGATGACCTCGAGCCGCCGCCGCGGATCGGGGCGGCGCCGCGGCGGTCGGCGTCCTGCCTTCGGCGGCGACCCCGGCGGTGGGCGGCGGACGGCGGCGGCCCGCTGCGCCGGCACGCCGCGCAACTGCGCCGCCGTACGGGGCTGGGCCGTACGCGGCTGGGCGGTACGCGAGCGGGCGGTGCGCGGCTGGGCCACCCGCGGGCGCGGCTGGGCGGCCGGGGACATGGGTTCAGCCTGCCGCTTGTCCGCGGCGGTTCGCGGTTGCCGCGCCGAGCGTGCAGGACGCGTGTCGCGCACTCAGATCCAGTTCGGAGCGCCGGCGACCACGACACGCGGCACATCGGGCGCGAATGTGGTCACCAGGTCTCCGACGTCAGTGCGGGGCAACGGTCGGTTTGATCGTGGGCTTTGCCGCCGGCTTCGTCGCTGCGTGCGTCGGCGTGGCCGAGGCGGTCGGCTTCGCGCTCGGGCTTGCGCTCGGGCTCACGGCCGGCGCGGGCGGTGCCGGCGGCGCGTAGAGCAGTGCGGCCGGCCGGCCGTGCAGACGGGTGACCCGCAGCGACTCGGCCGGGACCATCCCGAGCCCGCTCGCGCGCAACGCCAAACTGCTCGGTGCCTGCGCCTGCTCGTTCGCGATCGTGAGCGCCTGCTCCTGGTCGGCGAGCGCGGCGGAACGGTAGGTGAGCTTGTGCACGGTGAACGCGTCCTGCGCGGCGAGGGTGTGCAGCAGCAGCAACGCGACCAGTCCGATCGCGAGCACGCCCGCCACCGCCAGCACGAACGGGACCCGACCGGCGGTCGGTCGCGGTACGACGACCAGTTTCGGCCGGGCGGCGGCGGCCGGCCGAGGCCGGGCCGCGGCGGTCGATCGGGCTGTAGCGGTCGATCGGGCTGGGCGCGGCGGTACCGGCAGCGCGCGCGCCGGCGCGAGAGCGCTCATGCGTCCACCTGCCCGCGCACGCGCCGCGAGACTGGCGGGGTCATGCTGCTGCCCGCACTCGCTCGGCGGCGCGCAGCCGCGCGGACGTGGCCCGCGGGTTGCCGGCGACCTCGTCGTCGTCCGGGGTCTCCGCGCCACGGGTGAGCAGCCGCAGCGTCGGCTGGGCCGCTTCGGGCACGACCGGCAGATCCGGCGGCGCGCTCGGCACCGCACCGGCGGCGAGCACCCGCTTGACCATCCGGTCTTCGAGCGAGTGGTAGCTCAGGACCGCGACCCGCCCGCCGACCCGCAGCGCGGCGATCGCGGCCGGCAGCGCCGTTTCGAGGACGGCGAGCTCGTCGTTCACCTCGATCCGCAGGGCCTGGAACGTGCGCTTGGCCGGATGGCCGCCGGTCCGGCGGGTCGCGGCGGGCACCGCCGTACGGACCAGTTCGGCGAGAACGGCCGAGGTCGCGCGCGGGCGCGCCCGCACGATCGCCTCCGCGATCCGGCGCGCGAACCGCTCCTCGCCGTAGACCCGCAGCACCCGGGCGAGCTCCGCGACCGGGTAGGTGTTGACCACGTCGGCTGCCGTGAGGCCCACGGTCGGGTCCATCCGCATGTCCAGGGGTGTGTCGCGGGAGTAGGCGAAGCCACGGACGTCGTCGTCGAGCTGCAACGAGGAGACGCCGAGGTCGAACAGCGCCGCGTCGAGCCGCCGTACCCCCGCCTCGTCCAGCACCTCCGGCAGCGCGTCGTAGCGGGTGTGCACGAGGCGCACGCGCGGGCCGAACGCCGCCAGCCGGGCCGCGCTGCGCTCCAGCGCCGCCGGGTCGCGGTCGAGGCCGATCAGGCGCAGGTCGGGGTGTGCCGCGAGCATCGCCGCCGCGTGCCCGCCGAGCCCCACGGTGGCGTCGACGACGACCGCGGTGGGGGCGGACAGCGCCGGGCCGAGCAGGTCGAGGACACGCCGGAGCATCACCGGAACGTGGCCGACCGGTTCGTTCACTCGGGTATTCCTCTCTATCTCGACTCGACCCTTGGACGATGAGTGCGATAACGCTGGTGCGCCGATGGTCCTGAGGTCTGGTTCCCGCCCCCGCGCCTGGCGCCGGGGAAGTGCGCCAGATGCGGCCAGCGGACGGGATGCGCGGGCGGGAGCCACACCTCAGGAAAAGGTTCAGACGATGCCCGGTTAGACGATGCCGGGAAGCACCTCCTCGGACAGCGAGGAGAACTGCTCTTCCTGGCCGGCGAGGTAGGTCGTCCACGCGGCCGCGTCCCAGATCTCGACCCTGGTGTTCGCGCCGATCACGACGCAGTCCCGGTCGAGGCCGGCGTACTCCCGCAGCCCCGGCGGGACGGTGACCCGCCCCTGCTTGTCCGGCGTGTCGTCATGAGCCGAGGCGAAGAACACCCGGCTGTAGTCGCGCGCGCCCTTCGCGGTCAGCGGCGCCTCGCGCAGCCGCTCGGTGAGCCGGCCGAACTCGGCCGCGGAGAAGACGTAGAGGCATCGCTCCTGCCCCTTCGTGATCACCAGGCCCCCCGCGAGCTCGTCGCGGAACTTGGCCGGCAGGAAGACGCGGCCCTTTTCGTCGAGCCGCGGGGAGTACGTGCCGAGGAACATGGCCCGCCCTTCCCCTCGTCATCCATGTTGCACCACTGTACTCCACTTCACTCCCTGGTCAACCTCTTCGGCAGTTTCCGGCCCCACTTGAGCGCGACCGCCCGGCCGGATGCACCGCAGCCAAGTCGTTACCGAACGACCGGCACGGAAGGCGGCGAACCTGCAAGACTGATCGCGCGTGAAAAGCGCGACAGAGCTGCGACAGAGATCCGCCGCAACGGCGAGGCGAATCGGAGGCGATGAGTGCCCACTCGTGCAAGAGCCGCGGTCGGGCTCGAAGACGTCGCGTTGCACGCATCGCACATCGTCGCGGCGGTCGAGCAGGTGATCGAAGGCAAGACCGACGCGGTGCGGCTCGCGGTTACCGTGATGCTCGCCGAAGGCCATCTGCTCATCGAGGACGTCCCGGGCGTCGGCAAGACGATGCTCGCGAAGGCCCTGGCCAGGTCGATCGACTGCTCGGTCCGGCGGATCCAGTTCACCCCGGACCTGCTGCCGAGCGACATCACCGGCGTCTCGGTGTGGAACCAGGAGAGCCGCGAGTTCGAGTTCAAGCCCGGCGCGATCTTCGCCAACCTCGTCGTCGGCGACGAGATCAACCGCGCCTCGCCGAAGACGCAGTCGGCGCTGCTGGAGTCGATGGAAGAGCGCCAGGTCACCGTCGACGGCATCACCTACGCGCTCGAGGCGCCGTTCATGGTCATCGCGACCCAGAACCCGGTCGAGATGGAGGGCACCTACCCGCTGCCCGAGGCCCAGCGCGACCGCTTCAGCGCCCGGCTGGCGATCGGTTACCCGAGCGCCGACGCCGAGCTCGCGGTCCTCGACCACCACGGCGCCGGCTCACCGCTGGAGGACCTCGACCCGGTCTCCGACGGGCTCGAGGTCGCCAAGCTGATCGCCGCCGTTCGGTCGGTCTACGTCGCCGAGTCGGTCCGCCGCTACGCGATCGACCTCGTCACCGCCACCCGGGGCAACCGGGAGCTGCGGCTCGGCGCGTCGCCGCGGGCGACGCTGCACCTGCTGCGCACCGGCCGGGCCACGGCCGCGCTCGACGGCCGGGACTACGTGCTGCCCGACGACCTGCAGAACCTCGCCGTCCCGGTGCTGGCCCACCGGCTGCTGCTCTCGGCCGAGGCGCAGGTCGCCCGCCGTACGACGCAGTCCGTGGTCGCCGACATCGTGGCGTCCGTACCGGTCCCCGACAGCGGCGAGCCGCGCCGGCGGCGCAGCGGCTGATGGTGGTGCGCCGCCTCTCGCGCGCCCTGGCCGGGCTGACCGTGCGCGGGCGCTGCGTGCTGTCATCGGGATTCGCGGCGCTGGTGCCCGGGCTGGCGCTGCGCGAGATCAACGTCACCCGGGTCGGTGTCTTCCTGATCGCGCTGCCGCTGCTGTCGTACACGCTGGTCGCGCGGACCCGCTACCGGCTGACCTGCAACCGGCGGCTCGACCCGGTCCGGGTGCCGGCGGGGTCCAGTTCGACCGTCGTGCTGCGGCTGCAGAACGTCTCCCGGCTGCCGACCGGCGTCATGCTCGCCGAGGACACGGTGCCGTACCTGCTCGGCGGCCGCCCGCGGTTCGTCCTCGACCGGGTGCTGCCGCAGCGCACGATCGAGGTGGAGTACTCGGTCCACTCGCAGGTCCGCGGCCGGTTCCGGATCGGGCCGCTGACGGTCCGGCTGACCGATCCGTTCGGGCTGGTCGAGTTGCCGCGCGCGTTCACGTCGGTCGAATCGCTGATGGTCACGCCGGTCGTGCATCACCTGCCCGAGACCCGGCTCGGCGGCGAGTGGGCGGGCGCGGGCGAGAGCCTGTCCCGTTCGGTCGCGACCGCCGGAGAAGACGACTCGGCGACCCGGGAGTACCGCCTCGGCGACGACCTGCGCCGGATCCACTGGCGGTCGACCGCGCGCCGTGGCGAGTTGATGGTGCGGCGCGAGGAGCAGCCGTGGCAGAGCCGCGCCGTCGTACTGCTCGACTGCCGCGCCGGCGCGCACCACGGCGACGGCGCGCTGAGCTCGTTCGAGTGGGCGGTGTCGGCGGCGGCCTCGATCGGGCTGCATCTCGCCGGCGCCGGGTTCACCATCCGGCTGGTGACCGACATCGGCGACGAGGTCACCGCGGTGGACCTGGCCGCGCACTCGATGGAAAGCGTGCTGCTCGACGTCCTCGCCGTGCAGACCGCCTCGACCGGTACGACGCTGCAGGCCGGCACGACCGCGCTGCGGCGCGGCGGCGGCGAAGAGCTCTTCGTCGCGATCGTCGCGCCGATGACGTCGGAGGACACCGAGCAACTCGCCCGCGCGATCCACGGCGGATCCTCGATCGGCGTCGCGCTCGTCCTCGACACGGCCAGCTGGACCCAGCTCTCGCCCCGGGCGACGGCCGCCGCGACCCAGAACTACCGCGACAACTGTGACGTGCTGCGCGCGGCCGGCTGGCGGGTCATCCCGGTCGGCCGCGGCGGCGATCTCACCAAGCTGTGGCCGTACGCCGGCACCGGCCTCGCCGCCGCGACCGGGCGCGAGGCCGCGTTCCTGCCGCCGGTGGCCCAGGCGGGGATCGAGGCCAGCGCATGAGCGGCCGGGGCCGGCTCACCCTTGCGAGCGCGGTCGCGACCATCGCGACGGCGGTCGGGTTCACGTCGGTCTTCAAGGGCTGGGCGTGGCTGCTGCCGGTCGTGATCGCGGTCGCGCTGGTCTGCGGCGGCAACGAAGCGGTACGACGGCTGCGCGTCCCGTCGCCGTTCGGGCCGTTGATCGCGGCCGTTCTGGTGCTGTGTTACCTGACCCTGCTCGACGCCCGCCGGGTCGCGGTCGGTGGGCTGCTGCCCGGTCCGGCGGCGCTGCGCTCACTCGGTGAGACGGCGCGGTCGGGCTTCACCGACATCCGGCGGCTGTCGACGCCGGTGCCGACCCACGCCGGGCTGGTGTTGCTCGTCGTCGTGTCGATGGCGGCGGTCGCGCTGATCGTCGACCTGCTCGCGGTCACCATGCGCCGGGCCGCGCTCGCCGGCCTGCCGCTGCTCGCTGTCTTCGCCGTCTGCACCTCGGTCGCGAAGCACGGCGTCGGATGGTTGGCGTTCGGGGTCGCGACCGCCGGTTACCTCTGGCTGCTGCTGGCCGACTCACGCGACCGCATCTCGCGGTGGGGCCGCACCCTCGGGATGGAGCAGGGCACCAGGATCACGTGGGCCGACCAGGACCTCGCGCCGTCGCCGCTGTCGGCGCTCGGCCGGCGGATCGGCGCGTCCGCCATCGTGGTCGGCGTCGTCGTGCCGATGGCGCTGCCCGGCCTGCACGGCGGCGTGCCGAAGCACGGGGGCGGCGGTCTGGGTTCCGGTGGTGGCGGCCACTCGGTCGCGACGCTGAACCCGCTCGTCACCTTGAAGAGCCAACTCGTCAGCAAGACCGACACGCCCTTGCTGCGCTACACCTCGAGCGACCCGCAGCCGGCGTACGTGCGGTTGACCGCGCTCGACGAGTTCGACGGCACGACGTTCTCGCCGCACGAGTTGCGGGCACCGCCGGCGAAGCCGGTGAAGAAAGGGATGCCCGCGCCGGCGGTGACCGGACCGACGGTGGACATCTCGGTGCGCGTGGGCAAGCTCGCGGTGCACTGGCTGCCGTTGCCGACCCAGGCCGAGAGCGTGCACGTGAGCGGCGACTGGTCGTTCGACCCCGTCACCAACACGATCTTCTCGGCGCGCGACGACACCCAGGACCTCGGCTACACCGCGACCGTCGTGCGCCCGGACCCGTCGGCGAACGCGCTCGAAGCGGTCGGCAACGTGGTCCCGTCCGGGTTCGCGGACGACCTCGCGCTGCCCGACCTGCCGGGCAACATCGTCGACCTGGCCGCGCAGATCACCGCGAAGGCGCGGACGCCGTTCGACAAGGCCGTCGCGATCCAGCAGTACCTCACCTCGGAGCTGTTCCTCTACGACACCTCGGTGAGCGGCGACGACAGCACGGACGCACTCGAGGACTTCCTGTTCAAGACCAAGCGCGGGTTCTGCCAGCAGTTCGCGGCCGCGATGACGGTGCTCGCCCGCCTGCAGGGAATCCCGGCACGGGTCGCGGTCGGGTTCACCCGCGGCGACAAGCAGCCGGACGGCAGCTGGCTGATCACGACGCACGACGCGCACGCCTGGCCGGAGCTGTTCTTCACCGGGTACGGCTGGTTGCCGTTCGAGCCGACGCCGCGCGGCGATGGGCAGGCGGTCGCGCCGGCGTTCACCCTTCCGGGCGCGACCACCGGCCCGGCCCCGTCGAACCCTGACGGTCCGGAGCCGACGCCGTCGTCCACCGCCAGCAAGTCGGCCGCGGACAAGAAGGGCATCGACACCCTCGGCGCGAACGGGCAACCGCTGCCGCCGACCGACGCGAACCACGCCGGCCACGCCTCGCCCTGGTGGTTCCTGCTCGCGCTGCTCGCGCTGATGCTGCCGGTGCCGGCGCTGGCCCGTTCGTTCGGCCGGACCCGTCGCTGGCGAACCGCCGACAGCAGCGGCGAGCTCGCCCACGCGGCCTGGGCCGAGTTGCGGGCGAGCGCCATCGACGCCGGGGCCGCCTGGCACGACGGGCTCAGTCCGCGCGGCGCGGCCCGGGTGCTGCGCGCCGACGTACCGCTCGCACCGGCGGCGGACGAGGCTCTCGACCGGCTGGTCCGGGCGGAAGAGCGGGCGCGGTACGCCGCCGACCCTCGATCGGCCGCCAACCGCGGGCTGCCCGACGACGTCGAGATCGTGCGGATCTCGCTGCTGGCCCGGTGCACATTGCTGGCCCGGTGGCGCGCCCGTGTCCTTCCCGCCTCGACTCTTGCCGCCGTACGGGCTGCCGGGACGCGGGTCGCCGACGGGCTCGATGCTTTCGACGACGCCGCCGCCTGGCTGCGCAGGCGAGCGCTCCGGCTAGCCCCTGCCCACCACTAGAAGCCGTTGGTGATCATGGCGAAACGCAGGCGGGCGGCGTGCGGATCAGTTGATCAGCCGGGGCCGCGGTCGTCGTAGCGGCGTTCCCAGCGCTCTTCGAGGCGGGTCGACAGCGAGCGGCGCGGGCGGCGAGGCTCGGAACCGGTCGCGGCGCCGCGCAGTCGCTGGCGGATCGACAGGCTGTACCAGGCCGCGCCGAGCATGAACAGGAATCCCGCGGCGCCGAGGACGATCCCGAGCACCGTGCTGGTGTTGAGGGTGATCACCCCGGCGAGCAGACCGGCCAGGCCGACGACGAAGAGCACGACCGCGCGCAGGAGCGTGTTCCGGCGTACGGTGCCGGGATCCTTGGTCCGCCACGAGCGGGCGAACTTCGGATCCTCGGCATAGAGCGACTGCTCGATCTGCTCGAGCAACCGCTGCTCGTGCTCGGAGAGCGGCACGTCTCCTCCTACCGCTGACGCCACCCGACCCGAGGGGCGTACCCATTCACCATACGGTTGTGTCGTCCTCTCGGGAAGAAGACCTGAGGTCACGATCAGGTGGTCGCTCGCGGTCGACGAGAGCGGCCGGCCGGACCGCTCCCGCGCCGAATCTGGCGGCCGCGCGACCGGCTGCCTGCTCGGCCTTGCGCCACTCCTCGCTCGCGCCGTCCATCGCCAGCTGACGCGGGGTGCTCGCGCCCTCCGACAGCCCCTCGACCCGCACGCCGACGAGCCGGATCCGCGCCCGGTCGAGGCGCAGCGCGTCGTAGAGCATCCGGGCGGTGTCGTAGACGACGCGGGCGAGATCGGTCGGCTCGGCGAGGGTCTTGGATCGCGTGATCGTCGTGAAGTCGGCGAAGCGCACCTTGATCGAGACGGTGCGCCCGACGTGGCCGGCCTTGCGCAGCCGGGCGGCGGTGCGTTCGGACAGGCGCAGCAGCTCGCGCCGTACGACGACCGGGTCCTCGACGTCGCGGGCGAACGTCTCCTCCGCGCCGATGCTGCGGTCGGGCTCGTGCGGTACGACGGCGCGATCGTCGCGGCCCCAGGCCAGTGCGGCAAGGTGCGCCCCGGCCGCCGGGCCGAGGGCGCGGGCCAGCGTCGCCTCGGGCGTGTGCGCGATGTCGCCGATCGTCTGCAGCCCGATGCGCTTGAGCGCTTCCTCGGCCCGTTCGCCGACGCCCCACAGTGCCGCGATCGGCAGCGGGTGCAGGAAGGCGACCGCACCGTCGCGCGGGATCACGAGCAGGCCGTCCGGCTTCGCCCGGCCGGACGCGAGCTTCGCCAGGAACTTCGTGCTCGCGACGCCGACCGAACACGGCAGCCGTTGCTCGTCGGCGACCCGGGCGCGGATCAGCTCGCCGATCTCCCCCGCGCTGCCGAGCCGGCGGCGCGCGCCGGCGACGTCGAGGAACGCCTCGTCCAGCGACAGCGGCTCGACCAGCGGCGTGATCGACCGGAAGATCTCCATGACCGCGCGCGAGGCGTCGGCGTACCCGCCCGGGGTCGGCGGAATCACGGTCGCCTGCGGGCACAGCCGGCGGGCCCGGCTCATCGGCATCGCGCTGTGCACGCCGAACGCGCGCGCCTCGTAGGTCGCGGACAGCACGACCGAGCGGCCGCCGAGACCGCCGACGATCACCGGCTTGCCTTTCAGGTCCGGTCGCTCGCGCAGCGCGACGCTGGCGTAGAACGCGTCCATGTCGACGTGCAAGATCGGGCATCCGGTGTCGTCGCCGCGCTGCTGCGGCCGGCTGTGGCCGCGGTCGAGCTGGCGACGGCTCATCGGGCCGCGAGCAGGTGCAGCTGGGACGCGACGGCGAGGTAGTCCGGGCGGCGGGCGGCCGCCTGCTCGAGCGCGAGCAGCTCCCGTTCGGCATCCGGATCGCCGTCGACCAAGGCCGGCGGCACGACGTCGGCGAACACGCGGACGCCGTGGGCGAGCCGGGGTTCGAGCCCGACGCCGACCACCGCGGCGGACAGGTCGTCGAGACCGAATCGACGTACCAACGGGTCGGTCTCTCCCGCCGCTCCGCCGGGGTCGTCGAGGATCCGGCGGGCCTCGCCGAGCCGGCCGGCCGCGACCCGGGCGAGGACCGCGGCGACCCGGTTGGCGACGAGGATGCTGGCCAGCCCGCCGGGCCGAAGGACAGCGGCGACGGCGGTCAGCGCGTCGCGCGGGTCGTCGACGACTTCGAGCACGCTGTGGCACAGCACGAGGTCGGCCGACCCGGCGTCGACGACGTCGAGCAGGCCGGCCGCGTCACCTTGGATGGCCCGCACTCGCGTGTCGACGCCGGACTCCGCTGCCCGGCGCTCGAGTGCGGCCAGCGAATCAGGGCTCGGGTCGACGACGACGACGTGGTGACCGAGCTCGGCCAGCGGGACGGCGAACCCGCCGCTGCCGCCGCCGGCGTCGACGATGCTGATCGCCTTGCCGGGCCGGGCCAGCTCGTCGAGGGCGTCGCGCAGCACCTCCCAGACGACCGCCGTCCGAGCGGACGTGCGCGGTCGGGTGCCGGCCATGGTCGCCAGCGTACGGCCCGGTACCGACAGGATCGGCTACCGACGGATCCGCGCGAGCGGTTCCCGGCGGGTTACGCCACGCGGGTCAAGGTGACGGTGAGCCAGCCCGACGCGATCGACCGGTTGGACAGGTTGATCGACAGTTGCAGCGGCGCGCTCTTCGTCACCGCCATCGTGCCGGTATAGGTGTGGTTCTTCGTATTGCAGCCACCGCCGGTACGCACCGACGGTCGCCAGCCACTCGACGTCGAGTTGACGACGAGATCGCGCACCCCGGTGCTGGACGACGTCTCCCCGGGCGCGAGCGAACGCCAGACCAGGTTGCCGTACCCCTCGGAGCACTCGGCGTCGGCGGCGTCGGCACCGGCCAGGCCGTAGTGGTAGATGCCGGTGACGGTCAGCCGGTAGGTCATCCCGGCCTTGAGCGCGAACCAGGTGGTGACGCCGCTGCGCTTGGCCGGCACGGTCACGACCTGCTTCGTGGTCAGGCTCGTGAACAGCGGGTGCGGCGGGGGCATCGGCGTCGAGACCACACCGGTCCAGAACGACGTCTTCTTCAACGCCCCGGACCAGTCGAAGCTGAAGTGCACGTGGTCCTGGTGGCACGCGGTCTCGCCGGAGCAGGCGTAGGGCTCCCACTTCTGGCTCCACGCGCCCCAGATCTGCTTGTTCCAGATGACGTACATGATTCCGAGCCGGCGCAGCATGGCGTTCGTGTTTCCGGCGGCGTCCTTCGCGAACAGCCAGCCGAAGACCGCGTTGACCTCGGCGACCTGCGCGGCGTTCTTGTAATACACGCCGCCCCAGTCGAGCGCGCGGCCGTCGTAGTGCTCGCTGGTGTCGGTGCCGCACGGCCGGCTGATCGAGACGATCGTCGTGCCCGGGTAGGTCGCGGTCAGCAGCTTGCCGAAGGCCACCACGCCCGGCTTGTCGGTCGGATCGCAGTAGGTCTGCGGCTGGTACGGCGGCATCGGCTCGATGCCGGCCGGCAGCGGGACGGGCGGGCGCGGAGTGACGACGGCGGCGTTCGCCGCGGTCGGCGCGAGAACAGCGGCACCGACGAGAGCGACGAGCAGCGCATGCCGGGCCGGGCGTAGCGAGAACATCGGGTCCCCCGTGATCGGACGAGATCAAGCGGTCTTAGGGGTCCTCGTCGCCGCGCTGCTCCGGATGGAGGGTCCGCCTGGGTGATGTGGCGGTGTCGATAGCCGGATAAATCCGCTCAATGCTGACAAGTCGAGCTGTCAGCCGGCGCGCTCGGTCGGCAGCAGGCCGAGGGTCGTCTCGACGAGCGCGAGGAACGTGTGGGCGTCGCGGGCCAGGTCGTCGGCCTCGCGCGCGGTCACCGCGGTCCGCAGCCCGGCCAGCGCGGCGGCACGCTTGTCCGCGCCGGCGGCGAAGTACGCCGCCCACTCGCCGAGCTCCGGCGCGACCGACGTCAGCAGCACCCACGCGCTAGTGGGGCGCCGTACCCTGCCGTCGCTCGGCCGAGCCCGGGCGGCGAGCACCGCCGCGGCCGCCCGCAACGCGGCCAGGTGCGCGGTCGCGAACCGCTCCGCCGGCGACTCGGCGCGGGCGGCCTCGCGCAGCGCCGCGCGAGCGGCCGCCAGCAGCCGCAGCGTCGGCGCGGCCAACTGGACCGGGACGACGGCCATCCCACCTCCTCCACCGCCGCTGCCTGCTGCGGCCGGTGCTTGCTGCGGGGCTCGGCCGCGGCCGCCGCGCTTTCGCCTTCGGCCTACCTCAACCGCGGCCGAGCTCCGCAGTTCGAACATATGTTCGATGACAGGCGCCTGTCAAGCGGGGCAATAGGCTCCCCGCGATGACTGCGCTGCCGGCCGCCAACGGCCCCGCCAACATCCGGGTCGCCGAGGCCCTGACCGCGGCCGGCGCGCACGACGCCGCGGCCGGGGTCCGCCGGCTCGACGAGTCGACCCACACCGCCGCCGCGGCGGCGACCGCGCTCGGTGTGCCGGTCGGCGCGATCGTCAAGTCACTCGTGTTCACCGCCGACGGCGAGCCGCTGCTCGTCCTCGCCAGTGGCGACCATCTCGTCGACACGGCGAAGGTCGCCGCCGCGCTCGAGGTGGCGGAGGTACGGCGGGCCGATCCGGAGACCGTGCGCAGCGCCAGCGGATTCGCGATCGGCGGGGTCGCGCCGGTCGGCCATCCGGCCCCGCTGCGCACGATCGTGGACGCGCACCTCGCGAGCTACCCGCAACTGTGGGCCGCCGCCGGCACGCCGGACTCGATCTTCCCGACCCAGTACGACGAGCTGCTCCGGATCACCGCGGGCACCGCCCTCGACGTCGCGGCCCGGTAACCGAGACAGCCCAGTGACCGAACCGCTCGTGACGCTCGAGGTGTGCGGGGTCCGCCCGCGCGACGTCCCGGCTCTCGTCGCGGCCGGCCGGCGCGCGGTCCGCAAGGGCCGCGCCGAACCCGGCGTCCGGCTAACGAAACTGCTGGCCACGACCGGGCCCCGCTTCATCCCGCGTGACGTCCGGCCGACCCGATGGGCGTTGCTCACCTGCCGCGCCGACGGCGTACCCGCGCCCTCTTGGACGCCGCCGGGCGCGATCGAGTCGGCGACGCTGCACCTGCGTCCCGTCGCCAGTCGCGGCCGGTGGGACGGCATCGATCCGTTTCCGGGTGCAGCGGATGCCGTCGACGACGGCCGGGTCGCCGTACTCACCCGCGCGAGCCTGCGTGCCCGCCACGTCGGTCGGTTCTACGCCGCGGTCCCCGCGGTCGCGGCTGAGGTCACTGCGGCCGGCGCGCGATCGGCGTTCGGCTTCGGCGAGGCGCCGGTGTTGCGGCCGGGAACGTTCAGCCTCTGGGACTCGGCCGCGGCGATCTCGGCGTTCCGCCACGACGCGCGCGCGCACGCGTCGGCGATGCGCCGTACCGCGGAGATCGGCTGGTACGCCGAAGAGCTGTTCGCGCGGTTGTCGGTCGTCGACGCCGCCGGCACGATCGACGGCGTGCAACTGTGAGCGCGGTCGTGGAGCTGCTCGACGATGCGGCGTTCGAGCCGCTGGTCGTGACGGCGGCGCACATCTACGGCGAAGCGATGCGCCGGCCGCCCGAGCTCGTCGTGCAACGGCGCGAGATCATGCAGTCGCACCTGCACCGGCGAGGTTTCCGGGCGGTGGCCGCGCGGGTCGACGACGAGCTGGTCGGCTTCGGTTACGGCTACCGCGGCCGGGCCGGCGAGTGGTGGCACGACATCGTCGCGAAGGCGTTGGGTCGGGAAGCGGCGAGCGAATGGCTCACCGACGCGTTCGAACTCGCCGAACTGCACCTGCTGCCGGAGCAGCACGGCCACGGCATCGGCCGGTCGATGCTGACCGCGTTGCTCGACGTGGTGACGACGCACACCGTCGTCCTGTCGACGCATGACCACGACTCCCCCGCGCGGTCGCTCTACCGGTCCACGGGGTTCGAGGATCTGTTGACCCGCTTCGTTTTTCCGGGCAGTGCCGAGGTCTACGCCGTGATGGGTCGGCGCCAGTCGGGCCAACCACAGCCCAGCCGGTCGTGACGCCGGCAATGCGCGATGTCGTCGTCGTCGGCGGCGGGCACAACGGCCTGGTCGCCGCGTGCTACCTCGCCCGCGCCGGCCTCGATGTGGAAGTGCTCGAACGCGACGACGTGATCGGCGGCGCGGTGTCGACGGTCGAACGATGGCCGGGCGTGCAGGTCGATCGCGGCTCGTCGTTGCACGTCATGATCCGGCACACGGGCATCGTCGAGGAACTGGATCTCGCTGCGTGCGGTCTCGACTACATCGACGTCGATCCGTGGGCGGTGGCGTTCGCCGGCGACGACGCGCTGCGGTTCGCGCTCGATGTCGACGAGACCTGCGCGAGCATCGCCGCGGTCTGCGACGACGAGACCGCCGATGCTTATGCAGCGTTCGTCCGCGAGTGGTCGCCACGTGTCGACGCGATGCTCGCGGCGTTCCACCGGCCGCCGTCGGTAGGTGCGCTCGGCCGCGCCTTCTGGCCGTTGGGTCGCGCAGCCGGGCGCGCGGGCGCCGAGCTTGCCCGCGACTTCCTGCAGTCGGCCGATGCGTTGCTGGATGCGACGTTTCGCGACGAGCGGCTGAAGTCTGTGCTCGCGTGGTGGGCGGCGCAGGCCGGCTCTCCGCCGCACGAGCCGGGTACCGCACCCATGGTCGCGACCGCGTTGCTGATGCATCGGCGACCGCCCGGCCGGCCGCGCGGCGGCAGCGGGATGCTCACGGTCGCTCTGGCCCGGCGGCTCGGACAACTCGGCGGCGTCGTGCGGACCGGGGACGGCGTCGTTTCGTTGCAGCGCCTGGCGGATCGATGGTCGGTGGCGACCGAGTCCGGCGATCGCGTGGTGGCACGTCGAGTCATGAGTGCGTGTCACGTGGCGACGTTGCTGGACGTGCTCGGTGACGCGCGCCGCCGCGGGCAACTGCGCATCGGTCGCGGCATGGGCATGGTGCTGCGCGTGCTCACCGACCGGTTGCCGCCGTACCCGATCGACGTCGAAGGTGCGCATCACGGAATGCAGTTGCTCGCGCCGAGCCGGGCGATGTTGCGATCGGCGTACGGCGACTTCCTGCGCGGCGAGGCGCCGTCGGATCCGCCGTTGCTGGTGATGACTCCGACGGCGACCGATCCTTCGCTTGCACCCGCCGGTCGGCACGTCGTGACTGTGTGGACCCAATGGCAGCCGCGGCACCTGCGCGACGGCTCGTCGTGGGACGACGTTCGCGACCGTGAGACCGATCGGCTGATCGACGCGGTCGACCGCCATGCGCCCGGCTTCGCGTCGAGTGTCGTCGACACGTTGTTGCAGACACCCGCCGATCTCGAGCGCGAACTCGGTCTGCATGCGGGCAACGTGATGCACCTCGAGATGACGCTCGACGCGATGTTCGCGTTGCGGCCGCTGCCCGGTTGGTCGTCGTACCGTTCGCCGCTGCCCGGCCTTTATCTCTGCGGCGCGTCGACGCATCCGGGCGGCGGCGTGTCGGGTGCGAGCGGGCGGAGTGCGGCGCACGTGCTGTTGAAGGATCTGCGCCGGCGGTGGCGCCGGTGATCCCGGTGCTCGTCGTCGTCGGATTGCAGATCCCGTATCCGCTCGTGCACGGTCATGCCCGCAACGTGCTGACCGTCGTCACGGTCGTCGTGTTCGCGCTCGTGTCGGCGGGCTACGCGATCGCCAGCCGCGGGGTCTCGTACGGCGCCGTGCTCGTCGCGGCGGCCGGTGTCGGCGGTTTCGCGATCGAGGTGCTCGGCGTGCACACGGGCGTGCCGTTCGGCGAGTACCGGTACGACGGCGGGCTCGGCCCGTCGGTGTTCGGGGTTCCCTTGGTCATCGGACTGGCGTGGCTGATGATGGCGCACCCGTGCGTCGTCGTCGCGTCGCGGATCGCGGAAACGGCGCCGATGCAGGTCGTCGCGGCAGCGATCGGGCTGGCCGGCTGGGACGTGTTTCTCGATCCGCAGATGGTCGACGCGCACCATTGGCACTGGTCCGATCCGTCGCCGCACCTGCCCGGGATCGAACGGGTTCCGCTGTCGAATCTCGGCGGCTGGCTGCTCGTCTCGGCCGTCATCGCGGCAGTTCTCGTCGTCGCGTCGCGGCGCTCTGCATCCGGTCGCGAGACGCGCACCGAGCAACCGCTCGTCGTGCTCTGGATCTGGGTGTGGCTGTCGTCCGCGCTGGCCGCGCTGGCGTTCTTCCACCATCCCGCGGTCGCCGGGTGGGGAGTGCTCGCGATGGGCCTCGTCGGCGTGCCGCTGCTGCTGGCCGAGGTACGGCGATGACGGCCGTCGCGATCGGCCTCGATGCCGTCGCGTTGCTGATTCTCGCGCACACGATCGTCAACGTCGCGTTGCTGCGACGTCCCCCGACAAGCGCCGCTGTCGACGAGCCGGTGTCGTTGCTGGTGCCGATGCGGGACGAGGCGGCGCATGCCGGCAGTTGCGTGCGCGCATTGCTCGCGCAACACAATCTCACCGACGCCGAGATCCTCGTCTACGACGACGGCTGGGCGGACGGCACCGCTGACGTCGTCCGATCCGCGGGCGGCGATCGCGTCCGGATCCTCACCGGAGTGCCGCCGAACGCAGGCGAGCTCGGCAAGCCGCTCGCGTGCGCGCGGCTCGCCGCCGCGGCGCGCGGCACCGTGCTCGTGTTCGTCGACGCCGACGTCGTCCTCGCGCCGGACGGCGTCGCCCGCGCGATCTCGTTGCTGCGTTCCACCGGGCTTGCGTTCGTGTCGCCGTATCCGCGCCAGGTCACCGGTTCGATGCTCGAACGGCTGGTGCAGCCCCTGTTGCAATGGTCGTGGTTGGCGTTCCTGCCGTTGCGGTTGGCCGAGCGGTCGCGACGCCCGTCTCTCGCCGCCGCGAACGGGCAACTCCTCGTCGTCGACACCGCCGCGTACACGGCGAGCGGCGGGCACGCGCGAGTCGTGCACGACGTACTGGACGACGTCGCGCTCGCGCGACTGTTGCGAGCGGCCGGCGCGCGCGGCGGCTTCGTCGACGGCACCGCGATTGCAAGCTGCCGCATGTACGACGGAGGCCGTGCACTCGTCGACGGCTATGCCAAGTCGCTCTGGCGCGCCTTCGGATCAGCCGCCGGCGCGTTGTCCGTGACGGCGCTGCTGGTCGCGGTCTTCGTCGTACCGTGGGCACTCGTCGGCGTCACCGCGTGGGCATGGCCGGCCGCGGTCGCCGGACCGCTCGGCCGGGTGGCCGCGGCGAGCCGGACCGGCGGTCGCGCCCTGCCCGACGCGGCGCTGCATCCGTTGTCGATACTCGTCTTCGTCGTACTCGTCGTCGTATCGTTCCGCCGCCGTCGCCGTGGCCGGATCGCGTGGAAGGGCCGGCCGATCCCGTGAGTCGCGTCGTCGTCGTCGGGGCCGGCCTCGGCGGGCTCGCCGCGGCCGCGCGGCTCGCGCGGTTGCGGCACGAGGTCACCGTCGTCGAGCGCTCGAATGCGGTGGGAGGCAAGGCCGGATCGTTCGGCCGCGACGCGTTCCGGTTCGACACCGGGCCGTCGCTGATCACGCTGCCGGCCACGATTCGCGACCTGTTCCGCAAGACCGGCAAACCGGTGGAGTCGGTGCTGGAACTGCGACCGCTCGACCAGCTCGCGCACTACCGGTTCGCCGACGGCACGACCCTCGACGTGCCGAACACCGGCGTCAACGACGTCGCGACCGCGTTTCAGGACGCGTTCGGTGGTCGCGCGGGCGAACAGTGGCGCCGGTTCTACGAACGAGCCGAGCGAACCTGGGACGTCGTCCGGACACCGTTCGTCGAGTCCGCGCTGGAAGGACCGGCGCCGTTGTTGCGGCTGGCCGCGAGTCGACCGCGCGACGCCGCGCTGGTCGCGCCGTGGCGGACCTTGCGCCGGCTCGGCGAGCGATCGTTCGACGATCCGAGGTTGCGGGTGTGGCTCGACCGGTATGCGACGTACTCGGGTTCCGATCCACGCAAGTCGCCGTCCGTGCTGTCGGTCGTCCCGTACGTCGAGCATGCGTTCGGCGGCTGGGAGGTCGTGGGCGGCGTCCGCCGGCTCGTCGACGCGATGTACGAACGTGCCGTCGATCGCGGCGCGCGGGTGCGTACCGGTGCCGAAGCGGTCGCGGTGACGACGGCCGCGGGTCGGGTGAACGGTGTCCGGCTCGCGGACGGCACCGTGCTGCCGGTCGACATCGTCGTCAGCGACGTCGACGCGACCGTGCTCTACTCGCAACTGCTCGACCCGCCGCGACCGGATGCCGTCCGCCGGGTCCGCCGCGCGACACCGAGTTCATCGGGTTTCGTCTTGCTGCTCGGCATCCGCGGTCGCACGCCGCAGTTGCGACGGCACACGGTCTTGTTCGGCGACGATCCCGACGCCGAGTTCGACGCCATCTTCGGCGCGGACGCACGACCGCCGGTGCGACCGACCGTGTACATCAGCGCGACCGCCGACGACGCCCCGCCGGACTGCGAAGCGTGGTTCGTCCTCGTCAACGCGCCACGGCACGGCAGCGGCCGCGGCACGATCGACTGGAACGCACCCGGCCTCGCCGATCGGTACGCCGACGAGGTCCTGGCGGTGATGGCCGATCGCGGCGTCGACGTCCGCGACCGGTTGGCGTTCCGGGAGATCGGTACGCCCGCCGACCTCGAGACGGCGACCGGCAGCCCGGGTGGTGCGATCTACGGGACGAGCAGCAACGGCTGGCGAGCGGCGACACTGCGCCCGGCCAACCGCTCGCCGGTGCCGGGCCTGTTCCTCGTCGGCGGTTCGGCGCATCCCGGTGGCGGGATCCCGTTGGTGCTGATGTCCGCGACGCTGGTCGCGGAGATGATCGGGCGGGCGTAGCGACGCGGTTGCTCGCGTTCAGCCGTCGGCGGCGGCGCGCAACGCGGCGACGTCGAGACGTTGCATCTTCATCATCGCGGCCATGGCTCGATTGACCCGCTCCGGATCCGGGTCGGCGAGCAGCTCGACCAGCGCGACCGGCACGATCTGCCAGGAGATGCCGAAACGATCCTTGACCCAGCCGCACGGCCCTTCTTCGCCACCGTCCGCGGTGATGTTGTCGGCGTAGTAGTCGACCTCGTCCTGATCCTTGCAGCTAATCTGGAACGAGATCGCTTCGCTGAAGCTGAACTCGGGACCGCCGTTGAGCGCGGTGAAGGCCTTGCCGTCCAGCTCGAACTCGACGGTGAGCACGGTGCCCGCCGGCTTCGGACCGGCCTCGGTGTAGTAACTCGTGCTGACGATGCGCGAGTTCGGAAACACCGACGTGTAGAACGTCGCGGCCGCTTCGGCGTCGGTGTCGAACCACAGGCACGGTGTGATCGATGGCATCGGTCTGTCCTCTCTGTCGTGCGGTCGAAATGGAAGACGGCGCGGCGGCGGGAAACTCATCGGTCCCGGCGGTCACGGTACAGAACGAGTGCACCGGCGAGCGTCGTACCGGCGATTGCGGCGGCACCGGCCGACGGCGCCGAGACCAGGCCGCCTGCGGCATATGCCAACCGGAACGGCCGCTCCCCCGGTGTCACGACGGTCACCGGTTCACCACGGCTGCGGGCAAGTGCGCGTTGCGCCTCCAGCAACGCGATCCCGGCGGCAGCGATCCGTAACAGCGACCGCGGGGCGCCGGCGCGCGCGAGGGCAAGAAGGAACAGCACGTCGGTGATCCGATCCGCGGTGGTGTCGACGAGCGCGCCGCGATCCGACGGCGCACCGCGACGGTGCGCGACCGCACCGTCGATGCCGTCGAGCACACCGGTCGCGAGCACCAGGCCCGCGCCCGCCCGCACCGGCGCGACGACGGCGGCAGCGGCAGTCAGCACGCCCGTAGCGGACACGAGGCCGGCGGGAACGCGAGCAATCGGCGCGGACAGCGTCCAGACGAACCGCAACCACCCGCGCACGACGCGCGAGCGCGAGACGTCGTAACCGCCGTGCCGCGCCGACCACGCCGCGAGCGAGTCGTCGACCGATCGCGTCACGACCGCACCTTAGGCTCAAGTCCCATGGAGCGCCGTGCCCTCGCCATCTTCGCCCATCCCGACGACGTAGACTTCGGCGCAGCGGGGACGGTCGCGCGATGGGTCGACGAAGGGTGGAACGTCCGCTACGTCTGCGTCACCCGCGGCCAGAAAGGCGCGTGGGACGCGCACATGGACGTCGAGGAGTACGGCGCGCTGCGCGAGGCCGAACAGCGCGCGGCGGCGAAGGTCGTCGGCGTCACCGACGTGACGTTTCTCGACTGGATGGACTCCGAGGTCTTCGACTCGCTCGACCTCCGCCGCGCACTGGCACGGGAGTTCCGCCGGCACCGCCCCCACCGTCTCTTGACCATGACGCCGGACCCGCTGCCGACCGATCGGTTCGTCAACCATCCCGACCATCGCGCCGTCGGTCAGGCCGCGCTCGACATCACGATGACCGGCGGCACGACCGCGTCGATCTTCCCGGAGCTGCTCGACGAGAACCTGCCGCCGTGGCGTGAGTGCGCCGAGACCTGGCTGATGGGACCGGCGGTCAAGCCGCGCGCGGTCGACATCACCGCGACCATCGACCGCAAGCTCGACGCGATCCGCAGTCACGCCAGCCAGATCGGCGATCGCGACATCGACACGATGATGCGCACTCGACTGCGCGACGCGGGCCGGGTGTTCGGGTTGCCTTACGCGGAGACGTTCCGCGTCATCACCTACCGCCGCTGAGACCGGACGTCAGGTGTACCGGTAGCCGAGCCGGCGGCATTCGCGTGCGATCGGCAACGCCAAGCCGGGAGCGTCCAACGGGATCAGCGCATCGGCCGGTCCGGCGACCGCGCCGGCCGCTCGTTGCCACAAGCAGACGGCCGGATGCCCGCCGTTCATCGACGACCGGTACCAGAGCCCGTCGATGTCGCCGTACGCCGCGAAGATCGCCCGCGCCCATGCGCGGGCGCGGTCACGACGACCGGACGAGATCGCCTGACTCGCGCCGGCGCGCGTCGGCCACGTCGCGGTGAGGTCGAGCAACCGCAGCGTCCGCGCCGGGCGGAATACGGCGAGGGCCGGCCGGCCGGTGTGCCGGTCGACGACACGGGCGCCCTGGAACGCCTCGGCCAAACACGTACCCAACGACAGGCCGAGATACATGACTCCGTAGCCGGGTGCGTCGACGGGACGATCGTCTGCGGTCGGCGGGTGCGGGTCGAACCTCGCGGTCGCGAGCGGGCCGGCGATGCGGAACTCGTCCCAGCGAATCGCATGTTCGCCGGCGGTGCGAAACACGCGGGCGAGCGACGTCATCGGCGCGACCGCGACGACATCGTCGTCCTCGCGTACGGCCTGCAGCCGGTCTCCCGATGGCGGGCGTGGCAACTTCGCCATGGGTCAGCCGGTGCTGGTTCTACAGCGAGTGAGCCAGCGCGGCCGCGAGCGCGACGACCGGAGCGGGGTCGCCGCCACCCTCCAGCCAGGCCCGCGGAGACAGTGCCGTCCGGCCGATCCGCAACTCGGGGACGGTGGTCGCGAAGAACCGCGCGAGGACGACCGGATGGACATCGGTCGGCAACGCACGCAACACCCGCTCCAACCCCGGCAGCGGAGCGCCGTCGACCCCGAACTGCCATCGCGGCAGCCGCCAGCCGTCGGTACGGCGGATGCCGACAAGCTGGCGCCGGGCCAACCGGTGACGCACCCGCGAGGCGTCGATGTTCAGTCGCGCCGCGACCTCGCCGACCGGCAGGGTGTCCGCCAGCACGGCGGCGTAGGTCGCGGCAGCATCGACCCGCGGATCCCGTTCGCGGCGTCGCCGGGGCGCGAGGTCGACACCGATCGCGGCGAGCGCGTCCGCCTGCTCGGCTGTCAGCGCGTCGCGCGGAGAGTCGGCAGGAGGCGGCCCGAGCTCGTCGAGCACCGACGCCACCAGATCGGCGAACTCGCGCTCGCTCACGTTGACGCCGGCACGGCCGAGCACCTCTGCCACGGTCATAGTGCATAGAATAGCACGGCGTGCTAGTTCGTGCGCTGGCCGGATCCTAGGCCCAGCTGCTGGTAGATCTCACGAGTCGCCGTCGACTGGTTGAGGGTGTAGAAGTGCAAGCCGGGCGCGCCCTCGGCCAGCAACCGCTCGCACATCTGCGAGGCGATCTCCACGCCGAGCGCCCGGACCGCCGCCGGGTCGTCCTCGACGGCGTAGAAGCGTTCGGCCAGCTCGGCCGGGAAGTCCGCGCCGGACAGCTGCGCCGAGCGTTGGATCGAGCGCAGGTTCGTGACCGGCATGATCCCGGGGATGATCGGCACGGTGCAGTCCCGCTGCGCGACGCGGTCGCGCAGTCGCAGGTAGTCGTCGACGCGGAAGAACATCTGCGTGATCGCGAAGTCGGCGCCGGCCGCGCACTTCGCCACGAAGAAGTCGATGTCGGCGTCGATGTCCGGCGAGCGCGGATGCTTCTCCGGAAACGCCGCGACGCCGACGCAGAAGTCACCCGAGGAACGCACGAGCGCGACCAACTCGGCGGCGTACTCGAATCCTTCCGGATGCGCCGCCCACGTCCCCAACGGATCGCCGGGCGGGTCGCCGCGCAACGCGAGGACGTTGCGCACCCCGGCCGCGGCGTACGCGCCGATGACATGCCGCAACTCGGCCACCGAGTGGTTCACGGCGGTGAGGTGCCCCACCGGCGTCAGCGTCGTCTCCGCCGCGATCCGTTCGGTGATCCGCACCGTCGTCTCGCGGGTCGATCCGCCCGCGCCGTAGGTGACCGAGACGAACGTCGGCCGCAGCGCCTCCAGCTCACGGATCGCTTGCCAGAGCTTGGTTTCGCCCTCGGGCGTGCGCGGCGGGAAGAACTCGAACGAGTACGACGACCCGCCGGCCGCGAGCAGATCCCTGATCGTCGCGGCCCTGGTGGACGGCGCACGATCGGAGAGACGCGCGGTCGGGCTGACGGGCATGGGTCAAGGCTACGGAATACTCGACTGGTGACTCCGTCGGCCGACGTGCTGCGCGATCGGATCGACAAGGCACTGCACGAATGGATGCACGCCGCTCGGCCGTCGGTCGCGTCGATGTCACCCGACCTCGAACCGTTCGTCGACGTCCTCACGGCGTTCGTGCTGGACGGCGGGAAGCGGCTGCGTCCGGCGTTCTGCTATTGGGGTTGTCGCGCCGCCGGCCTCGACGACGGATCGTTGAGTGACGACGCGGTCGTGCGGGCGGCGGCCGCGCTCGAACTCGTCCAGGCGTGCGCCCTCGTGCACGACGACGTGCTCGACCGCAGCGACACCCGGCGCGGCGGGCCGTCGGTGCATCGCAGGTTCGCGACCGCGCACCGGGCCTCGGGGTGGTCCGGCGACGGCGAGACGTTCGGTCAAGCGGCGGCGATCCTGCTCGGTGACCTTGCCCTCGTCTGGGCCGACGCGATGCTCGCGGACAGTGGCCTGCCGTCGGCGGCGTTGTTGCGCGGCCTGCCGGTGTGGAACGCGATGCGGGTCGAGGTCATGTGCGGTCAGTACCTCGACGTCGCCGAGCAGGCGCGCGGCGGCGGCTCGGTCGAACGGGCCTTGCGGGTGGCGCGGTTCAAGGCGGCGAAGTACACCGTCGAGCGGCCGCTGCAACTCGGCGCCGCGATCGCCGGTGCGGACGCCGCATTGCTCGGCGGGCTGTCGGCGTACGGAGTGCCGTTGGGCGAGGCGTTCCAGCTACGCGACGATCTGCTCGGTGTCTTCGGCGATCCCGAGGTGACCGGAAAGCCGGCCGGCGACGACCTCCGTGAAGGCAAGCGCACCGTCCTCGTCGCGTACGCGACGCAGCTCGGCAACGATGCCCAGCGCGCGGTGCTGCACGAGCTCGTCGGCCATCGCGATCTCGATCTGGACGGTGTCGAGACGGTACGCGAGATCATCGCCGCGAGCGGCGCCGCGGCCGCGGTCGAGCGGCTGATCGACGAGCGCGTCGCCGCGGCCAACGCGGCGCTCGATGACACCGCCATGACCGGCGAAGCGCGCACCGAACTCGCCGCACTCGCGACGTTGGCGACCCAGCGGATCCGATGACGTGATGCGTACGGTCACTGGTCCCACCGACCACGTCGTCGTCGTCGGAGCCGGCCTCGGCGGGTTGTCGGCCGCGCTGCGGCTGGCCGGCGCCGGCCGTCGCGTTACCGTGCTCGAACGCATGAGCCATCCCGGCGGTCGAGCCGGGCTGCTCGAACTGGACGGCTACCGGTTCGACACCGGACCGACCGTCTTGACGATGCCGTCGCTGATCGGTGACGCCCTCGCGTGCGTGGACGAGGACATCGACGACTGGCTCGACCTGCGCCCGCTCGATCCCGCCTATCGCGCGTTCTTCCCGGACGGCAGCCGGCTCGACGTCATCGCCGACGTCGAGCGCATGACCGAGCAGGTACGGGCGCTGTGCGGCGACGCGGACGCAGCCGGCTACCGGAAGTTCGCGGCGTACGCGGAGCGGATGTTTCGGTTGGAACGCAACGATTTCATCGACCGCAATCTCGACTCACCGCTGTCGTTGGTGACGCCGGCGCTGGCCAAGCTGGTCGCTCTCGGCGGCTTCCGCCGGCTCGCCCCGGTCGTCGCGTCGTACGTCCGTGATCCGCGGTTGCGCCGGGTGCTGTCGTTCCAATCGCTGTACGCCGGTGTGACGCCGGACCAGGCGCTCGCGATCTACGCGAGCATTCCGTACCTCGACAGCGTCGCCGGCGTGTCGTTCCCGGTCGGCGGCATGCACGCCGTGCCGCGCGCGCTCGCGGGTGCGGCGGTCAAGCACGGCGTCGAGGTGCACTACGAAACCGAGGTGACCGCGATCGAGAAGCGCGGCTCGCGCGCGGTCGCGGGAGTCACGCGAGACGGCCGACGGATTGCCGCCGACGTAGTCGTGGTCAACGCCGACCTGCCGATCGCGTGGGATCTCCTCGGCCTGCCGCGACGTCGAATGCACTGGTCCCCGTCGTGCGTGCTGCTGCTCGCCGGTGCCGACGCGCGGTGGTCGCAGGTCGCGCATCACAACCTGCACTTCGGCCGGTCGTGGCGGTCGACGATGCGCGAGATCCGGCGCGGCGAATTGTCCGGCGATCCGTCGTTGCTCGTCTCGGTGCCGACCGTCACCGATCCGGATCTCGCGCCGGCCGGCCGCACGAGCCTCGCCGCCGTCGCGCTGGTGCCCAATCTCGGCACCCCGATCGACTGGCGCGTCGTCGGGCCGCGATACCGGGACGAGCTGGTCGCCCGGTTGGAGGCCTTCGGTTACGTCGATCTCGATGCGCGGATCGACGTCGAACGCGTCGTCACCCCGGCGGACTGGGCCGATCAGGGACATGCCGTCGGGACCCCGTTCTCCGCCGCGCACGTCTTCGGCCAGACCGGGCCGTTCCGCCCCGGCAATCTCGTCGGCGACAACGTCGTCCTCGCCGGCTGCGGCACCAGGCCCGGTATCGGCGTGCCTATGGTGCTGCTGTCCGGACGGCTCGCGGCCGAACGCATCGTCGGGGCGACGGGATGACGGCCGGCCTCGCCGCCGCGTATGCCGAGTGCCGACGGATCAACGCAAGGCACGGCCGCTCCTACTACCTCGCCACGCTGCTGCTGCCGTCGGCGAAGCGACCCGCGGTGCACGCGCTCTATGCGTTGGCGCGAGTCGCCGACGACATCGTGGATCGACCGGGCGTGGATCCGGCGCTCGCCTCGACGCAGCTCGACGACCTGCATCGCCGGTTGCGCGACGGCGGCGCTTGCGATCCGGTCGTGGTCGCGGCCCGCGACACGATCGCGCGCTGGCGGATCCCGGCGTCGTTGTTCGACGACTTCTTCGCCGCGATGCGGATGGACTTGCATGTCTCGTCGTACCGGACGTGGACCGATCTGCTCGGGTACATGCACGGGTCGGCCGCCGTGATCGGCCTGCAAACACTGCCGATCCTCGAGCCGCTGCCCGGTCTCGCCGAGGTGGCCGCACCCTACGCGCGCGACCTGGGCCTGAGTTTCCAGCTCACCAACTTCCTCCGCGACATCGGCGAGGACCTCGACCGCGGCCGCGTGTACCTGCCGCAAGAGGATCTCGACGACTTCGGCGTCACCACGGCGCAACTGCGCGACCGCGTCGTCGACGACAACCTTCGCGCGCTGCTCAGGTTCGAGATCGGACGCGCCCGCAGCCTGCTCGCCAACGCCGCACTCGGCATCCGGCTGCTCGATCCGACCAGCCGCGACTGCATCCGCACCGCCGTGCTGCTCTACGGCGGGATCCTCGACGAGATCGAGCGGGCCGGCTACCGGGTGCTCGACCGGCGCGTGTCGGTCGGTGCCGGCCGGCGAGCTTGGCTCGCCGTCGCGGGAGCCGGCCGCGCGTGGCTCGCGCGCCGTCCCCACCACACCCACCAGGCCAGCGTCTGCAACACGAGCGAGAAGCCGAACCCGAGGTCTTCGATCGGCGCGTAGAAGAGCCGTGCGCCGAGGATGTCGCGGTTCGAATAGACCACCAATCGCTGCCCGGTGAGCACGCCGTTCACGACGAGCTGGAACGACAACACGATCGCGTACGACGTCCAGAAAGCCTTGCGGCGCAACAGGTTTGTCCGCAGCACGAGGATATCCAGCACGACCGCGAAGCCGACGCCGGCCGCGGCGGCGACCGTATACGTCACCGCTGCTCGTCATCTATGCGCCACTGCGGCCGCCGCCGCCGGACCGCCTCCAACGTCAAGAGGGCACAGACCGGTACGACGACGAAGAACGCCAGTTCCTCGACCGGCAGGTCGCCGACCCTGATCCCGAGCAGGTGCCGGTAGTGCCAATGACCGGCGTGCACCGCGAGCGCGTCCCAGGTCAGGAACACGACCCACACCGGGACGAGCGCCGCCACCAACCGGCGCGGGCGCGCATAGACCCGCGCCTTCAGGACGAGCTCGAGCGGCAACGTCGCCAGCACGCAGCCGGCCAGCACGACCGGATAGATCCAGCTCATCGGCCGAGCTTCGCGTGGTCCCAGCTGACCCGGCGCTCGACCTCCAGCCGCAACACCGCCTGCTTCGACGCGTACTCCCGCAGCGACTCGCGATCCAGACCGTCGACGCCTTGGTACTTGCGGGCCAGTCCTTCGACCACGTCGAGCACTTCCTCGACGTCACGCGAGAGCGCGATCCGGCCGGTGAGCTGCAGCCCCCGCAACGTGTCGTACGTCTCGCCGTCTTCGACGAGTACGGCGACCCTCGGATCGCGTTCGAGGTTTCGCACCTTCTGCGACTTCGCGTACGTCCGCATGACGATTCGCCCGTCGACGACGACGAACCACATCGCGGTCGGATCCGGCACGCCGTCCGGACCGATCGTGACGAGGATGGCGGTGCGTGCGGCGTCGAGCATCGCAGCCTGCTCGGCCTGCGTCAGTTCGATCTCGGTCCGCCGGTTCGGCATCTAGAAGCCCAGCAACTGCGCGCGCCGTTTGACCGCCGTATGCCGTCCCGCCGCCATCGCGTCGACCGGCCGGCCGGGGATCGCCGGGTCCTCGGTCAGCAACCAGCGCAGCGCTTCCTCGTCGTTGTAGCCGGCGTCGTGCAGCACGGTCAGCGCACCGGCCAGGCCCTTGAGCAGTTCGCCGTCGTGCACGAGTTCGACCGGCACCTGCTTCACCGGCGGTGAGCCGCGAGAGACGACGACGAGCTTGCGCTCGCGGACGAGCTGGCGCACCTTCGGGAGCGGGACGCCGATCTGCTCGGCGAGATCGGGGAGGGTCAGCCAGCCGGAAACGAGGCTGTCCAGGTCCACGACGGACAGGCTAGTGTGCGCCCTCGTGACCGACGACGAGACCGATGCCATCTCCAGGTACAACCTCGACGACGACGATCCCGACGGCAGCTTGCCGCAGCGGTCGTACTGGTGGTCGCTGCACCGCCCGGAAACGTACGCACTGACCGGCTTCGCGCTGGCGTTCGGCACGCTCTTGTCGTACGGGCCGGCGCAAGAGCTCGTCCAGTCGATCGCCTTCAGCATCCAGTCGCAGAGCGAGCACACCGTTCTCTACATCGCGTCCGGCGTCCGGTTGGGCATCGCGCTGCTCGCGATCCTCGCGGCGGTGATCTCGATCCGCTCGGAGGACGACGACACCACGTGGACCCCGCCGGTAGCGCGCGCCACCCTGCTGGTCGCAGCCTTCAGCGCGCTGGTGTCGATCGCCGCACTCATCGCCACGGCCGTGGGCTCGGACCCGTCGCAGAACCCCAACTTCTAAACGGAAACCGCCGCACCTCCGGCGCGGGCTGAGGCGAAGCAGGCGTCCAGTACGGCGGCCGTCGCGCGCGACTCGACCAGCGGCAACAGCCAACCGTCGCCATCCGCGATCGCCGACGACACTTCCTCCACCATCAGTCGGTACGCATCGACGGCGGCCACCGGAAGTCGTCTCGTCCCCTCGCCGTCGGACACCATCAGCACCGTCTCGTCCGAGACCCACGACGTGTACGGCGCGCCGGGAAGCTCGATCTCGCCGCGCTCGCCGGTGACGATCAGCCACTGCTTCGGCGGCTCGCTGATGCCGACCCGGATCTGCGCATCACCCGTGTCGAACGACAGGACGGCCTCGGTCGCGAGGTCGACACCGGTAGGCCCAACCCGTTGCCGCGCAACGACTTCGCCCACCGGCGCGCCGCCGAACGCCCACAACGCCGCGGACACCGCGTAGCAGCCGACGTCGTACAGGGCGCCACCGCCGCGCGCGGGCTCCAGCCGGTAGTTGCCGTCCAACCGGCCGTCGAAGGTGAAGCCGGCCGCGACGTGCCGCACGTCGCCGATCGCACCGTCGCGGACGAGCGACGCGGCGAGCCGGACCCGCGGATGCCAGCGGTACCACGACGCCTCGACGAGGATCCGACCCGCGGCCGAGGCCGCCGAAGCCATCGCGTCCACCTCGGTCGCGGTCAACCCGAGCGGCTTCTCGCACAACACGTGCTTGCCGGCCGACAACGCCGCGATCGACCACGGTGCATGAGCCTCGTTCGTCAGCGAGATGTAGACCGCGTCGACGTCGGGATCGGCGAGCAATGCCGCGTAGTCGCCGTACACCGGACCGGCCGGCGCCAGCGACTGCCCGCGCGAGACGTCCCGCGTCGCGACCGCCCAGAGCGTCGCACCGGATGCCGCGTGTACGGCGGGCGCGATCGCGCGGGCCGCGATCCAGCCGGCGCCGAGGAAGCCCCAGCGAACGGTCAGAGCGGTACCACCGGGCGGCCGCCGTCGCGCGCCGACAGCGTCGCCGCTTCCATCACCGAGATGTTGCGCCGCGAGCCGGTCGCGGTCACCGACATCGGCGCGCCCGAACGCAGGAAGTCGGCGAGCTCGCGGTGGAACGGCACCGGCGGCGCGGGCGCGACCGCGACGTCCGTGACGGAACCATCGGGCGCGTGCAACGTGATCCGCGCCGGCGACTCCGACGCGGCCAGCGGATCCTCGACCAGCGTGCCGATCGCGCTGCGACTCACGACTCGCTCGTGCCGCCAATGCCCGACGATCGCGCCCTCGGTGCCGAGCACGTACCACTTCGGCTTCATCGCGGCGGCGAGATCCGAGTGCACGAACTCCGCCTCGGCGCCGTCCGCGAACGCGATCGTGACCCGCGAGTGGTCCGCGTTCGTGACGTCGTACCACCGTCGCTTGTGCGCGGCGGCCGTCACCGAGAGGACCGGCTGCGGCAACAGGTCGAGGATCCAGTCGAGGAAATGCGATCCCCAGTCGTAGACCGCGCCACCGCTGACTTCTTCGTCGGAGTGCCAGAAGTTGCACGGGTGCCCGTACCCGCCGACGAAGGACTCGTAATGGAACACCTCGCCGATTGCACCGGATCGCACCAGCCGCTTGACGGTCAGGTAGTCGGCGTCCCAGCGGCGGTTCTGGTAGACGGTGAGCAACCGGCCCGCGGACGACGCCGCACCGATCATCTCGTCGGCCTCCGCCGTCGTCAGGCAGAACGGCTTCTCGACGACGACGTGCTTGCCGGCCGCGATCGCGCGCAGGGCCCACTCGGCGTGCGTGTTCGGCGGCGTCGACACGACCACGAGGTCGACGTCCGGCGACGCGAGCAGCGCATCGCCATCGGCGTACGCGGTGAGATCCGGCGCGAGGGTTCGCGCCACCGCGACCCGTTCGGGGCTCTTGTCGCACACGCCGGCGAGGACGAGTCCCTCGACGGCGGCGATGGCCGCGCTGTGCTCGTGCCCGATCGCGCCGTACCCGAGAATGCCGACCCGCACGTCCGGGCCGTCGGCCAGGCCGGTCGCGTGGCGGATCCATCGGTGGACCAGCCGCCGCACGGCCGGATGGCGCATCGTCGCCGGCTCGGTGCCGGTCGTCAGCAAGCCCACGCGGGTCGCGGGTCGCCAGGTCAGGACGGCGTGCGAGACGAGCCCGGTCATCGCGGTCGCGAGCACCTCGACGTCGTCGAGCGTCTTGTCGAGTTCGAGCCAGCGGTCGGTGATCACGACGTCGCCGGCCGGCGGGTTCGGCCGCAACCGGATCTCGTGCCGCGGCGTCGGACCGCCGGCCATGACGCCGGCCGCATCGGCCAGCGCCGGCCGGTCGGCGTTCGCCGCGAGCGTCGGCCCCGCGAGCAGCACCGCGACACCGTCGGCCGCGCGCGCCAGCAGGTCGGCGACGAGGTCGTCCGGCAGCACCTCGTCGGCCCAGACCAGGATCGCGTCGGCATCCCGCATCGTCGCCGGCGGCAGGCCGCACGAACCGAGGTACGCGGTCAGGTCGTCGACGGCAGCGACAAAGTCAGCGGAACGCGACGCGGTGACGATCGCCAGCCGGCTCATTCCCCCACCCTAAGACGTTTGCCGGACGGGGCCGCGACGCAGGAACGGGGTATGCCCACCACCACTGCGCCCGTCACCGAGGTCGTCGACCGGCTCGAACGCGCGTCGCTGCTCGACCCGGTGGTCAAAGGCCTCCGCTCGCTCACCCAGAAAGTCCTTGCGCCGCAAGGGATTCGCGATGCCCTGCACGGGGTCTGGCTCGGCCATCCGCTGCATCCGGTGCTCACCGACGTACCGATCGGCGCGTGGTCTGCGGCCGCCGTGCTCGACGCCGTACCGGGCACCGGCATCGGCGCGAGCACGTTGATCGCGACCGGTTGCGCGGCCGCCGTGCCGACCGCGCTCACCGGGTGGGCCGACTGGTCGGACCTACACGGGCCGCACCAGCGCGTCGGCGTCATCCACGCCGCCGCCAATGTCGTCGCGCTCGGCCTCTACACCGCGTCGCTCGGCGCGCGCATGCGCGGGCGCCGGGTCCGCGGCAAAGCGCTCGCGTACGCCGGCTTCGCCGCGATGAGCGCGGGCGGCTACCTCGGCGGCCATCTCGTCTTCCGGCAGGGCGCGGGCGCCAACCACGGCGCCGACATCCCCGACCTGTTCCCGAGCGGCTGGCACGACATCGGCCGGCTCGACGACCTGCCCGACGGCAAGCCGGCGAAGCGCACGGTCGAGGGCGTCGACCTGCTCGTCGTACGGCGCGGCCAGCACGTGGACGTGTTGTCGGACAAGTGCTCGCACCTGTCCGGGCCGCTGTCCGACGGCGAGTTCACCGTCGAGGGCGGGCAGGGCTGCATCGTCTGCCCGTGGCACGGATCGACGTTCCGGCTGGCCGACGGCGCGGTCCGGCACGGGCCCGCGACCTCCCCGCAGCACCGGTTCGAAACCCGCGTGACCGGCGGCCGGCTCGAGGTCAGTCTCGGCGGCGGATAACCGGATCGACGCCGTTCACGACGTGGAGCACCGGCTCGCCGGACACCGCGCGCCGTACGTTGTCGACCACCAGCGAGATCAACCTGCCCTGTGCCTCTCGCGACGCTCCCGCGGCGTGCGGCGAGAGCAGGATCCGGTCGTCGTCGCGCAGCGGCGAATCGGCCGGCAACGGCTCCGTGGCATACACGTCCAGCGCCGCGCCGGCGAGGTGACCGGAGCGGATCGCGCCGAGCAGCGCGGTCTCGTCGAGTACGCCGCCGCGCGCCGCGTTGACGACGTATGCGCCCTGCGGCAGCCGTTCCAGCGCCTCCGCGTCGATCAGCCGATGCGTCTCGGGGGCGAGCGCGACGACGAGGACCAGCAACTGGCTGTGCGCGAGCAGATCCGGTAACGGCATCCACCGCGCCCCGCCCGCTTCGCCGGCGGAGCGCTGCCGGCGGCTCCAGTGCGCGACGTCGGCACCGAGCGCGGCGAAGCGCGCGGCGCAGGCACGGCCGATGTCGCCCATGCCGACGATGCCGACCCGCCGGCCGGTCAGCTCGCCGCCGCCGCGCTGGCTGACCGTGAGCTGCGGCCACTCGCCCAGCCGCATCTGCGCGTCCGCCCAGGCGAGCGAGCGCAGGCCGGCGAACGCCGCGCCGACGCACCACTCGGCGACGCTGATCGCGTTCGCGCCGGCGGCGTTCGCGGCCGGCACCCCGGCCTGCGCGAGCGCGTCCGGATCGAGTGAGTCGACGCCGACGCTGGGCTGCTGCACGAACGCGAGCCGGGTCGCGGCGGCGACCTGATCCGCACCGACTCCGAGCGCGCCGGACCAGTCGCCGACGACGATCTCGGCCGTTGCGATCGCCTCCGTGACCGCCGCCGGTGTCCGGGCGGCCGGCGTCGTCACCGTGACCGGCAGATCGGCGAACAGCAACGCCAGCAGCGACTCGTCCAGCGGCGGCAGCGCGAGCAACGACCAGGGAGTTGGCACGGCGCGATCGTGCCAGAGACGCGGCCCGCCGCCGGGCTCCGGCGGGCCGAAACCCGACAAAATTCTCATCCGTACCACTGGTCCCTCTTGTCACACCAGCCACACGCGTCTACCGTGGATCCTCGTGTCCCGCCATCGGCTGCCCGTCGCGGTGCTGCTGCTCGCC
>JAICXQ010000090.1 GCA_025980325.1 Frankiales bacterium
GACGGGCTGCTCGCCGCGGTCGCGCTCAACGTGCTCGCGAGGATCCCGCCCGCGACCGCGCCGGCCGCGAGCAGAGCGATCGCGCCGGCCTTCTTCCGTTGTCCGTTCATCGCCTGAACACCCCTCCACGTCGAGCGAACATTGCCAACGACGTAGAGACTGGCCGGGCAGCCTGAGCCTCGCGTGGGAGGAAGCTGCCAGTCGCCTGTCAGGTGAACGCGGACACGCCGGTCAGCGCGCGGCCGATCAGCAACTTCTGCACCTGCGACGTGCCTTCGTACAGCGTCGTCACCCGCGCGTCGCGCAGCAACTTGCCGACGACGAACTCGTCGACGTAGCCGTACCCGCCGTGCACCTGTACGGCGTTGTTGGCCGCGCGCACGCACACCTCGGACGCGTAGTACTTCGCCATCGACGCCGCGGTCGTGTACTTCTCCCCGCGTTGCTTCAGGTCGGCGACCCGCCACGCCATCAGTCGCGCGGCTTCGGTCTCCACGGCCGAGTCGGCGATGAGTTCCTGCACGAGTTGGAAGCCCGCGATCGGCCGGCCGAACTGCTCGCGCTGACCAGCGTAGGAAACCATCGAATCGACCGCCGCCTGCGCCAACCCCGTGCACGACGCGGCCAGCGACATGCGGCCGTCGTCGAGCGCGGACAGCGCGACCTTGATCCCGTCGCCTTCGTTGCCGAGCAACGCGGACGAAGGTACGACGACGTCGTCGAGCGCGATCTCCGCCGTGTCGCACGAGCGCAGGCCGAGCTTGCCGTGGATCGGCTTCGGGGTGAAGCCGGGTGTGTCGCACGGCACCAGAAACGCGGAGACACCGCGTGCGCCGTCGCCGCCGGTGCGCGCCATCACCAACGCGACGCCGGCGATGTCGCCGTTGGTGATGAAAATCTTCGATCCGTTGATCCGGTACGACTCGCCTTCGCGGACCGCGGTCGCGCGCAACTCGGCCGGGTTCGAGCCGTGGTTGGGCTCGGTGAGGCAGAAGCAGCCGAGCACTTCGCCCGACGCCATCCGCGGCAGCCACTGTTCCTTCTGCGAATCGCTCCCCCAGCGCGCGATCGAGCCGGCGACGAGACCGAGGTGCACGGACAGGATCGACCGCACGTTCGCGTCGCCGCGGCCGAGCTCTTCGATGACGAGGCAGTAGCTCAGCGGATCCGCGCCGCCGCCGCCGTACTCCTCGGGGATCGTCAGCCCGATCCAGCCGTCGCGGACGAGCCCGTCGAGACCCTCCTGCGGGAAGCGTTCCTCGCGGTCGTTGCGTATCGCCGCCGGCGCGACGACGGCGTCGACCCACTCGCGCACCGCACGCCGGGTCGCCTCTTGCTCAGGGCTGAGAGTCAGATCCATGCGCTGATCCTGCCGTCAGCGCTCTGATCCGTGACAGCTGGGCCTGCCGTTCGGCGAACAGCTGCTCGACGTAGGTCCGATCCCGCGCTCCCAGCAGCAGTGCCTTCGTCGCCGTGATCGCGTCGTGCACGCCGCTCGTCAGCGCGGCGACGAGGTCGTCGACCGCCGCGTCGAGCTGGTCGAGCGGCACGACGAGGTTCGCCAAGCCGATGCGTTCGGCCTCGTCGGCGCCGACCCGGCGGCCGGTCGCGCAGATCTCCAGCGCGCGGGAGTAACCGACCAGATCGGCGAGCACCTGCGTCCCGCCGAGGTCGGGCACGAGGCCCAGCGACGGCTCGGCCATCGTGAACTGCGCGTCGCTCGCGACCACGCGCAGATCGCACGCGAGCGCGAGCTGGAAACCGGCGCCGATCGCGTGGCCCTGCACCGCGGCGACGCTGACGAACTCCGGGCGCCGCAGCCAGCTGAACCCGGCCTGGTACGACGCAATCCGATCGAGGAATTCGGAGTCGCCTTCGGTGGTCCACGACCCGATGCCGGCGAACAGGCTGCGGTCGAGACCGGCCGAGAAGGACGATCCCTCGCCGCTGACGACGACGACGCGAACGTCGTCGGGCAGCTCGTCACCGGCGGTGGCTAGCGCCTGCCATGTCTCGGGCGTCTGCGCGTTGCGCTTGTCCGGGCGGCACAGCCGCACCCGCGCGACGGCTCCGTCGATGTCGACCCGGACGCCGCCCGCGCCGGTTATCGCAGCCCCCACCGCGGCACCGGCTCCGTCGCTCAGGAGTGCTTCCGGCGAGTCGCGCCGCCGCGGCCCCGCAACGTGACGCCGGACTCGGAGAGCATGCGGTGCACGAACCCGTACGACCGGCCGGTCGACGACGCCAGCGCGCGGATGCTCTCGCCGCCGTCGTACTTGCGTCTGAGATCCGCCGCGAGCCGATCCCGTTCGCCACCGGTCACCCGGGTGCCCTTCTTGAGCTCTGCCACCGTGCCACCTCCGGTTCGAGCGCCCATTGTTCGCAAACCCACTACTATCACCCCGTCATCGCGGCGCGGAACGCGCCGCCCGTTGCGCGCCTGCTACTCGACGATCTCGCTGATGGCCATGAACGAACCGCTCGGCGCGATGCTGCGGAAGTCGCGGCCGGACTCGCGAGCCGCGTCGGACGACAGCGCCTCGTTGAGCGCGTCGTGGTCGGCGAAGTACATCTCCGCGATCAGGTGGTACGGCGACGGCGTACCACCCGGGCCGCCGAGGACGCGCGACACCTCGACCCGGTCGAGGCGCGGATAGCGCGCAACGATCGGCGCGTGCACCTGTTCGTAGTGGCGGTCGAACGCTTCGACGTCGTCGGGCGTGCCGTAGAAAACCGTCAGTTTGACCGCCATGCCCGGCACCTTACGGCCGGTGGCCTCAGGCCAGCGCGACCAGGTCGGCGAGGTCGGCGCTCCAGTGGTCCTCGACGCCGTCGGGCAGGAGCAGAACCCGTTGCGGCGCAAGGGCTTCGACCGCTCCCTCGTCGTGCGTGACGAGCACGATCGCGCCGGCGTACCCGTGCAGCGCCGACAGCACCTGCTCGCGGCTCGCCGGGTCGAGGTTGTTGGTCGGCTCGTCGAGCAGGAGCACGTTGGCACTGGAGACGACGAGCCGGGCGAGCGCGAGGCGGGTCTTCTCGCCGCCGGAGAGCGTGCCGGCCGACTGGTTGACGACGTCGCCGGAGAACAGGAACGAGCCGAGCACCTTGCGCTGCTCGACTTCGGGCAGGTGCGGCGCGACCGCGGCGAGGTTCGCCAGGACGCTCGCGTCGGGGTCGAGCGTCTCGTGCTCCTGCGCGTAATAACCGAGCCGCAGGCCGTGCCCCGGCAGCACCTCGCCGGTGTCCGGGCGCTCGACGCCGGCGAGGATGCGCAACAACGTCGTCTTGCCCGCGCCGTTCAGGCCGAGGACGACGACGCGACTGCCGCGATCGACCGCGAGGTCGACGTCGGTGAACACCTCGAGCGAGCCGTAGCACTTCGACAGCCCTTCGGCGGTCAGCGGGACCTTGCCACACGGTGCCGGATCCGGGAACCGGATCCGCGCGACCTTGTCGGACTGCCGCTCCCCCTCGACGCCGGCCAGCAACCGTTCGGCGCGGCGGGCCATGTTCTGGGCCGCGACCGCCTTCGTCGCCTTGGCCCGCATCTTGTCGGCCTGCGCCATCAACGCGGCCGCCTTCTTCTCGGCGTTCGCGCGCTCGCGATGCCGGCGCCGTTCGTCGACCTCGCGCTGCTGGAGGTAGGACTTCCAGCCGACGTTGTAGAGGTCGAGCACGGCCCGGTTGGCGTCGAGGTGGAACACCTTGTTCACCACGTGGTCGAGCAGGTCGACGTCGTGGCTGATGACGACGAGCCCGCCGGCGTAGGAGCGCAGGTAGTCGCGCAGCCACGTGATCGAGTCGGCGTCGAGGTGGTTCGTCGGCTCGTCGAGCAGGAGCGTGCTCGCGTCGGAGAACAGGATGCGCGCGAGTTCGACCCGCCGCCGCTGTCCGCCCGAGAGAGTGCCTAGCGGCTGGTCGAGGACCCGCTCGGGCAAGCCGAGGTTGGAGCAGATCCGCTCCGCCGCGGCCTCGGCCGCGTAACCGCCGAGCGCGGTGAACTGCTCCTCGAGCCGGCCGTAGCGGCGGATCAGCGCGTCGTCGTGCGGGCGCTCGGTGAGCTCGACCTGTGCTTTCTCCATCGCGCGGATGAGCTCGTCGATGCCGCGCGCGGACAGCACCCGGTCGCGGGCGATCGTGTCGAGGTCGCCGGTGCGCGGATCCTGCGGCAGGTAGCCGACGGATGCGGTGCGCTCGACCGTGCCGGCCGCCGGGATGCCCTCGCCGGCGAGGACTTTGCACAGCGTCGTCTTGCCGGCGCCGTTGCGGCCGACGAGCCCGACCCGGTCGCCGGAACCGACCCGGAACGTGGCGGCGTCGAGCAGGAGGCGAGCGCCGGCGCGCAGCTCCAGACCACTGGCAGTGAGCATGGGAGTCTCCAGCCTAGGCTCCGTGACCTAACGGTGACCGAGCTGTGACCGATCGGCCACCACGTGCCGGGCCATCGGCGGGAGCATCCGGTTTATGCGGGTATCCGCAATGTCGGCCGGCTTGCTCGACCGTTGGGGCCGCGTCTTCCCTACGTACAGCCCCTCGACGCCGTACGGGCAGGACTTCTCCGCGAACGACCTCACCCTCGACGAAGAGTGCGTGTGCCCGCGGTGCCTGCAATGGATCGGCCCCGACGACATCGTCCGGCGGACCGCGTTCGGTCCCGCGCAACACGAGGCGTGCCCACTCAGCTGAGAGCGACAATGGCCTGTGCGTGCTGTGTCGCCGCGGCTCACCATGGCCGGCCTGGTCCTCGTCATCACCGTCACGGCGGTCGAGGCGATGGCGGTCGCGACCGTGATGCCGACGGTGGTCCGGCACCTGCACGGGCTGCACTGGTACGGCTGGTCGTTCACGGCGTACTTCCTCGCCGACGTGATCGGCATGGTCGACGCCGGTGCGCGGTGTGACCGGCGTGGACCGCGGACGTCGCTCGTCGCAGGCCTCGCGATGTTCGGCATCGGCCTGCTCACCGCCGGGCTCGCGCCGGACATGGCGGTGTTCACCCTCGGCCGCGCGTTTCAAGGTCTCGGCGCCGGCAGCCTGATCGTCGCGATCTACGTCGTCATCGCGCGCACGTTCGACGCCGACCGCAGGCCGCGCGTGTTCGCGGCGATCTCCGGCGCGTGGGTGGTGCCCGCCCTCGTCGGTCCCGCCGTCGCCGGCGCGGTCACCGACTGGGTCGGCTGGCGATGGGTGTTCCTGGGCATCGCGCCGCTCGCCGCGTTCGGCGCGCTCCTGCTGGTTCCCGTCGTACGGCAGATCTCGGCGAGCGGTACGGCGACCGCGCCGCGGCTCCGCCTAGCGGGCGGGTTGCGGCTCGCGGCCGGTCTCGCGCTCGGTCAGCTGGCCGGGCAGCGGCTCGACTGGACCTCGATCCCGTTGGTACTGCTGGCAATCGCCGTCGCCGGCCCGCCGCTGGTGCGGCTGCTGCCACCGGGTGCGCTGCGCGGCGGTCGCGGGCTGCCGACGGCGGTGGTGTTGCGCGGGCTGCTCAGCGGCGGCTTCTTCGGCGCCGAGGCGTACCTGCCGCTGACCCTCGCCCGGTTGCATCACGGCGCGCCGACCGAGATCGGCATCCCGCTGACGCTCGGCGCGTTCGGCTGGTCGGCGGGATCGTGGTGGCAGGGTCGTTATCGCGCCGAGGATCGCAGGCCGTTGCTGCGCGCCGGGTTCACCCTGGTCGCGATCGGCGTCGCGAGCCTCACGGTGCTCACGGTCGGCGACGTGTCGTTGTGGGCGGCCGCGCCGATCTGGATGGTCGCCGGTGCCGGCATGGGGCTGGCGATGTCGACGGTGTCGGTGCTGGTGCTGCACCTGTCGCCGGTCCCGGAACAGGGCGCGAACACCGCCGCGCTGCAGGTCGCCGACGTCGTCGGCAGCATCGTCGGTGTCACGATCGCGGCGACCGCGGTGCTCGTGGCCGGTACGCCGCATCTCGCGACCGCGCTGCGGGTCGCCGATCCGTTGCTCGCGCTCGCCGGTGTCGGCGGCTTGTTCCTGGTCTCCCGCGTCGCTCACATCCCCGCGGCGGACCCGGCGGACGCGGCGCCGGCCTCGCGGCAGGCGACCGCCACGACCTGAGGACTTTGCTCGAGCTTTGCAGGTCGCGGGCTCGCGGTTGAGCGCGCCTCGATCGCGCCGACCGGCGAAAGTCGAGCAAAGTGCGAGGGCGGTCGCCGTACGCTGATCCGCATGCGGCCGGAGGAGCTGGCGACGCTGGCGCACCTGCGCCGCGCGCGCGACCTGATGGACCGCGACTACGCCGCGCCGCTCGACGTGCCGACCCTCGCCCGCGCGGCGTTGATGTCACCGGCGCACTTCTCCCGCCAGTTCCGCGCGGCGTACGGCGAGACGCCGTACGGCTACCTGATGACGCGACGGATCGAACGCGCGAAGGCGTTGCTGCGGCGCGGCGACATGACCGTCACGGACGTCTGCATGGCGGTCGGGTGTACGTCGCTCGGGTCGTTTTCCAGCCGGTTCACCGAGCTCGTCGGCGAGACCCCGAGTGCCTATCGCGCGCGTGACCACCGGGCGACCGCAGCAGTGCCTTCTTGCGTGGTCAAGACGAGGACCAGACCGAGCAGGAACGGAGAAGCCTCCGCCGCCGGCGGCGCCGTACGGTCGTCGGCATGAACCTTTCGCTGTCGCACTGCTTCGTCACGGTCGACGATCCGGACGTCGGGCTCGCCTTCTACCGCGACGTGCTCGGCCTCGACGTCCGCAACGACGTGTCGGCCGAAGGCTTCCGCTGGGTGACGCTGTCCCCGCCGAGCCAGCCGGACGTCGAGATCGTCCTCGTCGAGCCGCACGCCGGCCATTCGAAAGAGGACGGAGACACGATCGCCGCGCTGCTCGCCAAGGGCTCGCTGAACGCGGTCATCTTCTCGACCGACGACGTCGACAAGGCCTTCGAGTCGATCCAGGCCGCCGGTGCCGAGGTGCTGCAGGAGCCGATCGACCAGCCGTACGGCGTCCGCGACTGCGCCTTCCGCGACCCGGCCGGCAACATGATCCGGATCAACCAGCCATCCGGCTAGACGTTGAAGCCGAGCGCCCGGAGCTGCTCGCGGCCCTCGTCGGTGATCTTGTCCGGGCCCCACGGGGGCATCCAGACCCAGTTGATCGTCACGCCGTTGGTCAGCCCGTCGAGCGCGCTCGTGGCCTGATCCTCGATCACGTCGGTCAGCGGGCACGCGGCGCTGGTCAGCGTCATGTCGATGACCGCGGCATTGTCGTCGTCGATCGTCACCCCGTAGACGAGGCCGAGGTCGACGACGTTGATGCCGAGCTCGGGATCGACGACGTCCCTCATCGCCTCGAGGACGTCCTCTTGCGAGGGTGCCGTGGTTTCGGTCATGACGCCGATCCTGACACGTCGGCGGCGGCTTGCAAGACCGCGTCCCGCCAGGCCATCCAGGCGAGCAGCGCGCACTTCACCCGGGCCGGGTATTTCGAGACCCCCGCGAACGCGACCGCGTCCTCAAGCACATCCTCGTCGGGCTCGAGCTGGCCCTTCGACTGCATCAACTCGACGAACGCGTCGTACGCCGCCTGCCCGTGCGCGACGCTGCGGCCGATGACGAGATCGGTCAGCACACTCGCCGACGCCTGGCTGATCGAGCAGCCTTCGCTGTCGTACGAGACGTCCGCGACATTCTCGCCGTCGAGGGACACGCGCAACGTGATCTCGTCGCCGCAGGTCGGGTTCAGGTGGTGCACCTGCGCGTCGTACGGCTCCCGCAAGCCCTTGTGGTGCGGGTTCTTGTAGTGGTCCAGGATGATCTCCTGGTACATCGAGTCGACACTCATGCTCCGAAGAACACCTTCACTTGCCGCAACCCTTCCACCAATGCGTCGATGTCTTCCGTCGACGAATAGAGATGCACCGACGCCCGCGTGGTCGCCGGCACGCCGTAGCGCAGGCACGCCGGCCGGGCGCAGTGATGCCCGACCCGTACGGCGATGCCGTGCTCGTCGAGCAGCTGGCCGACGTCGTGCGGGTGCAGGTCGCCGAGCGCGAACGAGATCGCGCCACCGCGCATCTCCGCTGTCGGCGGCCCGATGATCCGCAACCCCTCGATGGACTGCAACTGCTCCAGCGCGTACGCGGTCAGCTCGTGCTCGTGCACGCGGACGGCGTCCATCCCGACGTCGGTGAGGTAGTCGACCGCCGCGCCGAGCCCGGCCGCCTCCGCGATCGGCGGCGTGCCCGCTTCGTACTTGTGCGGCGGGACCGCCCACGTCGAGCCGGCCATCGTGACCTCGTCGATCATCTCGCCGCCGCCCAGGAACGGCGGCCACTCCTCCAGCCGAGCCAGCGGCGCCCAGAGCACGCCGATGCCGGTCGGGCCGAGCATCTTGTGCCCGGTGAACGCGATCGCGTCGACGCCGAGCGCTTGCACGTCGACGCCCATGTGCGGCACCGACTGCGAGCAGTCGAGCACGACGCGGGCGCCCACGGAGCGCGCCTTCGCGACCATCGCGTCGACCGGGTTGATCGTGCCGAGCAGGTTCGACTGGTGCACGAACGACACGACCTTGGTGCGTTCGGTGATGACCCGGTCGAGGTCGTCGAGGTCGAGCCGGCCGTCGTCGGTGAGGCCGATCCACTTCAGCGTCGCGCCGGTGCGTTGCGTTGCGAGCTGCCACGGCACGAGGTTGCTGTGGTGTTCCATCTCGGTGACGACGACGTCGTCGCCGGGACCGAACGGCAGCACGTGCGCGAGCAGGTTGAGCGCTTCGGACGAGTTCTTGGTGAACACGATCTCGCTCGGCGACGATGCGTTGACGAACGTCGCGACCTTCGCCCGCGCGCCTTCGTAGATCGCGGTCGCTTCCTCGGCGAGGGTGTGAATGCCGCGATGCACGTTGGCGTTGTGCCGCTCGTAGTAGTCGCGCATCGCGTCGAGCACCTGGGCCGGCTTCTGCGAGGTCGCCGCGCTGTCGAGGTAGACCAGGGGCACGCCGGGCCGGACTTCCCGGTCGAGGATCGGGAAATCCTTGCGAATCCTGGCAATATCGATAGCGAGCTTCGCCGCCGGATCGAGGGTCATGGCGCCGGCTCCGCGGCCGGCCCGGCGCCCTTCACCCAGCGGTCGTAGCCCTCGGCCTCGAGCAGGTCGGCGAGCTCCGGGCCGCCTTCCTCGACGATCCGGCCGCCGACGAACACGTGCACGTAGTCGGGCCGGATGTAGCGCAGGATTCGGGTGTAGTGGGTGATCAGCAGCGTGCCGGTGGTGCCGGTCTCGCACACCCGGTTGACGCCGGCGGCGACGACCTTCAGCGCGTCGACGTCGAGGCCCGAATCGGTCTCGTCGAGGATCGCGATCTTCGGCTTGAGCAGTTCGAGCTGCAGCACCTCGAAGCGCTTCTTCTCGCCGCCGGAGAAGCCTTCGTTGACCGACCGCTCCTTGAACGCCGGGTCGATCGAGAGCCGCTCGAAGGCGGCGTTGAGATCCTTGACCCAGGTGCGCAGCTTCGGCGCCTCGCCGCGCACTGCGGTGGCCGCGGTACGTAGGAAGTTCGACACCGACACGCCGGGCACCTCGACCGGGTACTGC
>JAICXQ010000128.1 GCA_025980325.1 Frankiales bacterium
CTCGACGCGCTGCTCGCGATGACGTCGATGTCGGCCGGGGTCCCGGTCGCGGTCGTCGGGCTGGACCACTCGACGAACGCGGCCATTCTCGCAGTCCAGATCCTCGCCGTCGCCGATACGTCGCTGCGGGCAGAATTGGCGCAGTTCAAGGAAACTTTCGAGCAGGCGGCGGTGAACCAACCGTGATCGAGCGCTACACGTTGCCCGAGATGGGGCGGGTCTGGAGCGAGGCGCACAAGTACGAGCTGTGGTGCCGGGTGGAGACGATCGTGCTGGCGGCGCACGCCGCGGCCGGCACCGTCCCGGACGACGCGGTCGAGCCCGTGCGCAAGGCGCCGCCGCCGACGCCGGAAGCGGTCGCCGCGGTCGAGGCGGTGACCCAGCACGACGTCATCGCGTTCCTTACCGCTTGGGCCGACAACACGACGCCGCGCGACGCCGCGGCCTGGGTGCATTACGGGATGACGTCGTCCGACCTGCTCGACACCGCGCTCGCGTTGCAACTGGTCGAAGCCTCCGACCTGTTGCTCGCGCGGCTCGACGCGCTGGTCATTTCGTTGCGCGACCATGCGCTCGCGCACCGGGCGACGTTGCGGGTCGGCCGCACGCACGGCGTGCACGCCGAGCCGGACGTGTGGGGCCACCGGGTCGCCGACGTCGCGTTCGCGATGGCGCGGTCCCGGGACCGGTTACGACGCGCCCGCGAGGCCGGTGCGGTGGCGAAGATCTCCGGCGCGGTCGGGTCCTACAGCAACATCGATCCGGCGATCGAACGTCGTGTCGCCGAGGCGCTCGAACTTCGACCGGCCGACGTCGCGACGCAGGTCGTCATCCGCGACGGCCTCAGCGAGTGGGTGTCCGCGCTCGCGGTCGTCGCGACGCTCTGCGAGGCGATCGCGCTGGAGGTGCGGCACGGCCAGCGGACCGAGGTGCGGGAGCTGGAGGAGCCGTTCGGCTCCGGCCAGAAAGGCTCCAGCGCGATGCCGCACAAGCGCAACCCGATCCTGTGCGAGCGGATCTGCGGGCTGGCTCGGATCGTGCGCGCGCAGGTCGTGCCGGTCATGGAAGGCATTCCGCTCTGGCACGAGCGGGACATCTCGCACTCGTCGGTCGAGCGGATCGCCCTGCCGGACGCGGCGATCGGCGCCGACTACCTGCTGCACCTGACCGCGCGGCTGGTCAACGGCCTGGTCGTCAACGTCGACCGGATGCGCGCAAATCTCGACGCCACCGGCGGCCTGATCTACTCCAGCGCCGTACTGCTCGAACTGGTCGAGGGCGGGCTGTCGCGGGAGGCGGCGTACTCGCTCACGCAGGCTGCGGCGATGGAGACGTGGCGGTCCGGGATCCCGTTCCGGGAGACGTTGCGCAAGCACGCCGCCGACGGCGGGCAGTCGCTGGACGAAGCGCGGCTGGACGAGGTCTGCCGGCCGGAGCGGTACCTCGAACGGATGGCCGGAGTCTTCGACCGCGTGGCGGCGCTGTCATGACCGCGCTCGCGATCCCCGGCCACGTGCACTCGGGCAAAGTCCGCGAGCTGTACGCCGTCGACGGCGAGCACCTGCTCATGGTCGCGACCGACCGCATCTCCGCGTTCGACTACATCCTGCCGACCGAGATCCCGGACAAGGGCGCGGTGCTGACCGCGTTGACCCTGTGGTGGTTCGAGCAGCTCGCCGACGTCGTGCCGAACCACCTCGTCACCGCGAACGTCGACGAGTACCCAACCGAGTTGAAGCCGTACGCCGACGCGCTGCGCGGCCGGTCGATGCTTTGCCGACGGCTGGACATGGCGCCGGTCGAGTGCGTCGCTCGCGGCTATCTCACCGGCAGCGGCTTCGCCGACTACACCCGCACCGGCGCCATCTGTGGGCACGCGCTGCCGGCCGGACTGCTCGACGGCGACCGGCTGCCGGCGCCGATCTTCACGCCGGCGACGAAGGCCGAGATGGGCGCGCACGACGAGAACGTGACCCGCGAGCAGGTCGCGGCGACCGTCGGCGCGGAGCTGGCCGCGGATCTGGAGCGGTTGACCCTTGCCGTGTATGCGCGCGCCGCGTCGTTCGCCGAGACCCGCGGCGTGATCGTCGCCGACACGAAGCTCGAGTTCGGCCGCGCGGCCGACGGGCAGTTGACCCTCGGCGACGAGGTGCTGACGCCGGACTCGTCGCGGTTCTGGC
>JAICXQ010000099.1 GCA_025980325.1 Frankiales bacterium
GGGTGCGGGTACGACGGCAGACCGCGGCCGGTGGTCTCGCGGCGGAAGTGGTCGAGCTGGTCGTCGGTGAGGCGGCCTTCGAGGAACGCGCGGGCGTAGATGCCGGGGGAGCCGTGACCTTGGATGTAGACCTGGTCGCCGGACTCGCCGCCTTCCTTGCCGCGGAAGAAATGGTTGAAGCCGACCTCGTACAGGCTCGCGCTGGACGCGTACGTCGCGATGTGGCCGCCGACGTTGGTGCGGGTGTTCGCGCGGGTGACCATGATGGCCGCGTTCCAGCGGATGTAGGCGCGGATGCGGCGCTCGACGTACTCGTCGCCGGGGAACCACGGCTCGGCTTCGGCGGCGATCGTGTTGACGTAGTCGGTGCTGCGCAGGGCGGGGACGCCGACCTGGCGTTCGCGGGCGCGTTCGAGCATCTTGAGCATCAGGAAGCGGGCCCGGCGCGGGCCGGACGCGTCGATCACCGCGTCGAGTGACTCGAGCCACTCCTGCGTCTCGCCGGGGTCGACGTCGGGGATCTGGCTGGGCATCCCGTCGCTGATGACGGAGTACCGCTTGCGTCCTTGACTTTGACCTGATTGCCCCGGTCCTGATTGCACAGCCATGGGTCAAACCTACGCCGCCGCCCGCCGCCGAATCTCCGAAGTGTGGGTGCAAGGCTCGGGTGCGTGGAGACGGCGACGATCGAGGTGCGTACGGGCGATCGCGAGGCGGTCGTCGACCTCACTCGTTCGGTGTCGGACTTCGTCGCGGCGCGCGGCGGCGACGGTCTCGTGCACGTGTTCGTGCCGCACGCGACAGCCGGGCTGGCGATCCTCGAAACGGGCAGCGGCTCGGACGACGACCTGCTCGCGACGCTGCGCGAGTTGCTGCCCGCCGACGACCGCTGGCGGCATGCGCACGGCTCACGTGGTCACGGCCGGTCGCATGTCATGCCGGCGTTCGTGCCGCCGTACTGCACCGTGCCGGTCGTCGGCGGCCGGCTCGCGCTCGGTACGTGGCAGTCGATCTGCCTCGTCGATCTCAACGTCGACAACCCGGTACGGGAAGTGCGGCTGTCGCTGATGCGCGGCTAGCTGTCAGCGCTCGTGGTGGTCGGTCATCTCGTGCACGTGACCGAACGGATCGGCGTGCACCATCGCGGCCGACAACCGCGGTAGCTCGTGCAGCAGTTGGTGCTCGCACTCCTCGGCGATGCGGTGGCCTTCGGTCACGCTGAGATCGGCGCCGACGACGACCTGGCATTCGGCTCGCAGGTTGTGCCCGATCCACCGGATCCGGATCTGCCCGAGGTCGAGGACGCCGGGGGTCGCCCGCAGCACCTGCTCGACCTGGTCGACCAGCGCGGGATCGACCGCGTCCATGAGCCGGCGGTACACCTCGCGGGCCGCGTCGCGCAGCACGACCAGGATCGCGACGGTGATGACGAGGCCGACGACCGGGTCGGCCCAGCGCCAGCCGATCGCGACGCCGCCCGCGCCGAGCAGCACCGACAACGACGTAAAGCCGTCGGTGCGCGCGTGCAGCCCGTCGGCGACGAGCGCGGCCGAGCCGATGTCGCGGCCGACCCGTACCCGGTAGCGCGCGACGATCTCGTTGCCGGCGAAGCCGACGACGGCAGCGACCGCGACCGCCCACAGGTGATGCACGTGACCCGGTGAGACCAGGCGGTTGACGGCCTCGTACGCCGCGAGCGCGCTCGATGCCGCGATGAGTACGACGATGACGACGCCGGCGAGATCCTCGGCCCGGCCGTAGCCGTAGGTGTAGCGGCGGTTGGGCGGGCGGCGGCCGAGCCAGAACGCGAGGCCGAGGGGGAGTGCGGTCAGCGCGTCGGCGACGTTGTGCAGCGTGTCGCCGAGCAGCGCGACCGAGCCCGACAGCGCGGCGACGACGGCTTGGATGACGGCGGTCAGGCCGAGCACCGACAACGACAGCAGCAACGCCCGCATGCCGCGCGAACTCGCTTCCAGCGCGCTGTCGACGGCGACCGCGGTGTCGTGGCTGTGCGGCGTGAGGGCGTGCCGCAGCCGGCCGAGCAGGCCGTCGTTCCCATGGTCGTCGCCGTGCTCGTGGTCGTGCTCCGAATGGTCGTGGTCAGGACCATGGTCGTGCGGCTCGTGGCTATGCGCCGCGTGATCGACTGCCACCCGACCAGTCTGCCGCAGCGGGGCGTCGTACAGATGTTCGAGCAGACTTGCGCGGAATGCGGCAGAACGGTGGACTACGCAGCACGGGGCGTCCATGATCGACGCACATCGTTCGAGGAAGGATGGATCACGTGAGCGCCACCGCCGGCAGCGCGGCAGGTCAGCACGGGTTGGCGGAGAAGCTCGGCATCAGCGCCGGCGCCGTCGTGCAGGAGGTCGGCTGGGACGACGACTGCGACGACGAGCTACGCCAGACGATCGTCGCGGCCAGCGGCCAAGAGCTCGTCGACGACGACTACGACGACGTGGTCGACGTCGTCCTCATCTGGTGGCGTGACGGAGACGGCGACCTCGTCGACTCGCTGGTCGATGCCCTTGCGCCGCTCGCCGACAGCGGCGTGATCTGGCTGCTGACGCCGAAGGCCGGTCGCGCGGGTCACGTCGAGCCGAGCGACATCAGTGAAGCCGCGCCGACGGCCGGACTGCAGCAGACGAGCAGTATCAGCGCCGGCCGCGACTGGAACGGCGCGCGTCTCGTCGCGCCGAAGGCGGCGCGGAGCAAGGGTCGCTGACCGCGCAGAGTCGTGCCCTGTTATCGCTGTGGTTCTCGCCAGACCGATCCCGGCAAGGGACCGAGTCCGTGGAAGCGCGGTGTCGTGAGCGACGAGCAGGTGCTCGTGTGCCCGGACTGCCAGCAGACACACAACTGGATCGCCGACCTCGACCGTTGCGGTAGCTGCGGCTCGACGATGTTGGTGCGCGCACTCGGTGAGACGCGCTGCCGTGAGTGCGGCTGGACCAAGGCGGCGGCCGGTGGTTCCGGTAACGCCGACGGGTCGCTGGCGGCGGAGGTCGAGGCGGCGTTACGACGCCAGTTCGAGCGCTGAGGTCGCCGTATCCTGGTCCGCACGGTCCCATAGCTCAGTTGGCTAGAGCGCGTCGCTTACAACGACGATGTCGGCAGTTCGAGTCTGTCTGGGACCACTTACAGATCGGTCGCCGGTCGCCATCCCTCCGCCAACGTCCCTGGCGTCGACGGGCGCGCTCGTCCATTCTGTCGTTGCTGTCTTGGGAGGCGTAATGCGAGGTCAGGTCGTCGCATGTGACGTCTCCGCGCGCCGGGTGTACGCGGATCTGGTCGGGCGGGACTCGGAGTTGCAGGCGTTGCGCCGAGTGATCGCCGCGAGGCCGTCGTTCGCCAGCGTCGAGGGCGAGGCCGGAGTCGGCAAGACGCGGCTCGTGCGCGAGGCACTCCTCGGGCTGGACTGCACCGTGCTCGAGGCCGCGTGCCTGCCGCAACGCGAGCCGCCGCCGTATTTCGCACTCATCGAGGCGCTGCGGCCACTCGGTCCTCGGGTCGAACACACCGCTCGTCGGATGCCGCTGCTGGGCGCGCTCCGGCCGCTGTTTCCGGACTGGTCCGGCTGGTTGCCGTTGCGCCCGGAGTCGCTTGACGATCCGCGTGCCGAGCGGCACCAACTCATTCGCGCGATCCACGAGCTTCTCGGTCTCGCCGGTCCTGCGGTTCTGCTCCTCGAAGACGTGCACTGGGCGGACGATGCGACCCTTGACGTGTTGCGGTACCTGTTGAGCTTGCCGCCGCCTGAGCTTGCGCTTGTCGTCACCGTCCGGCCGGAGGACTTGCCGCTCGACGTCGCGATGTCTCTGCTCCCGGTCCAGCAGGGTAGGACGGGGGCCTGCGAACGGCTGCGTATCCGGTTGCTGCCGCTCGACACCGCCGACGTGCACGAACTGGCCGAACAGTTGCTTCGCACCCATCCGCTTTCCCGAGAACTCGCGGACTTCCTGTACGCGCAGACGGGCGGGCTGCCGTTCGCGGTTGAGGAGTTCGTGCAACTCATGCGCGAGCGCGGACAGCTCGTCCAGCTCGGAGGGCGTTGGCTGCGACCGCCGCTCGACGAGGTCGTCGTACCGCGGGCGCTCGGCGATGCAATGCGGGCGCGGCTCGACGGTTTGTCGCTCCTGGCGCGGCGCGCGGTCGAAGCGGCCGCCGTCGCGGGGTTACCCGTCAGTGAAGAGGAGCTCGCGCAGATCGCCCGACTCGACCCTGCGGCCGCGGATGCCGGGATTGCCGAGGCACTCCATGCCGGCCTTCTCCGCCGAGTGGCCGATCGCGTCACCGTCCGCCATCAGCTCATGCGGTCCGTTGCCCAAGACGACCTCCTGCCTGCGTCGCGCCGGCGGCTGCATCACCGATGTGCGGCGGTGCTCGCTTTGCGTCGCGATGCGCCGGCCGCGATCCTCGCCGAACACCATCGGGGCGCAGACGACATCGAGTCGTGGCTGCGCCTCGGCGAACAGGCCGCGGATCAAGCCATCGTGGTGTTCGACGAGCAGAGCGCGTGCCGCACGCTCCTCGCGTTGCTGACCGAGACCGATGCACCGGCAGACGTGCAGGCGCGGTTGGTGTTGAAGCTCGGCGAGGTGTCGGTGACCGTGATGCAACACCACTCCGCCGCACAGCAGATCCGCCGAGTCCTCGACACGCACGGCGATTGCCTGTCGCCGCAGGAGCGAGCCGTGCTCAGCTATCTGCTTGCCTTTCAGCTCTTTCAGCTCGGCGAGGTCACTGCGGCTCTTGCTTTGTCTCGAACCGTGGTCGACACGCTCGGCGATGCACATCCGTGGGCGATCCGCGCGATGTGCTGGCTGGCGCTCCCCTTCGAGGCGAGTGGGCCGGGCGACGAGCAGGAGATGTGGGTGAACCGCGCAGGGGCGGGCAGCGCAGCTGCCGGCGACGACCGCGCGACGCTGGATTACGTGGTCGCGCGGACCGGCTTCCTACTTCGCCATGGTCGGTCCGAGGGCTGGGAATCCCTCGACGAGGTACGCCGGCGGTGCACCGGCCGGCCCGCTTTACGCCGACCGCTCGCGGTGGCGCTGGTGAACGCTGCCGAGCACGCGACGCACCTGGGGCAGTACGAGCGAGCGGCAACACTCGCCGCCGAGCTGCGCACCGTGATTTCCGACGTCCCGGGTCACCAGCTCACGGCGGTCATTGCCGTCCACGAGGCTGCGATCAACTTCGCCACCGGGCGGTGGCAGCACTTGCCCGCGGAAGTGGACACCCTCATCGAGCAGCTGGCGAAGTCGCCGCGCATCCAACTGCGGTCGCGGCTGATCAAGTGTCTCATTCAACAGGCGTGCGGCGGACGCAGCGGTAGTGAGCTCGCACTGGAGCTCGCCGAGATCTTCGCCACCGCGTGTCGGATGACCGATCAACCGATTCCGGCGCTGGCCGCGACCGCGCTCGCGCGTGAGCAGCTACGCCGCGGCGACCTCGTTGCGGCGCGTGCCTCCGCCGAGACGGCGTGGGAGATGCTCGACCGCAAGAGGCTGTCGCTCTGGGGCGGCGAGACGCTCATGGTGCTGACCGAGATCCTGATTGCGGACGGCGACGCAGCGACGGCAGAAAGGTCCGTAGACCCATTCGCCGGCACTGTGGCAGCCGAGGGGGAAGAAGCTCCGCTGGCCGCGGCGTACGTGCTGGTCCTGCGGGCGCTTCTGGAACGCGACGACGCGAAGGCCGGTCAGCAGTTGCTGACCGCCGCCTCCGCGTTCGAGTCGTTGCCGCGGCCCTACGCGGCCTGGCTGGCACGGGAGCGCGCAGCCTTGCGCCTGCTATCCGTCGACGAGGCTCACGCGGTCGGCATCCTCACCGATACCGCGACCGGGCTGCGGCGGCTCGGCGCGCATGAGGACGCGAAGAGACTCGACGCATTCCTGCGTGGGCGCGGCATTGCCGTCAAGCGCCGCGCGGGCCGACGCAGCTACGGCGATGAGCTGTCGCCGCGAGAGCGCGAAGTGGCCGGCTGCCTGGCGCGGGGGATGAGCAACGCGGAGATCGCCGCGTCGCTCACGCTGTCGACGACGACCGTGAAGACGCACGTCCTTGCGTGCCTACGCAAGCTCGGGGTGTCGCGACGCGAAGAGCTTGTGGGTCGAAAAATTCAACCTTTGTCCGAATAAAGTCATCCTCCTCCTGCGCCGTTGTCGACGTTGCGTGCGGCGACGATCGAACGCATGGATTGCGATGGGGCTCTCGACGCAGGTCCGGGTTGCAGGCGGAGCGTCAGTGGCGACGGAGTGGACCCGGTCGACGCGGTTGCCGTCCCGGCTGAGGCGTCGGCAGCCGGCAACGACGAGCGACCCGCGCCCGACCCGGCCGCCGAGCTGTACCCGGGTTATGTCCCGGCGTGAGCACGGACGGCTGGTTGCTGTTGTTGCCGGCCGCCGAGGTGCCCCGCGCGTGGGCCGAGCGGGTGCTCCCGCTGGCGGTCGTTCAGGTCGGGCCGGCCGAGGCGGGCGACACGGTCGCGCCGATGCTCGTCGCCGATCCCGGCTGGTTGTCGCCGGCGGAGCGCCGGCTCGCGGAGATGTTGCGCGCCGGTTGGTCGACAGTGCGGATGGCGGCCGCGCTTGGCGTGTCGGCGCGGACGGTTCAGCGGCGAGTGGCTGCATTGCGGCGCCGCGTCGGGGTGTCGTCGGACGTACTGCTCGGCACGGTGTTGGGACCCCCTGCCGGCCGCGGTCCGTGACGCCGGCCGTCAGAGACCTGTCGCAGGTCTGTCGCGCCCGGAGACGAATCCTCGATCAACCCTCGGGGTCCGGTGCGCTCGAAGCCCGTACCCGATCGAGACGAAGGAGCGGTCATCGATGAAGCCCGAATGCGACAGCAGCATCGAGCGCGGGTCGCTACGTCGCGTCGTCGCGGCGGTGGTGGCGCGGGTGCGCGCGGTTCGCGGCCCGTCCCGGTCGTCGTTGAAGGCGTTGACGGTGCCGGTGTTGGGTGTGTTGGTTGTCGGGTTGTTGGTGACGTTTTTTGTGGTGTTGGGGCAGTTGTCGCCGGTGCATCCGGGTGGGCAGTTGCGTCAGGACGAGTTGGCGGGGTTGGCGCGGGCGCATCAGGTGCGGTCGGCGGTGTTCGAGGATGA
>JAICXQ010000126.1 GCA_025980325.1 Frankiales bacterium
CCCGCGCGCTGCGCACAGCTTGACGAACGCCGCCTCCTGCGCCCGCGACACCGACACCAGCACCCGCCCGGCGGATTCGGAGAACAGCGCGACGAACGGGTCGATCCCGTCCGGCAGCGTGATCCGCGCCCCGGCCGGGCCGCGCAGGCACGACTCGACCAGCGCCTGCACCAACCCGCCCTCGGCCAGATCGTGCGCCGACTCGACGAGCCCGTCGCGCGCGCACTGCCCGAGTACGTCGGCCAGCAGCCGCTCGCGGGCGAAGTCGACCGCAGGCGGGCGGCCGCCGAGGAAGCCGTGCCGCGCGTACGCCCACTCGGACCCGCCGAACTCGTCGCGGGTCTCGCCGAGCAGGTAGATCAGCGCACCGTCACCGGACAGGCCGTGCCGGATCCGCCGGGACACGTCCTCGATCACGCCGAGCACGCCGATCACCGGCGTCGGCAGGATCGGCGTCGTCCCGGTCTGGTTGTAGAAGCTGACGTTGCCGCCGGTCACCGGCGTGCCCAACTCGCGGCAGCCGTCCGCCAGCCCGCGGACCGCCTCGGCGAACTGCCACATCACGCCCGGGTCCTCGGGCGAGCCGAAGTTCAGGCAGTTGGTGACGGCGAGCGGACGGGCGCCGGTGACCGCGACGTTGCGGTACGCCTCGGCCAGCGCGAGTTGCGCGCCGGCGTACGGGTCGAGCCGCGCGTACCGGCCGTTGCCGTCGACGGCCAGCGCGATGCCGCGCGTGGTGGACTCGTCGAGCCGCAGGACACCGGCGTTCTCGGGCTGGGCGAGCACGGTGTTGCCGAGCACGAATCTGTCGTATTGGTCGGTGATCCAGGACTTGTCGGCCAGGTTGGGCGCCGCGACCATGCGCAGGACGAGCGCGCGCAGGTCGGCGCCGCTGCGCGGACGGGGCAGGGCCCGGCCGTCGTATTCGACCAACACGTCCTGGTCGAGCGGGCGCTCGATCGGCCGCTCGTACACCGGTCCCTCGTGTGCAGCGGTGCGCGGCGGCAGGTCGACGATCAGGTCGCCGTGCCAGCGCATCCGCAGCCGGTCGGAGTCGGTGACCGTGCCGATGACGGTCGCGGTGACGTCCCACTTGCGGCAGACGTCGAGGAATGCGTCGAGCCGCTCCGGCGTCACCACCGCCATCATGCGTTCCTGCGACTCGCTCATCAGGATCTCTTCGGGCGTGAGCGTCGGGTCGCGCAGCGGCACCAGGTCGAGGTCGACGTCCATGCCGCCCGTCCCCGCGGCGGCCAGTTCGGTCGTCGCGCAGGACAGCCCGGCCGCGCCGAGGTCCTGGATGCCGACGACCAGGTCGGCCGCGAAGATCTCCAGGCAGCACTCGATGAGCACCTTCTCGGCGAACGGGTCGCCGACCTGGACCGCCGGCCGCTTGGCGTCGCCCGACTCGAACGTCGCCGAGGCCAGGACGGACGCTCCGCCGATGCCATCGCCGCCGGTACGCGCGCCGAACAGCACCACCTTGTTGCCCGGCCCGTCCGCCCGCGCCAGCTTGATCCCGTCCGTGCGCATGACTCCGACGCACAGCGCGTTGACCAGCGGATTGCCGGTGTAGGACTCGTCGAACCAGGTCTCGCCGCCGATGTTGGGCAGACCCAGGCAGTTGCCGTACCCGCCGATGCCGGCGACGACGCCGGGCAGCACCCGGGCGGTGTCCTGCGCCTCGAGCCGGCCGAAGCGCAGCGCGTCCATGACGGCGACCGGCCGCGCGCCCATCGTCAGGATGTCGCGGACGATGCCGCCCACGCCGGTGGCCGCGCCCTGGTACGGCTCGACGTAGGACGGGTGGTTGTGCGACTCGATCTTGAACGTCACCGCCCAGCCGTCGCCGACGTCGACCACGCCGGCGTTCTCGCCCATGCCGACCAGCAGCGCGTCCGTCTCGGGGCGCTTGTCGGCGAACTGGCGCAGGTGCACCTTCGACGACTTGTACGAGCAGTGCTCGCTCCACATCACCGAATAGATCGCGAGCTCGCACGAGGTCGGGCGCCGGTCGAGGATCTCGCGGATGCGGGCGTACTCGTCCTCGGCCAGGCCGAGTTCGTGGTACGGCTGGACAACCTCGGGCGACGCCGCCGCCTTCTCGACGCTGTCCGTCACCGCTTTGCACTTTTGATCGTCGCGGATCCGGCGCGATCTGCGTCGGATAAAGGTGCAAAGCCGGTCATGCGGCGGCGCCGGAGAGGGCGAGGAAGAACGGCAGGCCGTCGGTGCCGGCGCCGGTCAGGTCCTCGACGGCGTGCTCGGGGTGCGGCATCAGCCCGACCACGTTGCCGGCCTCGTTGCGGATCCCGGCGATGTCGCGGTAGCTGCCGTTCGGGTTGCCGCCGACGTAGCGCGCGACGACGCGGCCCTGCTCCTCGAGTTCGTCGAGCGTGTGCGGGTCCGCGACGTACCCGCCCTCGCCGTTCTTGATCGGGATCACGATCTCCTGGCCGGCCCGGAACCCGGACGTCCACGGTGTCGTCGTCGATTCGATGCGCAGCCCCTGCTCGCGGCAGACGAACTTGCGGTTGTCGTTGCGGATCAGCGCGCCGGGCAGCAGGCGCGCCTC
>JAICXQ010000056.1 GCA_025980325.1 Frankiales bacterium
CCTAGACGGGACGACAGCGCGCACCATCCGTCGACGCAGCCCGGGACCGGCACCGCGGCGATGTCGTCGAACAGCGGCATCGCCCGATGGCCGCTCGCGCGCAGCCGCTCGGGGTCCGCGCCCGAGCCCGCCCGGCCGCTCGCGTTCAGCGCATGCGGCACCGGCTCGCCGGGAAGGCTGACGAGCGCGAACAGGTCACCGCCGAGCCCGCACATGTGCTGCGTCGTCACCGCGAGGACGGCGTTGGTGGCGATCGCGGCGTCGACGGCGTTGCCGCCGGCGCGCAGCGTCGCGACCCCGGCCTCGGCGGCGAGGTGGTCGACCGCGCACACCATGGCCGAACGCGCGGCCGTCACGGCTCATCCCCGCGGTGATCATGGCGTTCGCTGCGCCTTTTCGGCGTGATCATGGCGTTCGCTGCCGGCAAACGCCATGATCACGGGCCGCAGGCGGGTCCGATGTGGCGGATGTCACGTTGCCAGACCGCCTTATCCGTCGTTCACTTATGTGACATCAATTGGTGTCACATTGACCATGCAGGGTAGGGATTCCGGATGACGCCGTACCTCACCGTTGCCGCCAGCTTCGCACCGGCCCGAGGGTTCCCGCCGAGCCAGGTCATCCCCGCGTCGATCGTCGCGGTGCTGATCACGATCGGCGTCGCGCTCGCCGCGGTGCGTTACCGCCAGGGCCGGTTCGGCGCGCTCGACCGTCTCGCGGCTCGCGCCGAGCGGTTCAGCGGTCTCCCGAGATGGGCCGCGCTGCCGATCGCGATGACCACGGTCAGCCTCGTCATCGCGGTCTTCGGCTTCTACTGGGACGTCGCCTGGCACATCGACAAGGGCCGCGACAACGGACCCTTCTCGACACCCGCGCACTACCCCATCATCATCGGCCTGCTCGGCATCGCGATCGCGGGTGTCACCTCGCTGACGCTCGACACCGACGACCATGCGCACGGCGTCCGGCTGCCCAAGCTCGGTCGGGTCAGTGTCGGCGGCGCGCTGCTCACGCTGTGCGGGATGGTCGCGCTCGCCGGGTTCCCGCTCGACGACCTGTGGCACACGCTGTTCGGCCAGGACGTGACGCTGTGGGGCCCGACGCACATCCAGATGATCGGCGGTGCGTCGCTGGCCACGATCGCGGCGTGGATCCTGCGCGAGGAGGGCACCCGCCGCGCGCCCGACCTGCATCGCAACGCGCTCGACCGCCCCGGCGTCGCCGGCCGGCTGACCCGGTACGCCGACGTCGCGGTCGGCGGTGCGGTGCTGATCGGGCTGTCGACGTTGCAGGGTGAATTCGACTTCGGCGTGCCGCAGTTCCGCGCGGTCTACCACCCGCTGCTCATCATGCTCGCGGCCGGCATCGCGTTGGTCGCGGCCCGGATCCGCACCGGACGTGGCGGCGCCCTCGCGGCCGCGATCGTCTTCATCGCGATCCGCGGTTCGCTGACCGCGTTGATCGGTCCGGGGCTCGGCCGCACGACGTTGCACTTCCCGCTCTACGTCGCCGAAGCCGGCCTGGTCGAGCTGGTGGCGCTGGTCGTGTCGACCCGCCGGCAGATCCTGTTCGGCGCCGTGTCCGGCGTACTCATCGGGACCGTCGGCCTCGCCGCCGAGTGGGGGTGGAGCCAGGTCTGGATGCCGCTGCCGTGGCAGTCGGCGATGTGGCCGCTCGGCGCCGTGCTCGGCTTCGTCGCGGCCGTCGGCGGCGGCGTGCTCGGCGGCGCGATGGGCCGCGCGCTGTTGCCGCCGGGCGCGGCTCGCCAGCGCAGTCCGCGCCTCGTGCTGCCGCTCGCGTGGGCCGGTGTGTTCGCCGTCATCGCGATCGCGCTGCCGATGAGCGCACATGACTACAAGGCGACGGTGAGCCTGAAGGACGTGACGTCGGGACCGCAGCGCAGCGTGGTCGCAACCGTCCGGCTCGACCCGCCGCAGGCCGCGGACAACGCGACGTGGTTCGACCTCACGTCGTGGCAGGGCGGCAACGGCCTGTTCCAGAGCTCGATCGTCGGGCAGTGGGTCGTGCCGCTGCACAAGGTCGCACCGGGCGTCTACCAGTCGACGACGCCGGTGCCGGTCTACGGCAAGTGGAAGACGTTGCTGCGGCTCGCGACGGTGAGCAGCCTGCAGGCGGTGCCGATCTACCTGCCGGCCGACCCGGCGATCCCGGCGAAGGCCGTGCCGGCGACGCCGACGTTCACCCGCACGTTCGTGCCGGACAAGCAGATCCTGCAACGCGAAGCCGTCGGCGGCTCGGTCGCGCTCGAGCGCGCGGCGTACGTCCTGCTCGGGCTGATCGGACTGATCTGGATCGCCGGGATCGCGTTTGGGTTGCGACGTCTGGATCGTTCGGCGGCGAGTGACTTACGGGGTCCGCCGAACAACGCCTATGGCGTCAGGTCCGGCCGGCGCCTTCGAAGCGGAACGGCTTCGGCGGCGGTTTGAGGTCGGCCCGCGGGCACCTGGCCAGCGTCAGCGCGCCGTACTGCAACGCGTCGTCGCACAGGTTCTCGACGGTCCAGCCCTGATCGCTGCCGACGCGCGTGACGGTCGCGCGGAAAATCGTGATCTCGTAGCGGGTCGGAACGCCGTACGCGACCTGGATGCTGCCGATCAACTGCGACCCGCGTTCCTGGTCGTGCTCGCCGGTCCAGGCCGAGTCGAACCGCCGCCACAACGCCGGTTCGGTGTCCCAGACCCCACCCAGCCGTACGTCGCGAAGCGCGAGTTGCATGAGGACGGCGCGGGCCGCTTCCTCGGGCAGTACGGCGGCGGGCCGGATGACCTCGGTGATGACGCCTTCGTCCTGAGCTTCAGCGGCCAGGAACTCCCACGCGTCCAAGGGATCCTCCGTTTCGTTGACCACTCGGAGTCTCGACCAAGGTGGGTAGCCCCTCCATAGTCATTTCGGGCCATGGCGGCATGCTGCGGTTATGGCGAATGGCGGATTGGGCCCGTTGCAGGGGCTGCGTGTTGTCGAGATGGCCGGGATTGGCCCGGGACCGTACGCGGCGATGCTTTTGGCCGACATGGGTGCGGACGTCGTGCGGGTCGACCGGCCCGGCGGCGTTGCCGATCCGGCGCACGCGGCGCGCGACGTCGTCAACCGGGGCAAGCGCTCCATCGCGCTGGATCTCAAGAGCGAGCCGGGCGTTGCCGCCGTCCGTCGATTGCTCGCCGATGCCGACGTCGTCATCGAAGGGTTCCGGCCCGGCGTCATGGAGCGGCTCGGGCTCGGCCCGGACGAGTGTCTGTCGTCGAACCCGCGGCTGGTGTTCGCGCGGATGACCGGCTTCGGCCAGAGCGGCCCGCTCGCGCCGGTCGCCGGGCACGACATCGGCTACATCGCCCTCACCGGCGCGCTGTGGGCGACCGGGCGGCCGGACGAGCGGCCGGTGCCGGCGCTGAACCTCGTCGGCGACTACGGCGGCGGCTCGATGTTCTGTGTGTTCGGGATCCTGTGCGCGCTGTTCGAGCGGTCGTCGAGCGGGCGGGGGCAAGTCGTCGACGCGGCGATGGTCGACGGCGTCGCGTCGCTGACGACGATGTTCACGGCACTGCGCGCGATGGGGGTCTGGCGGGACGAACGCGGGGTCAACCTGCTCGACACCGGCGCGCCGTTCTACGAGGTGTACGAGTGCGCGGACGGCAAGTTCCTCGCGGTCGGCGCGCTGGAGCCGCAGTTCTATGCCGAGCTGGTCCGGCGTACCGGCTTGCGCGAATCGGTCGACCAGCCGGCACCGCAGCAGTGGGCCGCCGACAAGGCCGAGTGGGCGGCGTTGTTCGCGACGAAGACGCGCGACGAGTGGGCCGAGTTGCTCTCCGAGAGCGACGCGTGTGTGCAGCCGGTGCTCGACTGGTCCGAGGCGCGGGCGCATCCGCACCTCGTCGCGCGGTCGACGTTCGTCGACCTCGACGGGATCTCGCAGCCGGCGCCCGCGCCGCGTTTCAGCCGTACGCCGGGAGCGATCCGCGGGCCCGCGCCGTACGCCGGCCAGCACACCGAGGAGATCCTCGGCGCTCTCTAAATCGGCGACTTTGCTCGACTTTCGCTGTTGGCGGGGCCGGCGCTGAGCGTGCCGGCGGTCGCCGAAACCGCAAAGCTCGAGCAAAGTCGCATGAGTGTCAGCCCAGGACCGTGTGGGTTGACGCGTCGTTCACCGGCCGGTTGCGGGAGAAGGCGGCGAGATCGATCCGCAGGCCCGTGTGCGCACCGACGTATTCGGTGTCCTCGGGGGAGTCGATGAGTTGCGCCATCAGCCGGCCGACGAGGGGGGCGTTCTTGAACTGGTTGCCGCTGGTGCCGATCGCGACGTAGAAGCCGTCGAGCGCGGTCCGGTCGTAGATCGGCGTCCAGTCGTCGGCGACGTCGTACACGCCGACGATGCCGCGCGGACGGTTCGGCACGGCGAGATCGGGTCGCCGCCGGGCCGCGCGGGTGACTTGCGCGGCGAAGACCCCGGCCGTCGGCTCCGACCCGGCGTCGTCCGGATCTTCCAGCCATTGCAACGGATCGCAGGCCGGCTCGGTGCCGCCGACGAGCAGTACGCCGCCCGGTCCGGGCCGGGTGTAGACACCGAGGTCGAGGTCGGCGACGACCGGCTCGGTGCCGTGCCGCGAATCCATCGGAACCTGGTGCACCTCTTGCCGCAGTGGTCGGACGCTGACGGTGAAGTCGTGCTCGACGTCGGCGAGTTTGTTGAGCGTGCCCGACCACGGCCCGGCGGCGTTGACGACGATCGGCGAGTCGATCCGGTCGGCACCGTCGAGCTCGACTCCGGTGACTTTGTTCCGGGTGCGAAGGATCGCGGTCACGTCGCGATGGGTCAGCAGGCGCGCACCGTGGCGTTGCGCCGCGGCCGTCAAGTTGACCGCGGCGAGTCGCGGGTCGTCGACATAGCCGGCATCGGGAGTGAAGAACGCGCCGAGCGTGCCTTGCGGCGGGCTCCAGAACGCGTCGTCGGCCAGTTGCTTCGGCGGCCAGTAACGGCCGGTGTCGATGCCCGGCACCCGGTCGGCGAGTTGCGCGGGCGACCACACCTCGTACGGGATGCGGGCGCGGTCGAACAGCGCGAGCGTCGGCGCCTTCGGCGCGACGTCGACGTCGAGCATCACCAGCCCGGTGCGCCGGAACCGCGCAAGAGTTTCGTCCTCACGTGCGCCGAGGTGTTCGCGCCAGCGTTCCCAGCAGTGCTTCGCCTCCCACGACAGCGCGACGCCGGCCCAGGTCGAGTAGTTGAACCGGACGATCGCGCTCGACGCGCTGGTCGATCCGTGCCCCGGGCCGCCCAATCGATCCACGACCACGACCGAGCGACCCGCACGCGCCAACTCGAGAGCGATCGACGAACCGATGACGCCCGCACCGACGACGACCGCGTCGGCGGATGCGCGAGTCAACCGCCGTTCTCGCCGTCGGCCGACCGGCGGGACTGCTCGCGGAACGCCTCGGCGGTCTCGACCGCGAACGCGGCCCGGCGCGCGACGTCTTCGACGAACCCGATGTCGCCGTCGGCGTAGCGGCGGCCGGACTCCGCGTAGATCAACGTGATCGCGCCGAACGTGCGGGTGCGCCCGGTGAGCGGTACGACGAGGCCGCTCGACATGCCGAGCCCGCGGATCAGCTCCAGGTGCTCGTCGTCGACGGCCGCGGCGACGAGCAGTTCGTCGGGAATCTCGGCATACAGCTCGCTGCGGCCGGTGCGGATGACGTTGGGCGCCCCGGTCGTCGCCTCCATGTCGGTCGGGTAGCGATCCGACATCTGCTCGGCCCACTGCACTTTCTCCGGATCGTGGTGCGCGAGCGCGACGTTGGTCAGGTCGTCGCCATCGAGTACCTGGATGACGCACCAGTCCGCCAGCCGGGGCACGATGAGCCGGGCGACGGACGACAGCGTCTCGCGATAGTCGAGCGAGCCGGAGAGCGCGACCGATGCCTCGGCGAGGAATGCGAGCCGTTCGTTCGCGGCGTGCGCGGTGGCGAGTGCGGTCGCACGTTCCAGCGCCTGCGCGAGTGCGTCCGCGAGCGAGGCGACGAAGTCGGCCTGCGAGTCCTCGCCGAGTTGGCCGCCACCGGGAAACGCGAGGCTCAGTACGCCGAGCGTGTGGTCGCCGACGATCAGCGGTGCGACGTGCAACGTGCGCTCCGGCGAATCGGCGTACAGGTCGGCGAGCGCGGGGAACTGCTCGACGATCTGCGCGATGTTTCGCAACAGCAACGGCCGGCCGGTGCGGACGGCCACGGCACCGGGCAGGTCGGCGGCGACCGGCACCGTCGGGTACCGCCGTGCGACATCGGCGTCGACGCCGTACGCGGCAAGCGATTCGAGCACGTCGCCGTCGAGCAGGTACACGCGCGCCGAGATCGCGCCGAGGTGATCGCGGGCGCTCTCGACGACGACGTACGCGATCTCGTCGACCGTGCGCGCGTTGGTGAGATCGGCAGTCACTTTTTGCAGTAATTGCAGGCGATCCCAGGCGTCGCGGAGTACGGCGAGCTCCTCGACTTCGTCCGCGAGCCGTTGCGGGAACGTCTGCCCGGCCGACGGCTCCTCACCGCGAGCCTGCGCCCGTAGCTGGTTGACGAGCGACTGCACGTACCACTGCCGGAAGACCCGGTGCGCCGGCGGGCTGGCGAGAGTGAGCAACCGGGCCGCGCGGGCGTAGCCGTCGGCTTCGTCGAGCGCGGCGAGGTACTGCTCGCCGGCGCCGGCCGCCGACAGCGGCAGCGTGAGGACCAACTCGGTCTGTACGTCGCCGCGCGCCGCGGCCTCCACGGCCTGGCGCTTGATCGCGGCGCGGGCATCCGCGAAGCCGCGCGTCACCGTCTCGACGAGTTCGGTGAAGTGCCGCCGGATCTCCGGATCGGTCGACTTGGAGTCGGATCGGGCGAGGGTGAACTCGCGGACGACGTTGTCGATGTGCGCCTTCGCGGCCAGCAGCAGGTCGGTGGGTACCGCGCCGAGCCGGACCGTGTAGTGCGTCTCGCGGTCACTGTCGTCGTCGGTCGGCCACGCGGCCAGCAGCGCGTCGAGATCGACGTCGGGCAGGTTGTCGGCCGGCATCGTCTCCGCCGACTCCGGCGTGAGCTCCGCCCACACGGCCTTGCCGCCGCGGCGGTTCGCCTCGACGCCCCAGCTCGCGGACAGCGCGGCGACCAGCGGCAGCCCGCGACCGGTCATGGCCTCGGTGGAGTGGCGGACCGTGACCGGCATGTTCCGGCCGCTGTCCTCGACCTCGACCCGGACCCCGTGGTCGAGTTGGCGTACCCGCAGCGTCACCGGCGGCGCGCCGTGCAGGACCGCGTTGGTCAGCAGCTCGGTGACGACGAGTGCGGCGTCGTCGACGAGTGGATCGGGCTGGGCCTCGAGGGCTGCGACGGCGAACCGGCGGGCCCGCGGGACCGCGTCCGGTTCGGAGCCGAGCCGCAACTCGGCCAGTGTCTGCACCTCGACCCCCCCGGCGGCAATCGGACCGTGTGAGCGAATTATGCCGCGTCGTGCTCCAAATGCACGCTGCGCGCCGTCCGGGAGGCCGAGCCGGCGGGACGTGACCGGCGCTATCCGTACCAGCGGGCGTGGGCGCGGCGGACGGCGAACGAGCGGGCGCGGCTGGTCGCGACGGCGCCCGCGGCCGCCGCGGTCAACGCGGCCGCGCCGAGGAAGAGCATCGACGACGGATCGGGGTTGTGCCGGCTCATCGCCAGCTCGACCGTGTCCTGTGCCCGGATCCCGTCGAGGTAGGCGAGCGCGAGCTGCTGGTGGACCTGTTCCTGCTCGGCCATCCCGACGTTGACGTTCACGTTCGGGTTCGGGTTGGGGTTGGGATTGGGGTTCGGGTTCGGATTGGGAACGGGCTCGGGCGGCGCCGGCGCCGGCCCGGCACCGATCCCCGACACCGGCGCCACGAACAGCGCCGCTCCGGCCGCCGGTGGGAGCGCGGCGGCGGCCTTCGTGCCGAGGCAGGTCAGCGACACCGCGTCGGTCGCCACCGTCCGGCTCGCGACCGTCGCCGCCAGCCCGACCGGGAACGTGTGCGTCTTCGGCGCGACCGGGCAGCTCAGATGGACGACGTAGCCGAGTTCGTTGTCGGCCTTCACGTTGATCCCGGCAAACACCGGCGTGCGAACGGTCGCGACCGACGCGCCCTGGGTCACTTCCAAGCCGACCGGTTGATAGTCGGGCAACGCCTCCGCCAGCCCGACGACCGCGCCGGTCAGCGACACCGTGCTGTCGCTGCTGTTGCCGACGCCGGTGCCGTCGACGCCGGCGCCGACCGACACCGGGCCGGACGAGCCGCCGACCGGGCAGACCAGCGGCGATCCCGCGGGTACGTCGATCGTGCCGTCGCCGTTGCAGTCGACGCCGCCGGCCGGTGCGAACGTGCGGGTGCCGGCGGCGACCCTCGTCAGGTCGGTGACCGAATCGCTCGACGCGGCCAGGCCGACCTGATGTACCTCATGCTTCAGCATCGTCGCGATCGTCTGGTCGAACGTCGGGCCCGGATAGGTGATCGGCGCGCCGCTCGCGTTCGTCGTCGACTGGCCGCCTTGGTGGAACGGCGAATCGGTGGCGAGCACGGCCAGGCGCAGCACGTCGTCGCGGTAGCCCGCCTGCTCACCCGGGACGACGAACGTGTGCCCGCCGGACATGTCGCCCGCCCCGGTCGTCGACTGGTACAGCGCGGCGAGATCCGACTCGGGCGTGTCGCCGCCACCGTTGGCGGACAGCTTCGCGATGGCCGCTTGCAAGGCTGCGTCCGGGACGCGGATCCGGCTGTCGAGCTGGTACGGGTAATCGGTGCTCGCGCCGCCGCCGTAAGGATCGGGGTAGTCGCGGAAGTCACCGAGCCCGATCTCGACGTCGAGCCCGCTGACGTCGAGTGCGTTCGTGATCGCGACGAGGTCCTGGCGGACGCCGTCGATGACGGGCTGCATGCTGTCGGTCGTGTCGATCAGGAACATCACGTCGAGCGGGGTCGGCACCCGCGGCAGGAACAACCGGTACGGCACATCCGTGCTCGCACCCGGGCGCAACGTCACCGATCGCGGGCCGGGATCGAGCACTGCCGGGAACTGGCGGATGGCCCCCTCGGGCAGCAGCCGGCCCGGGATGACCGGCGGATGGGGGGGCGGGCGGCCCGTCGTCAGCGAGATGGTGATCCGGAGGATCTCGTTCGCGGACAACCCGGTGATGGCGTACCCGGCCGAGGTCGGGGCCGAGATCACGAGCTGGCTGACGGAGCCGGTCGTCGGGCTGATCCGGATCAGCGGGAACAGGGCCGAATCCAGGTAGACGTCCTGCCCGTCGGCGATGGCCACGGTGTCCTGCAGCGGCGCGTACGCGAGGTCGGTCGCCACGGTCGGTGCCGTCCGCGCCTGCCACGGTCGGCCGTACGGGTTCGCGACGTCGAGGGCCGGTTCGTTGCCGTGCCCGGCCGCAATCCGTACGCCGCCGTTGCCGACCGCGAGGGCGAGCGTGGTGAGCTGGCCGTTGCCCGGCGACGCCACCGAGGCGAAGTTCGCGCCGCCGTTCTCGCTGACCGAGACCGCTCCGCCGACCAGGCCGAACACCTCGGTGGCGCGGGTCGGCCCGGCGATGATCGAGGTGCCGCCGAACGACCCGCCGATCGGGGTGCGCGCGGTCCATGTCACGCCGCCGTCGGTGCTGGCGTAGATCGACCGGTTGACGTTCGTGCCGGCGACCGACGACGTGACGAGCGCGTAACTGGTCAGCGGGAGGTCGGCCGTGGCGCTGACGTCGGTGACCGAACCGACCGGCGGCAGGCCGGCCTGCGAGCCGGCGTAGGACCAGGTGCCGCCCTCGTTGCCACTGACGGCGACGACCGGTTGGTCGACACCGGCGACGGTGACGTCGACGCCGACGTAGAGGTAGCGCGAGGCGCTGGCCGAACTCGGGGCGGCGAGCGAGGTGATCGTCGCGCTCTGCGGCAGGACCCCGAGCGTCGCGCTCGGCGCGCTCGCGGCTTCGAAGATCGGCTGCCAGTTGCAGCCGTCGTCGGAGGATCGGGCGATCTCGGTGCCGTTGCTGGCGTAGATCGTGTCCGGCTGGAACTGCGGGGAACTGACGAGCGAGACGCCGGACGGGCCCTGCGCGAAATGCGGCGCGATCGCCTGCCAGCCGGACCCGGCCGACCTGATCGCGGCGCTGCAGCCTGCCGCCGACGCGCCGCTGCCGGCCGCGATGGCTCCGGTCGCCGTCACCAGCGCGGCCGCGACGAGCCAGCGCAGCGGCGCACCCCAGCCGTGCGCGCGACGCGGCATGGTCGGCACCTCACGAGATTCGGGGTCGGCCGGCGGAAACCTTCTCTATTGCAGGTACGCGACGACCGAGCCGCTGTAACGCAACCGCCGTACTTGGGGTGAGTGACGGGACTTGAACCCGCGACACCCGGGACCACAACCCGGTGCTCTACCAGCTGAGCTACACCCACCAAGACGGCCGGAGCCGCCGGACAAGTCTAGCTAGGCGCGGCTGCCGCCGGGGCTCAGTCGGGGATGACGGCGCGGGGTGCCGGCGGCACGACCTTTGCGGCCGCGGCCCGCGCGGCATCGCTGTCCGGACCCGGCTCGGGCACGAACACGGTCGCGCGGTAGTAGCGCAGTTCGTTGATGCTGTCGACGATGTCGGCGAGGGCGCGGTGCCCGCCGGTCTTGGGCGGCGCGTTGAAGTACACCCGCGGGAACCAGCGGCGGCTGAGCTCCTTGATGCTCGACACGTCGACCATCCGGTAGTGGAGGTGGTCGTCGAGCCGGGGCAGGTAGCGGGCGATGAACGACCGGTCGGTGGCGATCGAGTTCCCGCACAGCGGAGCTTTGCGCCGTTCCGGGATGAAGCCGCGGACGTAGTCGAGGGCGAGTTGCTCCGCCTCCTCGATCGTCGTCGTCGCGGATTCGAGCGCGACGAGCAGGCCGGACTGCGTATGCATGTCCCGTACGACGTCGTCCATGGTCGCGAGCTTCGCCGGGTCGGTGGCGATGACGATGTCGATGCCGTCGTCGAGCAACGTGAGCTCGCTGTCGGTGACGACGATCGCGAGCTCGACCAGCGCGTCCTGCTCCGGATCCAGCCCGGTCATCTCGCAGTCGATCCAGACCAGCGGTTCGGTCATTGCCGGTCAGCTCCGGGCATGTCGAACAGCCTCGCACGTCCAGGCCGCCGATCTGCGGCGACGGGCCGGAAGGCAGGTCCGGCTACCTACACTCGACACCGCTTCGGCGCCCGTAGCTCAGCGGATAGAGCAGCCGCCTTCTAAGCGGTTGGTCGTAGGTTCGATCCCTACCGGGCGCGCACCGGCCCGCCCGCCGCTGGTGACAGAATCCGGCCGTGATCCCGCAATCCTCGCCGGCAGACGTTCTCGACCGGGCCCGCACCCGGGTGCTCGCGGAAGGCCGCGGGCTCGACGAGGCCGACGTGCTCGCCTGCCTGACCCTCGACGCCGAGCGGCTTCCCGAACTGCTCGCACTCGCCCACGAGACGCGGCAGAAGTGGTGCGGCGACGAGGTCGAGGTCGAGGGAATCGTCTCGGTCAAGACCGGCGGGTGCCCGGAGGACTGTCACTTCTGCTCGCAGTCGGGGCTGTTCCCCTCGCCGGTGCGCGCGGCCCGGCTCGACATCCCCGAGCTCGTTCAGGCGGCGCGGCAGACGCGCGCGACCGGCGCGACCGAGTTCTGCATCGTCGCGGCCGTTCGCGGGCCGGACCAGCAGTTGCTCGACCAGGTCCGCGACGCGATCGTCGCGATCCGGGCGGACGGCAACGACGTCCAGATCGCCTGCTCGCTCGGCATCCTCACCCAGGCCCAGGTCGACGACCTGCGCGACATGGGGGTGCACCGCTACAACCACAACCTCGAGACCGCGCGCTCGCACTTCCCGGACGTGGTCACGACGCACAGCTGGGAAGAGCGTTGGGACACCCTGCGACTCGTCCGCGACGCGGGCATGGAGGTGTGCTGCGGCGGCATTCTCGGCATGGGGGAGTCGGTCGAGCAGCGGGCCGAGTTCGCCGCGCAGCTGGCCGCGCTCGAACCCGACGAGGTGCCGCTGAACTTCCTCGACCCGCGACCGGGTACGCCGTTCGCCGATCTGCCGGTCATGTCCGCGACCGATGCGCTGCGCGCGATCGGGGCGTTCCGGCTCGCGCTGCCGCGGACCATCCTGCGCTTCGCCGGCGGCCGCGAGCTCACCTTGGGCGACCTCGGCACCCGCGACGGGCTGCTCGGCGGCGTGAACGCCGTCATCGTCGGCAACTACCTGACCACGCTCGGCCGTTCGGCGAGCGACGACCTGCGCCTGCTCGACGAGTTGCGGATGCCCATCAAAGCGTTGTCCGCGGCCCTATGACCTTCTGTGCCCGCTGCGGGACATCGACAGAAGGCGGCGGCCACGGCGAGTGCGAGGCGCGGTTGGCGCTCGAGCCGCCCCGGCACTGCGTCGACTGCGGGCGCCGGATGGTCGTCAAGGTCACGCCGCTGTCCTGGACCGCCCGATGCTCCCGGCACGGCCTGATCGGCCCTGAGGCGCGCGACGACCTGCTCGACCGCGACGCCCGGCACGTCTGGCATCCCTACGCGCCGATGCCCTCGCCGGTGCCGCCGTACGTCGTCGACAGCGCGGCCGGCGTACGGCTGCACCTGCGGGACGGGCGCGAACTGATCGACGGCATGTCGAGCTGGTGGGCGGCCATCCACGGCTACCGCCACCCGGCCCTCGACGCGGCCGCGACCGATCAGCTCGGGCGGATGGCGCACGTGATGTTCGGCGGCCTCACCCACGAGCCGGCCGTCGCGCTCGCCACGCGGCTGGCGGAGATGGCGCCAGGCGAGATCGACCGGGTGTTCCTGTGCGACTCGGGTTCGGTGTCCGTCGAGGTCGCGATTAAGCTCGCCCTGCAGTACTGGGCAGCGCGCGGCCGGCCGGGCAAGCACCGCCTGCTCGCATTGCGCGGCGGCTACCACGGCGACACGTTCGCGGCGATGTCCGTCTGCGATCCGGTCGACGGCATGCATCACCTCTTCAGTGAGGTACTGCCACAGCAGTCGTTCCTGCCCCGGCCGCCGGGCGGGGTGGGCCGAGCCCTCGACGAGCAGTGGGTCGACGAGGCAACCGCGACGTTCGCAATGCAGGCGGACAAGTTGGCCGCCGTCGTCGCCGAGCCGGTCGTGCAGGGCGCCGGCGGCATGCACTTCTACGACCCCGGTTACGTCGCGGTGCTGCGCCGGCTCTGCGACGAACACGACGTGCTGTTGATCCTCGACGAGATCGCCACCGGATTCGGCCGCACCGGCCACCTGTTCGCGACGCTGGCGGCGGGCGTCGCGCCGGACATCATGTGCGTCGGGAAGGCGTTGACCGGCGGCTACCTGTCCCTCGCCGCGACGATGACGACCGGCCACGTGGCCGAGACCGTAAGCAGCGGCGCGGCGGGCGCACTCCTGCACGGGCCGACGTTCATGGGCAACCCGCTCGCCTGCGCCGTCGCGTCAGCCAACCTCGACCTGCTCACCGGTCGCGACTGGCAGGCCGACGTGCGCGACATCGAGAAGCGGCTGGCGGCCGGTCTCGAACCCGCCCGCGAGCTGCCGGGTGTCGCCGACGTACGGGTCCTCGGCGCGATCGGCGTCGTGCAGACGACGCGGCCGGTCGACGTCGCCGCGGCGACGCGGGCAGCGGTCGAGCGCGGCGTCTGGCTGCGTCCCTTCCGCGACCTCGTCTACACGATGCCGCCGTACGTCTGCTCCGCCGACGACGTCGACTGCATCGCCGACGCCGTGGTCGCCGCGGCAGCGGCAGGAACGGGATGAGCGACCGGCCGCTCGACGACTGGCTGCGCGCGCAGGCCGACGACCGCGCGAGCCGCGGCCTGCATCGCGAGCTGCGACCGCGCGCCGCCGACGAGCAGGTCATCGACCTCGCCGGCAACGACTACCTCGGCCTGTCCCGGGAGCCGTCGGTCGTCGCCGCCGCCGTCGCCGCCGTGCAGACCTGGGGATGCGGCGCGACCGGCTCGCGACTGGTCACCGGTACGACGGAACTGCACGCCGCACTCGACCGCGAGCTCGCCGGGTTCGCCGGCAGCGCCGCGGCGCTGGTCTTCGCGACCGGGTACGCGGCCAACCTCGGCGTGCTCACCGCCCTCGCCGACCGCGACACCCTCGTCGTCTCGGACGCGGGCAACCACGCGTCGCTCATCGACGGCTGCCGGCTCTCCCGCGGCCACGTCGTCGTCACCGCTCACCGCGACGTCGTGGCAGTGGAGCGGGCGCTCGCCCGGCGATCGCAGCCGCGCGCACTCGTCGTCACCGACGCCGTGTTCAGTGTCGACGGCGAAGCGGCGCCGGTCGCGGAGCTGTACGAGGTGTGCCGGCGGCAGCAGGCGACGCTCGTCGTGGACGAGGCGCATTCGTTCGGCGTCGTCGGGCCGGGCGGCCATGGTGTGGTCGCTGCCGCCGGGTTGGCTGGGAAGCCGGACGTCGTCCGCACCGTCACGATGTCGAAGGCCCTGGGCGCACAGGGTGGCGCGGTCTTGGCGACGCCCGAGATCGTCGCGCATCTCGTCGACTCCGCCCGCACCTTCATCTTCGACACCGGCCTCGCACCGGCCTCGGCCGGCGCGGCGTTGCAATCGTTGCGGTTGCTGCAATCGCGGCCGGCCCTCGCCGACGCGGCCCGACACAACGCGGGCGTATTGGCCGCAGAGTTGGGGTTGCCGGCACCCGCCGCCGCGATCGTCTCCGTTCCGATCGCCGATCCGCTGCTCGCGGTCGACACCGCCCGCCGGTGCGCCGACGCCGGCGTGCGGGTCGGTTGCTTCCGCCCGCCGTCGGTGCCCGACGCGATGAGCCGGCTGCGGATGTCGGTGCGGGCCAACCTGACAGTCGACGACCTGTCCCGGGCCGCAGCCGTGGTCGCGGCCGCGGTGGTGGCGCGGGTATGAACCGGTTGCTCGTCACCGGCACCGGCACCGAGGTCGGCAAGACGATCGTGACGGCAGCCGTCGCCGCGGTGGCCTGCGCGCACGGGCGGTCGGTGACCGTCGTCAAGCCGGCGCAGACCGGCCTCGCACCCGGCGAGGAGTCCGACGTCGACGTCGTACGGCGGCTCTCCGGTGTCGGCGACGTGCACGAGCTGGTGCGCTACGACGATCCGCTCGCGCCGGAATCCGCAGCGCGCCGGCAGGGTGCCGACGCCGTGCCGGTGGCCGAACTCGCGCGCCGGATCGCGGCGCTGCCCGAGCCGGATCTGTTGCTGGTCGAAGGCGCCGGCGGCCTGCTCGTCCGGTTCGATCCGGACGGTGGGACCGCCGCGGATCTGGCCGCTGCGCTGGACGCGCGCGTGCTCGTGGTCGCCGCGCCGGGGCTGGGCACGTTGAACGCGACCGCACTGACCTGCGAGGCCGCGCGCTCTCGCGGCCTCGAATGCGCGGGTGTCGTCATCGGCTCGTGGCCGGCCGAGCCGGACCTCGCCGCGCGGGTGAACCTCGACGACTTGCCGGTCTATGCGCAGGCGCCGTTGCTCGGTTGCCTGCCGGCCGGGCTCGGTGCTTCGACACCGGCCGAGTTCCTCCGCGTGGCCCGCGCGTCCCTCGCGCCTGCGCTCGGTGGCGAGTGGGCGCCAGCGAGCATGGAGCGCCGTACGGCAGACTGCACGCCACCATGACCGACCGACCGCCGATCACGCCGGGCGAGCGCTTCAGCGACATCGACCAGTGGGACGCGCACCGGATCACCCCGCCGCACATCTGGGCGACGCTCGGCTACCAGCGCCTGTCGTGGGAACCGGGCGCGACGACGATCGCGTGGGACGCGACCGAGGACTACTGCTTCCCGTCGGCGGGCGGCCCGATCGTGCAAGGCGGTCTCGTCACCGCATTGCTCGACGCGTCGATGGGCGGCGCCTGCTGGAGCGTGCTCGACAAGGATCAGGCGTTCCTGACCGCGGACCTGCGGGTGGAGTTCCTGCGCAGCGCGCACGTCGGGCGGCTGGTCGCGAACGGCTGGGTCGTGCGCCGTACCCGGCGGGTGGTCTTCTGCGCGGCCGAGATGGTCGACGAAGCCGGCGTCGTGCTTGCGAACAGCCGCTGCACGCAGGTCGTGCTGGCGGCGAGCGGCCGGGCCGGCCGGTACGAGCAGGCACCCGACGACGGGACCCCACCGGAGGACGCACGCGGATGACTCAAGACCTCACGTCGCTGACCGAGCAGGCGGCGCCGCCGTCGACGGTCGGCCCGTACCTCGCGGCCGAACTCGGCGACGACGCGTGGCGCGACGTCAGCATCAGCCTGATCTCCGGCGGGAAGAGCAACCTCACATTCGTCGTGTCGTCGGCGGCCGGTGACGTCGTGTTGCGCCGTCCGCCGCTGTCGACCGTGTTGCCGACCGCGCACGACATGCGTCGCGAGCACCGGGTCATGACCGGCCTGCGCGACACCGCCGTACCGGTGCCGCGGACGCTGTTGCTGTGCACCGACGAGTCGGTGCTCGGCGCGCCGTTCTACGTGATGGA
>JAICXQ010000002.1 GCA_025980325.1 Frankiales bacterium
CGACCCCCCGCCGCTGGCGGGCCCCCTGGCCAAGAGGGGGAGCGGGGCGCGGGGGGGCGGGCCCCCCGGGGGGGGGGGCCCCCCACCACCGATCCGGTTCAGACGTGCGGGGTGCCGAGGTACGGGAACGCGGCAGACAGATCGCCGTGCGCCCCGACACAGTCACCCGTGACCGCACCGGTCGCGTCCCGACCTGGGAACGGGTAACCACCGGTGACGATGTTGAGTTCGGTGTCGATGACGTCGTCGGCCAGTCCACGCCCGTTCAGCGGTCCAGCCGCGGCTGTCCCGGGTGAGTAGGTGAGGATGTCCGGCAGCAACACGTGCGCGAGCCCGTCAGCCTGTGCCGGCGTGTACGCACCTTCGGCGTCGAGTGCGGAGAACTGCTCGAGCACACCGACGACGTTCGCGGAGAAGTCGCGGTAGTCGTTCACCGGATTGCCGGCGTTGAAGCGGTTCTTGTCGTTGCCCCGGTTGAACACCGTGTTGATCGCCGGCCGTCCCATCCGGTCGATGCGCGTGCTGCCGACACTCGTCGTCGCCCAGTAACCGATGTGGTCGCCGAGCTCGTCGTTCGGGACTTCGAGCACGATGCTGTGCACGTTGAACGCCGCGAAGAAGTCGTTCGTGTTCGCGTCGCAGAAGTCCCGGCCCGTCTGCACACCAAGCACGTCCTGCTCGAACGCGCTGAGGTCGAAGAAGAACGGATCGGAGCGCAACCCGGCGAACACTTCGCCGTCACCTTTGATCCCGGTCGAGGTGCCGGTCCGACCGGTGCCGAGGGTCACGCCGTGCGCCCACGACGCCGCGTTCGCGCCGGTGTATCGGGTCAGCGTCCACGACTGCCCGGTGCCGGTGCCGCTGCCCGGACTGAACCGCCAGACGTAGACGAGGTCCGGCTGTGCATCACCGTCGCGGTCGATGTTCATCGCGTACGCGACATCCGCGCCGTAATCGACGGCGCCGCTCGCCGGGCCGGTGTTGAGCACGAGCGCAGTCGGGCCGGCCGGCCGGCGACGTGAGCCCGGGTGCATCGAGGTGGTCGGCGCCGACCGCGGGCGCGCCGCGGCTCAGCGTGACCAGTAACGCGGCGGGCATTGCCGCCGTAGAGATGAGTGCGAGGTAATAGCGCTTTCGCATGGCCTCCCCTTCCGTTGCCGCGATCGCGGATTGCTGCGGTCGGCGAGGAGGCTGTGCGCATCGGCCCGCTGCCGCCGTGAAGGTGTTCGCGACGGCAGCAGCAGTTGGATTGCCTGCGCGGGCAAGATGATCAGAACGGGCTACCGCGCAGACGCGCGAGGGGCGCTCAGGCCGTGGCCTGGCGCCCCTCGGTTGCTGGTACTGAGTGCTCTGCGGGATCAGGTTGCCGGCGGTGCCGGCGCGGTCGAGCCGTAGGCCATGTTGAAGCCGTCGGTGTCCGAGTCCGGCACGGACGGGCTCGACACGATGCGCTGCTTCTGCACCATGATGCCGCTGTCGGCCGCGGTCAGGCCCGGGTTGCCGCCGTTGGCCGTACCCGGGTCGAACGTGTCCGGGCTGCTGTAGTGCGCGAGCGTCGCGACCCGACCGCCGATGCTCGGCGCTTCCTCGATCCACTCCACCGACGCACCCGGGCCGCTGTAGCTCTGCTGCGTCGTGAACGACTGGCCGTTCGTCGTGTCGTTGATGGTGATGGTCCACGTGCTGCCGCTGCCCTTGGTGATCGACGCGGTCATGACGTCACCCGGGCGCACGGTGATCGAGCTGATCCGGGTCTCGGCGGCCGGCAGGATCTCCCACCACGCGTTGTAGTGCGCGCTGCCGCTGTAGTAGTCCGACTCCGTGCCGGTCTGAATCAGGCTCGAGTTGGTGAACCCGTCGATACCGACCCACGCGGACGAGTAGGTCGAGCCCGACGTCGGGCTGACACTCGGGACGACCCAGTGTGCGGTTGCGGAACTGTAGCTGCCGCTCTTGGCGTAACCCGACCAGTTGCTGGCAGACCAGCCGGCCGAGGTGGCGGCGCGGTTGTGAATCGCGGGACGGTGGAAGACCGCCGGCGAGGTCGCGACCGCGACCGGTGCGGTGGCGACGAGTGCGCTCGACGACGCGGCGACGAGCAGGAGAAAACGCTTCACCAGACCTCCGAAAGACGACGTTGTGCTGAACGATGCGCACTCTGGCGTAAGTTGTCCGGTTCGTCCATCACCCGAACGTGCTGTATGCCTCACCTAAATCGGTCGAAACCGGACATTGTTTCCATGACGGCTACCGGCGAGCAGGTCGGTCACCTCGTCGTCGCCGATCTGGGCGAAGTCGTCGTACCACTCGCCGACGGCGAAGAACGTGGCCGGTGAGAGCACGCAGACGACCTCGTCGGCGAGCGCCGCCATCCGGGCGGCGGCTTCGCGCGAGCAGACCGGTACGGCGAGGATCAGCCGGCGGGGTTGCCGTTGTCGCAATGCGCGCAACGCCGCTTCGGCGGTGACGCCGGTCGCGATCCCGTCGTCGACGAGAACGACGTCGCGACCGTCGAGCGCCGGCAACGGCCGGTCGCCGCGGTACGCCTCGACGCGCCGGCAGAGCTCGCGCCGGGCCTGCTCGGCGAGACGGTCGAGTTGCTCGCGATCGACGCCGAGGCGCGCCGCGGTGTCGGTGACCACGAGCTGGTCGGACCCTTCCGCGATCGCGCCGATGCCGAGTTCTTCGTGTCCGGGCGCGCCGACCTTGCGAGCGACGAACACGTCGACCGGCGCATCCAGTCGATCGGCGACTTCGACCGCGACCGGGACGCCGCCGCGCGGCAACCCGAGCACGACGGGGGCAACCGGCGAGGTCTGCGCGAGCCGGCCCGCCAACTGCTCGCCGGCGTCGCGGCGATCCCGGAACCGCATGCCCGCAAGCGTTTCACCCGCGGCCCCCTCCCTGCCGCGGAATCAACCCGGGGTCAACCCGTGGGTTGACGCGCCGGGCGCCGTACGGCGGCAGCCTGAACCCCATGACGACATTCGACTACCTGCTCAACATCGCACTCGTCGCGCTGGTCGTGCTGCAGCTGCGTGGCCGGCGCCTGGACCGTCGCGGCCTGCTCCTCCCCCTCATCCTGGTCGGCTGGGCGGCGACCCAGTACCTGCACGGCATCCCGACGTCGGGCAACGACGGCGTGCTGGTCGCACTCGGGGTCGGGGCCGGCCTCACGCTGGGCATCGCGTCGGCCCGACTGACCCGGCTCGACGTGGACGCCGAGGGTGTGCCGATCGCCCGCGCGACCATCGCGGCGGCCGCGCTGTGGGTCGTCGGCATCGGCGGGCGCATGGCGTTCTCGCTGTACATGCAGCACGGCGGGGCCCCGACGGTGATCCGGTTCAGCCAGGTCCACCACCTCACCGGCCAAGGCTGGGTGACCGGCATCGTGCTCATGGCCTTCGTCGAGGTCGTCAGCCGCACGGTGATCCTCTGGATCCGCTCGCGCACACTCGTCCTCGCCGGCCCGGCGTTGTCGGTTGGCTGAGTCGCGAGGTCAGCGGATGATGGGCCGGTGGGGAGCAGCGGTGGCTGAGCACCCACCGGCCTTCGCCGCGGTGCCGCCGGTGCGCACGTCGTTGCGGCTGGTCTGGTTGGTCGGCCTCGTGTACGGCGTCGCTGCGGCGACCCATCCGGGTGCGAGCGGCCGGCACCTTGCGGCGGCGGTGCTGACCGCGACGACGGCGATCGGCTGGCTGTCGTGGCTGACGGCGCAACACCACCGGAGCATGCGGTTGAGCGTCGCCGGCGTCGCGGTGCTCGCCGCCAGTGGCGGAGTTCTCGTCGTCCTGAATCCGATCGGCGTCGCGGTCGTCGGAGTCGCCGGCATGTGTGCTGCGGCGTTGCTCGACGTCGTACCTGCCGCGGTGTTGACGTCACCGGGAATCGTCGCCGCGTCGATCGCGGTTGCCGCCACCGGCCATAGCGCCGGCGTCATCGGCGGCGCGGCCAGCGGCGCCGCGGCCGGACTGGTCGTCGGCATGGGACGCCGGCAGACGCAGGAACGGGTCCGGCAGGAAGCCGAGCTGGCGTTGGCGCGGCAACGCAGCGAAGTCGAACACGACCGCGCCGAGGTGTTGGAAGAGCGCAACCGGATCGCGCGCGAGGTGCACGACGTACTCGCGCACACACTGAGCGCGCTGTCGGTGCAGATGGAAGCGATCGGCAGCCTCGTCGACGACGGCGCGGCTGCCGGCGATGTCCGCCGTGCCGTCAGCCGGTCGCGACGGCTGGTCACCGACGGGCTCGAGGAGACACGACGAGCCGTTCGCGTGCTGCGCGACGAACCCGTCGACGTCGCCGAGCAGATCGCGACCCTGAGCGCGGATGGCGACGCGACCTATCGGCTCGACGGCGAGGCACGTGCGATCGCGCCCGCTGCCGGATTGGCGCTGGTGCGAGTGGCACAGGAGGCGCTGACGAACGCGCGCAAACACGCTGCGGGAGCGGCCGTGTCGGTCGACTTGCGGTTCGGCCACGACTGCGTCGAGCTCGTCGTCGACAACGTCGCCAGCGGCCCGTCCGCGCTGGCAAAGACCGGTGCCGGTTACGGGTTGCAGGGGATGCGGGAGCGGATCGAGTTGGCCGGCGGCTCCCTCGACGCCGGACCGGATGAAGGTGGCTGGCGGGTACGGGCGGTCGTGCCGGCATGAGGCTGCTGATCGTCGATGACCAGACGCTGATCCGCGACGGCCTGGTCACCATCTGCGAGCGGCTCTCCGACGTCGACGTGGTCGGCACCGCTGCCGACGGCGAGGAGGCGGTTGCGCTCGCGCGCGAGCTGTCGCCGGACGTCGTCCTGATGGATCTGCGGATGCCGCGCATGGACGGGATCGAGGCGACCAGACGCATCCGCGCCGAGCAACCGAACACTCATGTCGTGGTGCTGACGACGTACAGCGACGACGAGTCGGTGCTGGCGGCGCTCGCGGCCGGCGCGCTCGGTTACCTCACCAAAGACGCCGGCCGGGACGACATCGGTCGAGCGCTCGCCGCGGCCGCACGCGGGCAGGCGTTGCTCGATCCGGCGGTGCACGCGCGGCTCGTCTCGTTGGTGGCCGCGCAACCGGCGGGCTCACCCAGCGGTGCGTTGCCGGACGGGCTGACTGTTCGCGAGGCCGAGGTGCTCGCGTACATCGCCCGCGGCCTGTCGAACCAGGAGATCGCGGCGTCGCTGTTCGTCAGCGAGGCGACGGTGAAGACGCACATCAACCGGATCTTCGCGAAGACCCAGAGTCGCGATCGGGCGCAGGCGGTCACGTACGCGCACCATCACGGCCTTACCTGATTCCGGAAGAGAACGACCGCGGCGACTCCCGTGGCGAGCTCGAGCGCGACGGTGATGTTGAGGAGGACTCTCGGATCGAATGCCTCGCCGAGGACACCGCCGAGCATCACGCTGACGAGCAGGGCGGCGTTGCCGGCCGCACCGAACAGCGCGAACATCCGACCCCGATGGCTGTCGGGTGTCGCCTTCTGCAACACGGAGATGAACGCGACGAATCCAGCCATCGCGGGGATTCCGAGCAGCACCTCGAGGATCAGGTAGTAGCCGAACCAGGTCGTGACGATCGGTCCGTTCCACTGAAGCAGTTCGATGCACCCGGCCGCGAGCAACGACGCCTTGAGCAGCGTCTCCGGCGCGACGCGACGCCCGTACGCAGCGAGTACGAGACCGGTCGGCAGCGTGCCGAGGACCTGGAAGCCGCGGAACACGCCGACGTCGTTGCTGCTGCGATGCAGATCGGTGACGAAGAACGCCACGATCAGCGCGAGCGCGATCCCCTGCGCGAGTTGGTTGAGTACGACGAGGACGAGGCTGGACGCAACGACCCGAGTTCGGCGCGCGAACCGGAGTCCTTCGAGCCACGGACGCCACGGCGCGCGAAGGGCAACGACGGTCGAACGTGCCGGCTCGATTCCGGGAAAGCGAAGAACGAGAAGCGCGACCGCGGCGGCAAAGGTCGTCGCGTCGGCGACGACAAGACCGGGCAGCCCGTGAACCGACAGCGCGGCGCCCGCCGCGGAGGCTCCGATCAACTTGGCCAGGTCGCTCGCCACTCCGACCAACGTGTTGGCCGAGACGAGTTCCTGCTCCGTCAGCAACGAGGGCAGCAACGCTTGGCCGGCCGGGGCGGTCACCGTTGCGAGCGCGGCCTCGACCCCACTGATGGCGTAGACGATCCAGATGTCGCGTCGCCCGTGCACCGTCACGAGCGGCAGCAACGCGACGCCCTGGGCCGCATTCGCGATCGCCATCAGCGGCCGGCGCCGATAGCGGTCGACGAGCAAGCCACCGAACTGGCCGGCGACGAGCCCGGCCAGCAACTCGACCAGCATCGCGGTCGCTGCCGTCAACGTGGATCTCGTGAGTGCGTACAGGTAGATCGGGAGGCCGATCGCGAGCAACCAGTCGCCGGTACCCGAGATGAGCTCGATCGCCGTCAGCCGCGCGACGCCGGGCCGCCGCAGCACGCCCCCGTCGATCGCCACGGGCCAATCCTGCCTTGATCTACACGTGCAGTTCGAGTTCCTGGAAGACCATCAGGTCGAACCAGTCGGCGTTCTCGGCCGCGAGTTGTTGCCAAATCCGCAGCGCGACGCGACGGATGGCGACAGGTGTGCTCGCCTCGTGAAGCTGCCATCGCAGCGAGTGGAGCCGTTGCGCCATGTGCCGTGAGCGCGCGGCGTGCCGCTGCAATTCGGCGCTGTCGCGAAGCCCTGTGACCGCACCGGCGACTCCCGGGATCACGATCGCGAGAAACGCCATCAGCCGGTCGGCGCCCCGGTGCCAGTCTCCGGCGCCCGCGTCGTGGGCGAGGACGGCGAGGCAGGTCACGGCGAACAGCGTCGCGATGACCCAGGTGAAGACCGCCTCCGCCTTGCGCGACCGCCGCTCGGTGCCGGCGTAGTAGGTGATCTGCGGTTCGACCCACGCCTGCTCGAGGAACGCCTTGACGGCGTGCGCCGGGCACCGCGTGTCTTGCGGTGACGGCCAACGGCGGACGAGCTCGAGGCATACGTGGCTCACCCAACGGTTGCCGGTCATGCGCTCGGGCGGACCCTCGATGGGGACACCCGCAGCGCCACCCTGAGTGGAGATCAGGTTCACGAAGAACATCGATCGCGCATTCTCGGCAAGGGCGCGGAACGTGAGCCAGTCCGCGTGCCATCGGCTACGCCGAGCAGTCACGACTGCGGTCAACAACAGCACCAAGACGAGCAACTCGCTGATCGACAACCAGTCGTTGCCCGGCGAGTACGTCAGCTCCACCGTCGCCAGCAGCACCGCTGTGGCCGCGCCGAGGAACAGCACCAGCCGGGCGTACCGCTCGCGCCGCCGCAGCCGCAGCGCCAGCGCGTCCGCGCGAGTGAAGACTGGCTCCGCCCAGCCGAGCACCGGCTCGATCACATCACCGTCCAGTTGCGCGGCTGCGGCGGCGCGGTGAAGCTCCTGCGACCAGCGAGGTTCACCGGACGCGCGCCGTCCCTCGCGGTTGAGTTGTCCGATCCGGCGCAACGCACGAAAGTCGACCGGCCGTTTGTCGACGTCGAGATCGAAAGTGGTCGGGTCGATGCGATAGACCGCGGGCGCGTGCCGATGATGACGGGCTTCCTCGACCACCGCCGCGGTGCCGCCCTCGCGGCGCGGGCGGCTTTGGTCCAGTACCGCGACGAGGACGTCGCAGCTGTCGATGATCGCCGTCCCCGCCGCGGCGTACGACTCACTGCTCGAACCCTGCGGCTCGATCTGCCGCATGCTGCTGGCGATTCCCAGCAACGACTCGAACTCGCGCACCGATGCCTCGTCACCGAGCGTCGGCTTGTACTTCGCGACGGACATGGGCAACACAGCCGCGAGCAATGTTCCCGGTTCGCGCAAGACGGTCCGGGCAACGTACTGATCCGGCCCTCTCGCCAATGCGGAGACCACCCCGAAACAAACGTCCGCGAAACCGGCGGCGGCCGCCTGCCTGCGCAGTCGCGCGATCACTTCTTCGACCCGGCGTTCGATTCCCGGATCGGCGACGGCGTCGCGGTGCCCGGTGATGCCGATCCAGATCCGGTACGGGATCGGCTCCCACTCCCCCATGGCACGCCAGTTTCGCGCACGGCACGCAGCGTTGTGACGGCTTTTGTCGTATCCCGGCGCGGCGGGCCCTAACCGCCTACGCTGACCCGCAACGTGGGTTTCATGGGGGTGCCGGGATGCGACTCAAGCGCCAGCACACGAGTCAGCTACGCGTCTTCATCAGCTACCGCCGGGACGATTCGTCGGGACAAACCGGACGGCTCGCCGACGGGCTGATCGCGCGGCTCGGGCGTCCTGCTGTCTACGTCGACGTCGACTCGCTGGCACCGGGACTGGACTTCGTCGACCAGATTCACAGCAGCCTCGAAGAAGCAACCGTCGTACTCGCGGTCATCGGCCCGACGTGGTTGTCGGCGAGGGGTCCGCGCGGGCGGCGCCTCGACGACGAGAACGACTACGTACGGCTCGAGATCGAGGCCGCACTGGCGCGTGACATCCCGGTCGTCCCGGTGCTCGTGCACGGCGCCGACATGCCGTCGCCGGCGGACTTGCCGCCCTCGATCAGCCGGCTGTCGTACCGGCACGCCTTCACATTGTCGGACAACAGCTGGACTCGCGACCTCGACGCATTCGTCAAGCAACTGCAGTTCTATTTCAGCGGCAACAAGCATCGCCCGCTGGCCCGGGAGGCAGCCGCGGTCGCGAGCGAAGAGCATCCACACGTTCGGGCCCGCGGCAGTAGCCGGCGTTGGCAGGCTGCGGCCGTCGGGGTCGCTGCGCTGCTGGCCGGCACCGCGGTCTACGTCAGCGGCGTGGGCCGGGGGTCGGACACCCACGGGATCAAGACCGCAGGTCTGGACACTCGGCCGACACCGTCGTCGTCGCCCGGGGTCGTGACGACTGCGTTGAGGCTGCTGCCGGCAACGCTCAAGTTCTACGTCGGGCAGAAGGTTCAGCTCAAGCCGACCGTCGCGGTAAGTGGCGGCCCTCCGCCGCCGGCGAGCGCGGCAATCTGGAGCACCGGCAACCCGCGCGTCGTTCAGGTCGGCAAGACCGGTCTCTTGCGGGCGATCGGTCCCGGCCGGACCACGGTGACCGTACGACTGGCCCAACTCCAGGCGACCGCCGTGGTGACCGTCGTCGCGGGCGCCAGACCGATGCCCGCGTCGAGCCCGACGAGTCAGCCGGTGATCGCGACGTCCGCACCGTCCGACCAACCGCCGACACTCGACGCGATCGGCGGGCAGAGCAACGACGAGGGAAGCAGCCCCCGGCTGACTCTCGGCGGGCACGATCCCGACGGCGACGCGCTGACGTATTCGGCGAGCGGGCTGCCGGCCGGCCTGCACCTGAGCGGGAGCGTCATCAGCGGCACGATCTCGCCGACCGCCGCCAACGTGACGTCCGCCTACACGAGCCTGAAGTCAGCGGCGTTCACCGTCACGGTCGCCGTTCACGCGGGCGGGAAGTCCGCGACCCGACGGTTCACCTGGACCGTGCGCGATGTCGAGTTCGTCATGCCGAACTACGTCGGCTATTACGGCTGCAACGGCGACGCGAATTGCACCGACCCGTCCAGCCTGCGCAACGTCAAGTACTACAACCATCACTTCACCTGCACCGTCACCAGCGATCCGAACCTGGTCGACACGATCGCCAGCCAGAGCCCGACCGCCGGCCGCACGTGGAACTGGACGGCGCAAGCGACGTTCAGCTACTACAGCTCCTCTTGCTAGAAGTTCGGCGTCGGGTATGCGCCGGACCGCGGCCACGCATTGTTGGTGAGGTGCACGTCCCAGAATCCGCTCGCGCCGTCGGTGTACCAGATGTCGCCGCGGGCGGGATCGAACGCCGCCGATGACATCGCGTGCGAACCACCCGACGGCGGCATGTTGAAGTAGGCGACCTCACGCGGGTGGTACGGGTCCCGAATGTCGAACACCCGCAAGCCGGAGAGGATCATGCTGCACGCGACGATGCCCGGATCGTTCTGCCGCGGCACGGCGCAGTAGTGCGCGGCGTATCCCTGGGTGCCGCTGTTCGCGCCGGGATCGTTCTGCTGATCCGTCGCACGCTCCTGCGGGTTGTGCACCGCGAGCCGGATGCGGCTGATGACCTTCGGCTTGCGTTCGTCGCCGATGTCGATGATGCGCGCGGCGCCGACGCTGCTGTCGGGGTTGTACTGGAACACGTTCGAGCTGAACTCGTCGAACTCGATCAGGTACTTGTGGTGCTTGATCGTCACCGGGATGACGTTCTGCGGAATGCTGATCTCCGGCCAGGTCAGCTTGGCGATGACCGGCACGTCGGCGGCCGGGCTGGAGATCGTGCGGTTCTGGATCTTCGAGATATCGAGGATGACCAGGCCACCGGTGCGGCTGTCGTTGCCGAAACCGGAGATCGAGGTGAAGTAGTTGCAACACGGCGCCGCGAGGTACGCGCGGTTGCCGTCCGGCGAGATCGCCATGCCGTGGGAGCCGTACGTCTCGGTGTGCCAGATGATCCGCGGCAGCGCGGGATCGGTGAGGTCGATCGCGGTGATGCCTTCGCGCGCGGTCGCCGTCGCCCAGAACGTGCGGCCGTCGGGTGAGAATCCGCTCTCGTGGCCGAGCGGGCCGATCGGCAGCGAGCTCTCGAACACCGGATGGCGGCAGTCACTCGCGACGCTGTAGACGTCGACGATCCCGACCTGCGTCGCCGGTGATCCTGCGTCCGCGACGAGCAGGCCGACCTTGGTGTTGAGCCGCAACGACTCGTGCGGCGTGTCCATCGCCGGCGTCGTGAGGTTCGCCGTCATCACCGGCTTGCGCGGGTTCGACATGTCCAGCACGTACGTCCCGGCGGGGTCGCCCTTCGCCGCGTCGGTGGGGAACAGCAGCGTGCTGTCGTAGAACGCGCAGACATGGCCGTGCTTGTCGACGTAACGCGCGACCCGGTAGCCGCCCGAGTTGCCGAAGTGCGAGACCTCGACCGCGTTGCACGTGTAGCCGATCGCGGCCCGGCCGTCGGTGTAGTCCTTCGCCGGCACCCGGCCCTGCCAACTCGTCTCCGGATGCGACCCGCGGCCGCACTTCGCCTGCGGCGTCGAGCCGAGCTTGAGGTTGCGCGCCACGTCGAAGTACGGCGGCACCGGGGTGTGCTCGGTGACCATCCAGTTGACGTCGTTGGCCGGCGTGTGCGCCGCCGGCGCCGGCGAGCCGGCGCCGATCGCACCGAACGCGCCGGCGGACAGGCACGTCACTCCGACCGCGGCGAGCCCGATCAGGACGGAACGCCGGTCCAGCACAGCAGCAAGGAAGGCGGTCATACGAGGGTGTTTCCCCCCTCGCGGCCGGTTTCCCTTCTCCGGCGGCACCGTTACTCCTACTACTTTCTGTCGTTGAGTATGCAGGAGGCGGCCGCGGGTCCGTCGAAAACTACCTGCGCTGCCTCCGGCCGCTCGCCCACTGGCAGCCATTTGCCCAGGTAAGTCAAGGAGTATCGACGTGCGCGTCCCCCACCGTGGTGTGATCTCGCTGGTCTCGGCCGGCGTCCTTGCCGCATCGGCCGTTGCCTCGTTCGCCACCGCGTCGGCGCCTACGAAGGCGACCGCGCTCGTGCGCACGAAGGCCGTGCTGCCCGGACTCGCGCACGCGACCTCGCTCGGCGCCGCTCCCGGCAGCATGCGCCTGACCATCGGCCTCGGCCTGGCCCACCCGGACCCCGCCGGCGAGCAGGCGGCCTACCGCGCGCTCTACGACCCGAAGAGCCCGGCGTACCGGCACTTCCTCACCCCGGCGCAGTACGACGCGCGCTTCGGCGTGCCGGCCGCGACGGTCCGGGCGGCCGAGGCATGGCTTCGTTCCGGCGGGCTGACGAACGTCAGCGCCGACTCGACCGGCGACTACGTGACCGCGTCCGGGACCACGGCACAGCTCGCGAAACTCATGCACACCAGCTTCGGCCTGTTCCGCGCCGGCACGGTTCGCTTCGTCGCCAACACGATCGCGCCGGAGGTGCCCGCGTCGCTTCCGGTCACCGGCGTCCTCGGGCTCGACACGCTGCACCGTTCGTACACGCCGTCGCAGGTGCACGCGATCAACCGCTCGAACGGCGTCGCCGACAAGGCCGTTCCGGCCGCGCCGGCGCCGTACACCGGTTTGCTCACCCCGCAGAACATGTGGGGCATCTACGACATGCCGAACAGCAACATGGGCCAGGGCCAGTCGGCCGGGTTGTTCATGGAGGGCTACACCAACAGCGTCATCGCGAACCTGCGGGTGTACGAGCGCCGGCACTCGCTGCCGCAGGTGCCGGTTCGCGTCGTGCGCGGCGGCACCGGCGACGACAGGGCGTTCGGCGACAACACCGACGCGATCGAGTGGTACCTCGACAGCGACGCGATCACCGGCGTCGCGCCGAAGCTGCGCGAGCTCGACCTGTACACCGCGACCAATCTCTTCGACGTCTCGGTCGGCAAGGACTTCGCGGCCTGGGCCAGTGATCCGCGCGGGCCGTTGCAGATGAACGCGTCGTTCGGCGAGTGCGAAGCGAGCCCGGCGAACCCCGTCCTCGGACCGCTCGCGCAGCCGCCGTTCTACTACGGCAGCGAGGCCGGCGACGAGCTCGAAGCCGTCGCCGAGCCGGTGCTCATGCACGCCAACCTCGAAGGCCGCACGCTGTTCGCGTCGACCGGCGACACCGGCGGTTCGTGCCCGGCGATCGTCGTGCCGGTGCTCGGCGCCGGCAACGGCATCACTCCGCAACCGGTGCCCGAGCAGAACTACCCCGCGGTCAGCCCGCACGTCACCGCCGTCGCCGGCACCGTCGTCGAGACCGCCGGTCAGCCGCAGCCGAGCCAGCCGGCGCGCCGCGCGACCGAAGACGGCTGGACCTACAGCGGTGGCGGCTCCAGCTTCTACATCTCCGAGCCGGCGTACCAGACGAAGGTCGCCGCGGTGAACCGGCCGTGCGTCGTCAACCCGAGCGGCACGCCGTACTCGCCCGGCACGATCTGCCGCGGCGTCGCCGACATCGCGGACATGTCCGGCACGGTGTTCTCCTACGAGACGACCAACACGCTGAACTCGAACTTCTACGACATCGAGCAGGACATGACCGACAGCTCGGAAGGCGGCACGAGTCTCGCCTCGCCGCTCGCCGTCGGGATGTGGTCGCGGATCCAGGCCGGCGCGCCGTCGGTCAAGGGCCTCGGCTTCGCGAACGAGACTTTCTACCGGCTCGGTCTCGGCAAGAACTACCACCACGACTTCTACGACATCACCCAGTCGGAGACCCAGGGCGGCAACTTCTACTACCAGGCCGGACCGGGCTGGGACTACGTCAGCGGCTGGGGGTCGATGGACGTCCGCAACATCATGGCGGACGTCGACCACCGGCTCACGCCGTCGCACCCGAATCGCGTCGTCAACCCGCCGATGACACTGCGCGGCTGCGCGACGATGACGAGCCCGGCCAACAACGCCAACAACGCGCTGGACCCGATGCAGCAGGACTCCAGTCTCGACATCCGTTCCGCGAGCCTGCGCCAGCACGGCAACGCGCTCGTCGTCACGATCAGCGGACCGACGTTGTCGACCTCCGATCCGGCCGGGGCGAGCGGTGGCGCGGACTTCATCGAGACGTGGACCGTCGGTACGACGACGTACTTCGCCGAGGCGACGATCGATGCGCAAGGCAACGTCACGTATCACGACGGCATCTCGACCGGCGGGTACTCGCAGAAGAACACGATCAGCGGCAGCTTCGCGCAGCACACGATCACGATGACCGTTCCGTTGCGTGACGTCGGCAACCCGGGCCGCGGCACCGTGCTCGCGTACCCGTACGCGTTCGCGCAGTACGGATTGTCCGGTCCGACGGTCGTGACGAACCCGCTGTACTTCACCGAGGACGTCGCGACCGCCGGTCAGCCGGCGCAGGGTGTGGTGCTCGGCAGCCGCTGCTGAGCCGGACGTTTTGTTGCGGTTGTCCCAACTCGTGCAACGACTTTCGTTGCCAACCGGACAACTCGGGCCGCGCCAGTAGACAGCGGGCGACTTCCTGCCTCACTATCTCGGCACCGCCAGTTCTAACTACTTCCGCGTAGTCCCTATGGGCCTGCGTGCGTCTTCACGGGGAGGGCGTTCGTGCGTCGCCTACTGCACGTCCTGGTTTCGACTGCCACCCTGACCGCCGCGTTCGCCGTCGCCGCGCCCGGGCTCACCGCGGCCGCGGCAGCGGCGGCGCCACCGGCCCAGTCGACGCATCAGTCTGCGCATCACTCGACACCCGCGGCGGCGACCGCGGCGGCACACGCCGGCGGGCATCGGGTGAGCCACCCGAACGGTGCGCTTCATCACAAAGGCGGCGACCTGACCGGCAAGCCCGGCCCGTTGCGCAGCGGCCACGCGACACCGCAGCCGATCCGCGGCGGCAACGGCGGCTGGGCGCCGTCGGATCTCTGGAGCGCGTACTCGTTGCCGGCGTGGCAGTTGGGCTACGGGCGAACGGTTGGCATCGTCGACGCGTACGACGACCCGACGGTCGAGTCGGACCTCGCGACCTATCGCTCGTTCTACGGCCTGCCGCCGTGCACGGTCGCGAACGGGTGCTTCCGTCGCGTCGCGCAGGACGGTTCGACGAACTACCCGGCGCCGGCTCCCGTGGACAACAACTGGGCCGCGGAGACCGCGCTCGATGTCGAGATGGTCTCGGCGACCTGCCCGAACTGTCACATCGTCCTGGTCGAGACGAACTCCGACTTCACCTCCGACCTGCTCGCCGGTGTCGACGAAGCGGTGAGCCTCGGCGTCAACTCGGTGAACATGTCGTGGGGTGCCGGCGAGTACCCGGGCGAGACGACCGACGACTCGCACTTCGCGCACCCCGGCATCGCCTTCGTCGCGTCGTCCGGCGACTACGGCTACGGCCCGACCATCTGGCCGGCCGCGTCGCCGAACGTGTTCGCGGTCGGCGCGACCGACCTCAACACCGACGCGTTCGGCAACTGGTACGAGACCGCGTGGGCCGGCAGCACGTCCGGTTGCAGCGTGTACGAACCGAAGCCGGCGTACCAGCACGACGGCGGTTGCAGCACCCGCACGACGACCGACATCTCGGCGGTCGGCGGCACCCCGTTGTCGATGTTCCTCACCTACCCGCAGAACGGCTGGTCGTCCGGTTGGCAAGGTGCCGGCGGCACCAGTGCATCGGCGCCGATCGTCGCCGGCATCCTCGTGCTCGCACCGCAAGACACGGCCGCGACCACCGGCCCGGGCAACTGGTACGCCTCCGCGTACACGCCCGGCGCGTTCTCGGTCAACGACGTCGTGGTCGGATCCACCGGCGCGTGCGGCAACTACCTGTGCAACTCCGGCCCCGGCTACGACGGCCCGACCGGGCTCGGCACTCCGGACGGCTTACCGCCCTCGCTGAACAGCCGCGCGCCGTCAGAGCTGTGGGGCGCGTTCAACAGCGGCGAAGGCGGATCGAAGTCGTGTACGTCGGGCGATCCCGTCGTGTGCGCGACCGGCGACCTGACCGAGACGGCCACGGATCTCAAGGTTTCCGGCCGCGGCCGCGCGCTCGACTTCACCCGTTCGTACAACGCACTCGACGCCGCCGGCGCGTCCGCGCCGGATGCGCTCGGCTGGGGCTGGACCGACTCGTACGCGATGTCTCTGTCGACCGACGCGACGACCGGCGACGTCACCGTGCATCAGGAGAACGGCGCGACGGTCACGTTCACGCCGCAGGGCAGCGGCTACACCGCACCGGGTTGGGTGACCGCGAGCTTGCGGCACAACACCGACGGCACCTTCACCTACGCGCTGCCGAACCAGACCAGCTACGTCTTCTCCGCGACCGGCCAGCTCGTCTCCGAAAGCGACCGGAACGGCTACCTCACCACGCTCGCGTACGACGGCTCGGGCCGGCTCGCTTCGGTCACCGATCCGGCCGGCCGCGCGCTCACCTTCGGCTACAACGCGAGCGGCCAGCTCGCCACCGTGACCGACCCGCTCGGCCGCGCGGTCGGCTACGGCTACGACGCGGCCGGCAACCTCACCAGCGTCACCGATCCGGCCGGCAACGTCACGCGCTACGGCTACGACAGCGCGCACCGCATGACGACGATGACCGACCCGCGTGGCGGCTTGACCACCAACGTCTACGACACCTCGAACCGGGTCGTCATGCAGGCCGATCCGATGAACCGAGTGACAACGTTCGCGTACACCCCGACCACCACGACGATCACCGATCCGACCGGTGACGTGACGGTCGAGACGTACAACTCGTACCTGCAGCTCATCAAGGTCGTGCACGGCTCCGGCTCCGCCGACGAGAACACCGCGACCTTCACGTACGACGCGTACTCGGGTGAAGAGGCCTCCGCCACCGACGGCAACGGCCACACGACGTTCACGAGCTGGGACGCGCAGGGCAACGAGATCAACGTGACCGACGCGCTCAATCGCTACACCGCGGCCACCTACGACACGGCGAACGACCTGACCAGTGTCACCGACAACAGCGGTGTCACGACGACGTACAGCTACGACGGCAACCACAACCTGACCGGCACGTCGACCCCGCTCGGCGGATCGTCGGGCACCGTAACGACGACGTACGGGTACGACGCCGCGCATCCCGGTGACATCACCTCGATCACCGATCCCGGCGGGCACGTCAGCCATCTGCGCTACGACCCGAACGGCGATCTCGTCTCGGTCACCGACGCGGACGGCAACGTCGCCAGCGCGACGTACAACGGGATCGGCTGGCGGACCTCGAGCATCAGCCCGAAGGGCAACGTCGCCGGCGCGAACCCGGCGGCATTCACCACGACGTTCGGCTACGACGCCGACGGGCGGCCGACGACCGTGACCGACCCGCTCGGCCACGTCACCCGCACCGGTTACGACGCCGACGGCAATCCGACCAGCGTCACCGACCCGCTCAACCACGTCACGACCTACACCTACGACGCGGACAACGAGCGGACGAAGGTCACGAACCCGGACAGCACGAGCAGCAGCACGGGGTACAACGCCGACGGCCATCCGCTCACGCAGACCGACGGCAACGGCCACGTCACGAGCTACGCCTACGACGCGCTGAACCGGCTCGCCACGGTGACGGATCCGCTGCACCGCACGACGCGATACAGCTATGACGCGGCGGGCAACATCCTCACCCTCACCACGCCGGCCGGCGCGACGACGTCGTACGGGTACGACCTCGGGAACGAGCTGACGTCGATCACGTACTCCGACGGCCAGACGCCGAACGTGACGTACAGCTACGACGCCGACGGCCGTCGCTTCCAGATGACCGACGGCAGCGGCACGACGACGTACGGGTACGACGCGCTCGGCCGGCTGACCGGGCAGGTCGACGGCGCCGGCAACTTCGTCGGCTACGGCTACGACCCGGCCGGCCGGCTGACGACCCTGACCTACCCGACCGGGCAAGCGGTGACGCGCGGCTACGACGCCGCCGGCAACCTGACGTCGGTCACCGACTTCGGCGGCAACACGACGCACTACGCGTACGACGCGAACAGCAACGTCAGCACCGAGACGCGGCCGAACTCGACCGCGGCGACGTTCGGTTACGACGACGCGAACCGGGTGACATCGATCGCCGACACCGGCCCGGCGGGCACGATCCTGAACCTGCCGTACACCTACGGCGCCAGCAGCCTGCTCGCGTCGGCCAACGTCACCGGCACGTCCCAACCGGTCACGCAGACCTACGGCTACGACAGCCGCGATCGGGTCACCAGCGCGACCGTCCCGGTCAACACGAGCAACGTCGCGTCGGACTCGTACTCCTACGACGCGGCCGACGAAATCACGAAGATCACCGTCGGCGGCCAAGCCGCGACGACGCTGACGCACGACGCCGCGGACGAGCTCACGAGCGCGACGAACGCGGTCGGCACGACGGCATACACCAACGACCAGAACGGCAACCGCACGAAGATGGTCGACGCCGCCGGCAACACGACGACGTACACCTACGACCAGGCGAACCGCCTGACGAGCTTCAGCGGCCCGGCGCCGGGCGCGGCGAACACCGCGGGCGCGCCGCTCGTCGCGGCGTCGTACACCTACAACGGCGACGGCTTGCGGGTCGGCAAGGGCGTCACCGTCGACGGGGTCGGCGTGAGCCTTCCGTTCTCGTGGGATCTGTGTGCGACCACCCCGTTGCTTCTGACCGACGGGACCAACGAGTTCGTCTACGGCGCCGGTGACAAGCCGATCGAGCAGGTCAACAGCATCACCGGCACGGTCACCTGGTTGCACACCGACCGGCAAGGCAGCGTCCGGGCACTCTCCAACAGCCTCGGCACCGTCACCGCGACGACGACGTACGACCCCTACGGGCGGACGATCAGCGCAACCGGAACGGCGACCAGCCCGCTCGGGTACGACGGCCAGTACACCGACTCCGAGTCCGGCCTCGTCTACCTGCGCGCGCGGTACTACGAGCCGGCCACCGGCCAGTTCCTCACCGTCGACCCGCTGGGCGCGCTGACCCGCCAGCCGTATGCATACGGCGGGAGCGATCCGCTCAACATGTGGGACCCGACCGGTTTGTGCAACGCCAACCCGTTCAGCCTGTCGTTCTGGACGCAGGGCAACTGCATCTCCGACGCGGCCGGCGCGGTCGGCGACTGGGTCTCGGCGCACGGCGACACGTTGGTCGACCTCGGTGCCGGCATCACCTGCATCGTCGCCGGTCCGGAAAGCTTCGGCGCCGCCTGCGTTCCGGCCGCGGCGATCGCGGCGGGGTACTCCACCTACACGAAGGTCAAGGAAGACATCGCGAACGGTGACGGCATCACGCAGATCATCGAGGACTCGCTGCTCAACGTCGCGAAGGCGGGCCTGTTGCTCACGCCGGCCGCCGTCGAGCAGATCGCCGAGCAGACCATCGCCGAGGAAGGCGCGGCGAACGTCAGCACCTGGCTCAAGCTGCTCAAGAGCACCGCGGGCGGCATCGACAACGTGCTGACCGTGGAGGGCCTGTCCAGCGATTTGATCAAGCTGCTGCCGTGCAGCCTGCAATGATGCTGACCGTGTCGACACACGTGCAGGCCGCGGTGATTTCCTCCGGCTCCAGCTTCGGCGTGATCGGGTTAATCATCGCGGCCGGCATCGTGTGGTTCCTCGTGGCGTTGTGGTGGAAGACGCGCAAGTGACCTGACGGCGGCGGTCGCCTCGCGCGCGAGGCGGTCGCCGTCCTTCGGGCTGCGTCGCAACGCGGTCACCCGCCGGCTGCGACCGTTGTCGTCGACGACGAAGACGTAACCCCAGCCTTGCGCGATCCGGTTGCCGCGACGGAACTCGATCGAGCGCACCCGACCCGGCGGGATGCGGCTGGTCGTGGTGACGTTGCGGATGACGACGGCGTCCGCCGTGACGAACAGGCCGGCGATCCAGTTGCGATACGCCACGAGCAACGTGATGCCGGCGAAGACAACGATCGCGATCGCGGGTGCTCGTTGCGCCAGCGCGACGACGAGGATGAGGCCGGCCAGCCCACTCAGCGACGCTGCCGCCTTCTTGCGGCCGTCGTTGCGGAAGGCGATGACTCCGGCCGCCGAATCCCCGTTGCGCACGAAGGCCAGTACAGCATCCGGCGCGTGACAACGCAGCTGTCGGCGGACGCGTCTACCTGACGGCAACCAGACCCGTGGGAGCGGTCATGAAGATCAAGCGAGTTCTCATCGTCATCAGCGCCATCGTCACTGCGATCGCGATCGCGCTTCCCGCGGAGGCGCTCCCGACGTTCTCGATGACCGCCAAGTCGGCGGCCGACCCGAGCAGCCGAGTCACGCAACTGTGGCACCTCCGGACCGGAAACGACGGCACGTTCGACCGGATTGTCTTCGACGAGCGGATCTCGATGTCGGGCTACAGCGTCCGCTACGTAAGCCAAGTGCTGGCCGACGCCAGCGGCGCCGTCGTGCCGATCAAGGGCCGGTACTTCCTGCGCGTCGTCATCTCCGGTGCGACGACCGGTTCGCTGCCCGGGCTTTCGTCGTCGATGCCGTCGATCGTCACGCCGTCGCTTCCCGAGGTCACGCAGATCCGCAAAGCCGGCGAGTTCGAGCAGGTCGTCTCGTACGGGATCGGGCTCAACCGCTACCGCGGCTTCCGGGTCTTCCGGCTCAGCTCGCCGACCCGATTGGTCATCGACGTCCTGCACTAGCCGATTCGACGACCGATGCAGTGGCCAGCAGGAGCTCTTCGCCGCCGTGCGGTCCGACCAGTTGCAGGCTCGCCGGCACCGGTGAATCCTCGGTCCGCACGGGCTGCGCCGTACTCGGTGTTCCGGCCGCGTTGAACAGCGACACGTGCCGGGTGACGTCGATGACGACGTCGAGAAGCGAGTCCGGCGTCAGCCCGTCGAGTCGCGGCGGGAAGACCGGCATCGTCGGCAGCGCGAGCAACTCGACCCGGTCGAACAACCGGCGTACCGACTCTTGCCACGTCCGCAGTTGTGCGCGCGCCGCCTCGACCTCGGCGCCGAACGCGGGAGCCATCGCGAGCATGCCGGCGACGTCCTCGCCGATCCCGCTCGGATCGGCTTCGGCGAGCTCGTGGTCGCTCGCCCACATCTCGCTGAAGTAGATCGCGGTGAACAGATCGGTGCCGGTCGCGAGTTCGACCCAGTCGATGTCGACGACGGTGAGTTCGGCGTCGCGCAGCGCCCGATCGATAGCAGTCTCGATCCGAGGATCGCTGTCAGTACGCACCCGGCCGACGGTCGTCGCCGGTGCGGGCGCCACGGCGAAACCCGGCTCGAGCAGTTGCATCCCCAGCACGAGACCGGCGATGTCGCGGGCCATCGGGCCGATCGTGTCGAAGCTCGGCGCGAGCGGCCAGACCCCCTCGCGCGAGACCCGCCCGTACGTCGTCTTCAGTCCTGCGGTGCCGCAACAGGCGGACGGGATTCGCACCGATCCGCCGGTGTCGCTGCCGAGCGCGACGTCGGCTTCGTCGGTCGCGACCGCGACCGCCGAACCGCTGCTCGACCCGCCGGGCATCAGCGCGGCGTCGATCGGGTTGACCGGCGTGCCGAACCACGGGTTCGTGCCGGTCGGCAGCGCAGCCAGCTCGTGCAGGTTGGTCTTGCCGACGATGCGTACGCCCGCTGCCCGGGCACCGGTGAGGCATGCCGCGTCCGCTGCGGCGGGTTGCGCGATGCGTTCGAGCGCGCGGCAACCGGCCGTCGTGGGTACGCCGGCGACGTCGATGATGTCCTTGACCGCGAGCCGCGACCCGTCGCCGGTCGGGTCAAGTTTCGTAATGAAGGTGCTCATGCCGCATCATCTGCCAGGATCGCGGCATGCGGCTAGTCGAGATCGTGCGTTACCCGGTCAAGTCGCTGCAGGGCGAGCGGGTTCCCAGCGCCGAGATCGAGCGTGACGGCCTGCGCGGCGACCGCCGCTGGGGCATCCGCGACGAGACCACCGGCAAGATCCTGACGGCACGGCGCGCGCCCGAGTTGCTGTTCGCCACCGCCACGCTCAACGTCGACGGCACGCCGATCGTCACGCTGCCGACCGGCGTCACCTGCGATGGTCCGGGCGCCGACACCGATGCCGCTCTCTCCGCGTGGCTGGGCAAGCCGGTCCGCCTCGTCCCGGCCGTGAACGTGCCGATCGCTCGCGCGGAATTTTTCGCGGACGCGACCGACGACACGAGCGAGGCGGTCGAGTGGACGATGCCGGCCGGGCGTTTCGTCGACGCGCAACCGCTGCTGGTCGTGACGACGTCGAGCCTGCGGGCCGGCGCCGCGCTCTATCCGGACGGTGATTGGAACGTACGACGCTTCCGTCCCAACCTCGTCGTCGACGGTGCAGACGACGGATGGATCGAAGACACGTGGTGCGGCCAGTCGACCGTCCGCATCGGCGACGTGCGGCTACTGCCGCAAGAGCCGTGCATGCGGTGCACGATGGTCACCCGGCCGCAACCTGATCTCGGCGAGGATCGCGACGTCTTCCGTACCCTCGCCCGCCACCACGGCGGCCGGTTCGGCGCGTGGACGGGCGTCAGCGTCGGCGGGATGGTCAGTGTCGGCGACGAGGTAGTGGTCGAATCCTTGATCGCGGCCCAGCGAGACGGCGTCGAAGCCGACAGCCGACCGGTCGAGCTCACCGAGTGAACGTCGGCTGCGTCACGGCAGCAGCGTCAGAGCGGTCGTGTGCCGTGGCCGCACGACCTGGAAGTGGCGCCGATCCAATGTCGCGACCTCGGTGACGCCGAGCCGTTCGGCCGCCGTCACGACCGATGCGTCGACCGCGCCCAACGGAAGGTCGTGGTAGCGCGCGGTGAGTTCGGCGATCCGCAGCCAATCGCCGGGCTCCACCGGCTCCGCGAGCAGAACCCCGGAGGCCAGGTCGCCGAGGAACCGCACCTCCGCCCCGGCACCTAGTCGGGACCCGATCAGGTACGCGACCTCGGTGATCACAAGTGTTGGCACGATAAGCGGACCTGGATGCGACTCCAACAGAGCGAGACAGGAGGCATGGTGCCGATCATCGGCGTCGACGTACGCATACAGCGGGCCGGCGTCGACGATCAGCGCGATCCGGTCACCTCGTTGCGCAGGATCTCCTCGATCTGCTCCGAGACGTCCGAGTGACCGCTGCGGCCTGCGGCGGCCGCAGCCAGACGCCGACGACCGCCGACATGAGCTTCGATTGCTTCGCGGGTGAGTTCGGAGATCGTCATGTGCCGTCGAGCGGCCTCATGGCGCAAGCGCGCGTCGAGTTCCTCTGGCAGCTTGATCGTCGTGCGCACCATGTATGCCAGCATACCATGCTTGTCCGCTTGATTTCGCCGGTCGACCACGCTCCCGATGAGAGTGGACACGCGCCTGATGCAGGATGGGCGTCATGCGGAAGATGTCGCTCGACGGATTGGCCCGCGAACTACTCGACCGAGCTCAGGGTGGTCCGGGCCGCGCAGCCGAGACCGTGTTCGGCGGGCACGAGCAGGTGCTCCGGCAGACGGTCATCGCGCTCACCTCCGGGACATCGCTCGGCGAGCACGAGAGCCCCGGCGAGGCGACGCTGCAAGTGCTGTCGGGACGGGTTCGCCTGACCGCGGGCGACGACAGCTGGCACGCGCGCACCGGCGACCTGCTGCTGATCCCGCCGACCCGTCACGCGCTCGTCGCGGACGAGGATGCGGTCGTGCTGCTCTCCGTTGTCAAGACCCGGTCCGCGTAGACGGCGCGGAGGGTGGACCCGCCACTCGGCGAAATCCACCCTCCTGCCCAACACCCAGCGGCGCATGTCCCGAAGAGCAACATGCGGCCGCGCTTGCCGGCTAGTTGAACGCGATGCCGTCGAAGCTCAGGTCGGTGATCGAGTCCGTCGTACCCGGAGCCTGGTCGCCATCCGCGACGATGTCCGCGCCGGTCACCGTGGCGGCCGCCTCGGCCGACGACTGGATCTCCGACCACGTCTCGTACGTGCTGCCGTTGTTGATCGCCCACATGAGCTGCGAGCCGCTGCTCCCGAGGCCGCTGTTGGACGGGTATCCCCACAACGTGTTGCCGTCGCTCAACGTGACGAAGTAACGCGGCGAGCCCGCGGCGTAGTTGTCCGTCGAGAACGTCGGCTCGGTGGTTGCGCTAACCGCCGAAGCCGGCAGGTGATGGAAGACCACGACCGCGAACGTCGAGCCGGAGTCCGAACCGAGGGTGAGATCGATCGCGGAACCCTTGCCGTTCGACCAGTGCGCCGACGCGCCGTCGGCGCTGGAGCTGAACGACACGTTGGGCGACGGGCTGGCCGACGCGCTGGTCACGACGAACAGCGTCGCGAGTGGGGCCGCAATCGCGACCGCCTTGAGAATGTTGCGCTTGGACATGCTGAATGGCTCCTTTGCCGTCGATATCTCGGCGCCGGTTTCGCCATTGCTCCCTGCCAAGCCCCCGTGTGGCGACCAACTAACACTTGGCAGATCAACGCTCGCCATGCCCTGGATGGGCACTGCGTTCAGTCGACCTCAACACCCACGTCCGGATCCAGTGAATCGCGACACGATAGTTCCCGAATCAGCACGTATATCTAGTTTGCTCTGGCCGACACAGACCAGATCGGCAACGTCTTTTCCTAGTCTCGACGGACGGTCGTGCAGATGGTCAGCGTTGAGACGCGCCGCGGCGCATACGCCAGCCGAGCTGCGCGAGCTGGAGCCGGCGAGCGGCGCGCGCGGGCAGGAAGAAACCGACCCGACCGAGGCGCCGCCGCTCGTTGATCCACAATCCGAGCCGTGCCTGCGGCCGCAGGTACGCGGGCGTCAACGCGACCGACCCGGGCAGCCACAACCGTTTGCCTTCGTAACCGCGCCGCGTCGTCTTGTGCAGGAAGTCGCTGACCGCGATCGGCGTCGCCAGCAGGTTGCGCGACGACGCGAGGATGTCGTCCTCGTAGACGTACCGCCCCCACGCCTGCGCTTCCGCGCCGGTCGGCCGCAACCAGAACTCGGTGAGCACATCGGCGACCGCGGGTCGCAGATCACCGTGGCGCTGCGCGATGTCGGGGTCGAGCACCCACTCGTCGACGAAACGGAAGACCGCCTCGCGATACAGATCCCACGGCCATGCGTCCAGCGTCGGATTCGTCGCGCTCGCGAGCACCGGCTCGACCCGATCACCGGTACGGCGGAACCCGACGGTCACGCCGTGGTTCGCGACCGTGAACGTCTCCAACGGCCCGTACGCCTGCTCGAAATCGCCCGCGTACCCGGTCTCGGCGACCTCGTCGAACAGGTACCCCTTGACCACCGACGGATCCTGATGACCGTCGTCGCGCTTCATGTACCCGAAGAACCACACCCGGCGCAGCGGCGTCGCGTCCGCCGGCAGGTTCTCCGCCAACGCCTTCACGATGCGACCGGACCAACCGGTGTCGACGAGCGCGTACGGAACGCCGTCGCAGAAGCCCTCTTGACGCAGGTAGTCCTGCAACAACTCGTGCAGTTCGACCGCGTGCCGGCGTACGTCGGCGGCCAGCATCGAGTCGGCGACGATGGCGTCGACCATCCACTTTTCGACGATCGCGTCGGGCGCGGTCGGTCGCGGCAACCGAGCCAGCGCCGCGCGCGCCTCGTCGTCGGCGAGGCCGAGGCGCTCGAGGACCTGCCCGATCGTGAGCCGATACATCGCCTTCCACGACCAGCTTGCCTCGTCGAGTCCACGCGTCGCTTGGCCGGCGCGGTGATAGACGGCGCGGCTGCCGTACAGGTAACGCAGGTCGAAGTCGAGCGCGAGGCGTTCGCAGAGCCGCTGCGCGATCAGGTACAGGATCTCGCCGTCGCGGGCGACGAAGTACAGCCGGCGGATCCCTTCCCGCGCTGCGTTGTTGAGCACCCACAGCACGTACGCCGCGAGGATCGGACCGGCAACGCCGGTGGCGACGTCGACGATCGGTCGCAACTCGGCCGGGGCTTCGATGCCGAGCCGCGCGAGCCGGGACGCGCCGGCCACCAGCGAACTCAGTCCACCGGTGTCGTTGCGATACCTCTCCCACGTGTGTTCGTACCGGTTCAGCGACGCGGCCGCGGCGTGTTGCGCGCGCAGCCCGAGCACTCGCGGGACGCGGACGTCGCTGCCCGCGTTGTCGCCGACGTGTCGAACGTCGCGCGCCGCCACCTCGAGTTGCGTGACGATGTGATGGAAGAGCCGGCCGTCCGATTTCGTGACGCCATGGTCGGCGGAGACGAGGACGTCGTCGAGCAACTCGCCGAGCCCGGCTTGCGCGAGCAGACCCCGTACGACGTCGGTCGGCAGGTACATGTCCGACAGCGCGATCCGCTTGCCGTCGGCGGCCTTGAGCAGTTCGGCCGCGCCGGGCACGATCCGCGACAGCCGATGTTCGAGGTCGATCTCCATCTGCTGCAACCGCCGCGCGGATGTGTCGTCGAGGCCGAGGCTGACCGCGACTTCGTCGTAGATCCGGGTGAGCGTCGTTTCGCTGCGGTTACGCCGCGACCGTCGTTCGGCGGCGATACGTACGCGGGCGAACTCCTCCGCGCCGCAACGCGTCACCGCGGCGACGTCGGGGATCCGCCCCAGCAACAGGAACACCGAGGTCGGATCGCCGACCGCGCGCGTGATCAGCGTGTCGAAGACATCAAAGGTGTGAACCCGCGGGGTCATGCCGGCACTCCGCTACTGAGCTCGGGACTACTGAGCTCCGGACTACTGGGCTGGGGTTCGATCGGGAACGGCGTCGGCTCTGCCGGTGCGGGCCGGCGCGCGGCTCGCCACAACACCTGGAACGGGCGCAGCGCGACGACGGCGGCGAGGCCGAGGCTGACGATCGCGGCGACGGCCGCGGCGGCGACGGTCGGCGCGGCCCAACCGGACCGTGCGCTCGACGCCACGAGGTCACCGACCCCGTGACCGGCGACGTACGCGATCGCGAAGACCACGACCGGCAATACGGTCACGCGGCCGAGCGAAAGCCCGAGAATGCGCCGGCAGGCGAGCACGACGATCGTCGACTCGATCACCGCCATGCCGACCCACGCCAGCGCGCCCGCGGCGATACCGCCGAGCGGCAGCAGCGCCGCCATCGACAGCATGAACCACGCCGTACAACCTGCGACCGCTGCGGCAGCGACACCGACGCGTCGGGCCGCGACGAGCAGGCCGACGCCGAGACTGTTCACCGGGCCGGCGATGACGAGCGCGAGCGCGATCGCCGCGATGGCCGCGACCGCGTCGTGCCAGCGATGCCCGAACACGACGGGGACGATCCACTGCGCGGGTGCCGCGACGGTCGCCAGCACCACGGCCGTGACGGTGCCGGTGACGAGGAACCCGGACCGGACCTGTGCCCGCGCGCCGTCGTCGCGTTGCAACGCGCGGGCGCCGACCGGCACCGCGAGTGCGCCGACCGACTGGAACACCACGAACACGGGGCTCAGCACGCGGTACGCGAACTGCAGCAGCCCGAGGTCGCGGGTGCCGACGAGCAGCGAGACGAAGCTCGTCGTCGCGAGGTCGCGGACCGCCACCAGCAGGCTGAATCCCTGGAACGGCGCCGCTTCGCGCACCATCGCGCGCGCGGAAACCGGCACCCCGTCGTCGTGCGCAACCGGTGCGGTGCGCCGCAGCCAGAGCGCGACGACCGCGGAGTTCGCCACCGCGCCGGCGAGGTCGCCGCCGACCAGCGCACCCGGCCCGCGGTCGACGAAGACCAGGCCGACCGCGAACGCGGCCTGCGTCAGCTGCCCGACGCCGTCGGCGAACGCGAGGCCGCGGAAGTCGAGAATGCGTTGCAATCCAACCCGAATCGGCAACGTCGACGCGCGCACCGGAAGCTTGACCGAGCTCAACACGACGAGCGGCGCGATCTGCGGCAGCACGAGCGCGGTCGCCGCGGCCATGACGACCATCGAGATGCCGAGGCCCACTTGCAGACGTGTCGCGGCGTGCAGTTGCGCGCGGGTCGGGTCGCCCGGCTGGCGCACCAGGCTGGTCGTCAGCCCGGCATCGATCAGCGTCATCGCGATGCCGGTGATGCTGAGCACGATCGCGGCCTTGCCGAGATCGCTCGGCACCAATAGCCGGGCGACGACGAGCGTCGACACGAGTGTCAGGCAGCGTTCCCACGCGGTGCGAACCGCGAGCGCGAACGCGGACGTGAACACGCGTCGGGTCAGGTTGACGTGCCGGCTCATTCGTGGCGACCGTTCACGCGACCTGACGCAACGCGACGCGGGCGAGGCACCCGGCGAGTTCCTCGCCGACGACGCGATGAAGGTCGACCGACATGTGCAAGCCGTCCGGCAGCGGCGCACCGTGTGCCGCGACGATGTCGTCGAGCGGGAACACCGTGGCCCCGTTCGTCGCCGCGACCCGAAGGATCGCCGCGTTGACCGCGTCGATGCGCCGCAACAGCTTCGGGTTCAGGAACGGCGTCGGCGGCGCCGGCGGGTAGGCCGTCATCAGCACGATCCGGCTACCCGACTGCTCGCGAATGCGCTGGCACAACAGATCGAGCTCGGACTCGAACCGGCGCACCGGCATGCGCGACCAGCCGACCGGCAGGCGGGCGTCGATCCGGCGCTCGATCGCGTGCAACGTCATGAGCAGCCGCCGGGTCCGCCGCCAGTACTTGTCGCGCATGCGGCTGCTGTGCCGGCGTGTGCCGAGCAGGTGCATCACGAGCCGGCGCGGGACGATCCGCGGGAACGTCTCGCCGAGACCGAACTGCAGGACGACGACGTCCGGTCGTTGCTGCGCCACCGCCGTCAGCCCGATGCCGACGTAGTCCTTGACCATCCCGTAGATCCGCGAGTCGTTGGTGACGTCGAACCGCTGCCCGTCCACGTTCTGCCGGGCGAGCACCGCCGGATACGTCGGGTACGGCTGGCCCTCCGGCCGCGGTCCGGTCACCAGGAGCGTGACCGACGCGCCGAACACGGCGACCGACAACGGCCGGCCCTCCTCGCGATCGCTCATCGCATGACCTTCAGGTGACGCAGGCTGATGATCGCCCGCTCCGCCTCGTCGTTGAGCCGCTCGGTCTCGAGGTCCTGCAACTCGATGACGTGCATGAGCAGATCGAGGCGGTTGCGTTCGGCCGCCGCCAACGTCGGGTTGCCGACGTACGGCGTCAACAACGCCTCGATCGCGCGCCACTGCGGATCCGTGCGGTGCCCGATCACGCCGAGACCGAACACGAGTGGCGTCGTCAGCAGGCCGAGTGACGGCTTCGCATCGAGTACGTCTTCGATCGCGGTGAGCACTCCGTTGCGAGGGCCGCCTTCGTGCATCGCGAACGCGAACGCGCCCTCGCCGCGGAAGCCATGACCTTCGGCCGCGAGCTCGGCCGAATCAGGAATGGCACCGCGGGTGAACGAATGCGGCCAGACGCCTTCGGGCGCAAGCCGGTCGGGTTCGTAGTACTGGTCGCGCCGGCCGCTCGGCCAGCCGACGTCGTGCATCACCGCGATCGTGTCGAGCGGCGCGCCGTCGGCGAAGATGGCCTCAACCTCGCCGCGGACGGTGACGTAGTTGTGGTCGCCGTCGACGACGTAAAGGCCGGCGTGCGGCAGGTCGGTGAGTGCGTCGGGCGAGTAACCCTCGACGATGCGGACGTTGCGATGTTCGCTCGCGAAAGCGCGCAGCAATTCCGACGGCGCGGGTTCGACGACGTACAGCGTGCCGCCACGAGACGCGGCCGCGGTTGCGAGCCGGACCGACATTTCGCCGCTTTCGCTGCCGATCTCGACGACGTCGGGGCAGCCGGGCAGGCCGGCGAGCCGCTCGATCACGTCGGCGTAGAACGTCAGGGAATGCAGGAGCAACTGCGGCATCGCGGGCGTACTCCTCGCTGGGATGAGGACCGCAGGCGGCGCTTCCTTTCACGTGCCTGCTGAACAACTAACGGCGAAGCCCGCCAAATGTCGCGGTCCGGGCCCGAACCGTTGCGTTCGGGTGAGACTGCTGTGGCAGATGTCGGATATCGCCTGGTCTGGTTGGCCTAATCGCGACGGATTGTGAGCAATGGCGCGAGTTTCCCGGAATCGCTGCGTTGTCCGGTGAAACGAACGCAAGCCCAGGAGCTCAGCCAGCATGACTTCGCGCATGTCATCACGTCCCCGGGGCGGCACCCTCGCGGTGCACCACCCGGCCGACGTTCTCCCGCTGCCCGGAAACCTCGATCCGACCGGGCCGCGCGTCACCGTCGTCATCCCGACGAAGAACGAAGCGGCCAACCTGCCGTGGGTGTTCGACCGGCTGCCGGCCGGGCTGGCCGAGGTCATCGTCGTCGACGCACACAGCACCGACGGAACGGTCGAGCTGGCACGAGAGCTGCGCGCGGACGTCGTGGTCGTCCAGCAGTCCCGTCGGGGCAAGGGCAACGCGCTCGCGTGCGCGTTCGCGGTCGCGACCGGCGACATCCTCGTCATGCTCGACGCCGACGGCTCGGCGCATCCGGCGGAGATCGTGCGCTTCGTGCAGGCGCTCGAGGCCGGGGCGGACTTCGCCAAGGGATCGCGGTTCCTCGCCGGCGGCGGGAGCGCCGACATCACCCGGCTTCGCCGCTTGGGCAACCGCATGCTCTCGTGGCTGGTCAACCGCTGCTTCGGTACCGGATACACCGATTTGTGCTACGGCTACAACGCTTTCTGGGCGCACTGCCTGCCGTACCTCGAGCTTCCGTCGGTGACCGGCGACGAGGCGATGCGCGGCGACGGGTTCGAGATCGAGACGCTGATCAACGTCCGCGTCGCGCAGTCGCCGCTCGTCGTCAGCGAAGTCGCGAGCTTCGAGTCCCGGCGACTGCACGGCGTCAGCAACCTCAACGCGTGGCGCGACGGGTGGCGGGTGCTTCGCGTCATCCTCAGCGAGCGCCGGATGCGCAAGCCGCACCCGCAGGTGTTCATTCCGTTCCCGAGCGAACCGTCCATCGGCGAGCGAACGAAACGGCGAGTGGCGCTCGCCGAAGACGTCGCGTAAGCCGCGAAACGGAGACTCCCCAGCCATGTCTCTTCTTCAGTCGCAACGGTTCTCGACCCTCGCCAATACCGGCGTCGCGGCGGGCGAGGGCCGAAGATGGCGGTAATGACCGAGCTAGCCTCGCCGCCGCCGGTGACCCATCGCGCGCCACCGGGTCGCCGGCGCGGGCGGATCGCGATCGGATCGCTGTCGTTGCTCGCCGCCGTCGCCGGCGGCGTGACGCTCATCGTGGTCGCGTACGCGATGGCGAAGCACTCGACGACCGTCGCGCACTTCCACGTCTTCTGGCTCGGCTTCGCGCTCGTCCTGTTGCCGGTCGCGATCGCGGGCGGGCGCGCACCGGGCCGGTGGACCGCGGGCGTGCTGCTCGTCGGGTACGGCGCGATCACCATGCTGCCGAAGCTGCTGATGAGCCCGAACGGGCCGGTGTTCTTCGACGAGTTCGGCCACATCCGGCACGCGAACGACATCGTCGCGTCCGGCCATCTCAACGTCGCGAGTTCGTACCTGCCGATCCTTCGCGTGTATCCGGGCCTAGAAGTACTCACTGCGTGGTTGCACAACCTCACCGGAGCCTCCACGTGGCACGTCGGTCAGGCGATCGTCCTGGTCGCACACTGCGGCGTGCTGCTCGTCGTGCGCTGGATCGCGCGCATGGCCGGCCTCGGCGACCGGGCCGCGTTCTTCGCCGCGCTCGTCTACTCGCTCAACCCGAGCTTCATGTACTTCGACACGCAGTACGCCTACGAATCGCTCGGCCTTCCGTTGTGCTTCACCGCGATCGCACTTGCCTTCGCGATCACCCGGACGCGATCGGTCCGCACCGGGCTGTTCTTCGTCGTCGCCGCGCTGGCCGCGGTCGGCGCGTGCATCGTCACCCATCACGTGTCGGCGGCCGTCATGGTCGTGATGCTCGAGCTCATCTCGCTGATCTCGCCGATCGCCGGCCGGCGGGCGGCGACACCGGTCGCGCGATGGGGCGCAGCGACCGTTGCCTTCCTCGGCGTCGCCGGTCTTGCGTTGTGGGTCACCTTCGTCGCGCCGACGACGCTCGACTACATCGACCCGCACGTCCGCGGCGGCATCCGCGGCGTCGTCGAGATCTTCACCGGCCACTCGTCGACGACATCCGGATCGGCGCGCCATCAACTGTTCTCCGGCGCCAGCGTGCCGGCGTACGAGAAGGTGCTCGCGTACGTCGCGCCGCTGCTCGCCGGGCTTGCCGTGCTCGGTGCGTTGATCCAAGCGGTACGGGACCGGCGCGACTCGCGCCGCATCGTCATGGTCACCCCGTTCATCGCGCTGGCCGGGCTGTACTTCGTCTCGCTGCCGCTCGCGTTGACGGTCGACGGCGGCGAGACCGCGCACCGCGCGTGGGGGTACGGCTACCTCGGCATCGCGATCTGCGCCGCGTACGCCGCGCCGTTCTGGACCCGGTTGTGGGTGCTGCGCGCGCGCTGGGGTTGGCCGGTCGTCGGTGCGCTCGCGCTGGTCGCGGCCGGCATCGGAAACGTCGCGGCCGGCGAGAACGTGTCGTACCGCTTCCCCGGCCCGTACCAGTTCGGCACCGACACGCGATCGCAGACGCCCGAGCTGCATCAACTCGCCGCGTGGATCCGCGCCAACTTGCCGCCGGACATGAAGGTCGTCACCGACCGGTTCACCGGCGAGATCGTCACCAGCGAGACGACGCTCGACGTGCCGAACCCCGACGAGTCGCGCGCGTACGGTCTCTACCGCGAAGGCGACGAGGCGTCGCCGTCGTTGCGCGCGTTCCTCGCCCAACACGACTTCCGCTACTGGATCCTCGACACGAGGATCGTCAGCGAATTGCCGGCCGGCAAGTTCTTCGAGGGGTACGCCGGACCGAACAGCGTGAACCAGGCCGCGTTGGCGGGAGTCGGCAATTCGAGCTTCCGGTCCCCGTCGGGTTTCCTGACCGCTGAGTATCGCAGCGCGCACTACGTCGTCCTCGTCATCGCACCGTGAGGGTCCTGCTCGTCACGGACTTCTTCCCGCCGGTGCGCGGTGGGCTGGAAACACACGTCGACGATCTCGCCGCCGAGCTCGCCGAGCGCGGGCACGACGTGCACGTCGCGACCCTGACGCCGGACGCGACCGCAACGTCGCCGAAGGTGGACGTGCACGTCGTCACGACCGCGGTCTCCACGCTGGTGCGGCACGAGCGCGCCGACCGTCCGTTCCACCCGCCGCTGCCCGACCCGCGCGCGCGGGCGGCGTTGGGATCGCTCGTTCGCGAGCTGCGTCCCGACGTCATGCACGCGCACAGCTGGCTCGGCGTCTCACTCCCCCGGCGCGACCGGCCGCCGACGGTGTTCACCGCGCACGACTACGCGCTGGTCTGCCAGTTGCACACGTTGCTGCGCACGAACGGCGAGCGGTGCAGCGGGCCGGCGCTGGGCAAGTGCATCGGCTGCGCCTCCCGCCGTTACGGCGCCGTCCGCTCGACCGCCCTCGCCGCCGCGACGCCGATCGGCCGCCGGTTGTTGCCCGCCGATCGGGTGCTGACGCTCAGCGAGTACGTCGCGTCGCGAATCGGTCCGTATCTCCGGACGACACCGGTCGAGGTCACGGGCGGGTTCGTCCGCACGGCACGCATCGGTGACGATGTCGGGATGCCGGCGTTGCCGTCCCGCCCGTACGTCCTGTACGCCGGCGACCCCGGCGTGCACAAGGGGCTCGACGGGCTGCTCGACCTGTGGGCGGCGGCCGAGGTGCCGGCACCACTCGTCGTCGCGACGACGAAGCCGCTCCCTCGCGAGGTCGCCGGCGACGTCACCGTCGTCACGATGACCCGCGCACAACTCGCCGTCGCCCAAACTCGCGCCGCCGTCGCGGTCGTGCCGTCGTTGTGGGACGAGCCGTACGGGATGGTGGCGGTCGAAGCCCTCACCGCCGGCGTGCCGGTCGTGGCGAGCGCGGTCGGCGCGCTACCCGAACTCGTCACCGACAACGTCGACGGCCTGCTGGTCCCGGCCGGCGACCGCGCCGCGTTGGCCGCGGCCTTGCGCAGCATCGTCGGTGACGACGAGCGTCGTACCCAGCTCGCCGCCGGAGCGCGACGCAACGCGGCACGATTCGCGGCCGCGAACGTCGTGCCGCGGATCGAAGCGGCGTACGTCGCCGCCGCGAAGGCGGCCGCATGAGTACGACGATCGACCGGGCCCGCGCGGTCAAGCCGATCGACTGCTGGTGGACGGTCGCGGTCATCGACCCGGCTGCGGTACGGGTGCTGCCGTGGATCGTGCGGCGGCGTTCCATCACCCCGAACCGGATCACCGCGATCGCGTTCGTCGTCGGCGGGGTCAGCGTCGGGTTGTTCGCGGCCGGGCACCTCGTCGCGGGCGCGATCTGTTACGAGGCGCGGTTCTTTCTCGACTGTCTCGATGGCAAGCTCGCCCGCGTGCGCGGCGAGAGCTCGCCGTTCGGCGCGGCGTTCGACCGGCTCGCCGACAGCCTGACGGTCCCCGCGGCGTATGCCGCGATCGGATGGACCCTGGCCGAGCGGCACGTGTGGTCGCACACCTGGGTGCTCGCGGTCGCGTTGATGGCGGCGATGGTCACGGTGTGCGAGCTGTCCCTCGAAGCGGCCAAGACGTCGGCGCATCACGTCGCGGCAGCCACACCGGCCGGGCCGGCACCCGGCGTCGTCGCGTGGATGCGCCGGCACCGGCTCACGTTGCGGCCGTGGACCGTCGAGGCGGAGACCGTGGGCCTGTTCCTCGGCCCGTTGGTCTTGTCCGGAGCTGCGCTCGCGGATCTGCAGTGGGCGATCGCGGCCGTCTACGTCGTCTTCGTCGCCGCCGACATCGCGCTGATGGGCAGGACGCTCACGTCGTCGGCCCGGATCTCGTCGTGACGGGCGTCGTCGTGATGCGCGTCGTCGTGGTGGATCGCACCGCGCAGCGCCATCACCGCGACCCAGACGCAGCCGGTCGCCTGGGCCGCCGTCCACGACCAGCCGACCGCGTCGATGCCCCACGTCCGCAGCAGCACGGCCGCACCGCCGAGCGCGATCGCCGCCATCACGAAGTTGAGCACCGCGACCTCGACCAGCCGGTGCTGCGCGTTGCGGATGCCGACGTAGCAGTTGGTCACCGCGTCGGCGAGGGCGCCGATCGCGAAGATCCGCAACAACATCGTGCCGTGCGCGGCGTACTCGTGCCCGAACACCGACAGGATCCGGCCCGCGAACACGAGGACCAGCACCGTCATCGGGATCAGCACGGCGGTCATCGTCGTCGCGGCGAGCCGGGTCTGCCGGCGCAGGTCCTCGCGGTGCGCGCCCTCGGCGAACAGCGCGAGCCCGATCGACGTCGACACGGTGAACAGGACGCCCGCGATCGACCAGGTGAAGTACACGTACGCGTTCTGCCGGGTGCCGAGGATCGCGATGACGAGCGCCGGAAACACGAACGGCGGCAACGAAGCGCCGAGCGAGCCGAGCTGGTAACCGAGCATCGTGTGCCGGTGGACGAACAGCCGCCGCAAGCCGGAGCGGCGCGGCAGGGCGAGATGCATCCCGAGACGTTCGAGGATCACGATCGCGACGATCGCCGACGCGAGCAACGCGACATCCCAGGTCCAGAGAATGCTGGCCGCACTCGGCCGGCGCAGCGCCAGCACCGGCAACAGCAGCAGGGCGATCTTCGCGACCGCGAAGACGAAGTTGCGACCGAACTGCCCGCTGCTGCGGCGCAGCGCGACGAAGCATCCGTCCAGCGCGACGCACGTCGTGCTCAACCCGCAGCCGGCGACGAACGCCGCCGCGACCGGCGCCTGCCGCAACTCGTGGAAGTGCGGCGCCCACGACGGCAGCACCGTCACGACGACGAAGCCGGCGACGACGCTCGCCGCGGTCGTCGTGACCAGGCCGCTGGAGAAGAACTGATCCAGCTCAGCCGGGTCGGTGAAGCGCGGCAACATCTGCACGTACGCGGGCGCCACGCCGAGGCTGAACACGAAGCCGACGAGGGTGAACGTGCTGATCGCACCGGCCGCGAATCCGACGGTCGAGCTGGACCAGCTGTGCGCCGCGATCAGCCAGTACGCGTAGCCGAGAGCGGACGTCATGACGGTGGTGCCCATCAGGAATCCGCTGTTGCGCAACAACGAGCGCCGCGCGACCGCCTGCAGCGGCCGGAGCAGCGGTCGCGGCGACATGCGGTGCTCCCTCGGGCGACGTTGGCCGGGCCGGACTGGATGGGTGGGCACGGGCGCCGGAGAGTGGCATGACCAATCCCCCGACGACCGACCAGCCAATATCGTCCTCTCCGTCCGGTTCGCCCGCAAGGACGGTCGGGGTGAACAAACGGCATTACTGCGTCGTCGGATCCGGTTGGGCGTTCACCAGCGGCGTGAGCTACTACACCTGCCGACTCACGCACGCGTTCGCCGACGACCACCCGGCCTCCGCGATCCTCATGCGCCGGCTGATCCCGCGGCTGTTCTACCCGGGCCGCGCGCGGGTCGGCCGGCCGGTCAACAACCTCGACTACGGCGACCACGTCGCTGTCTTCGACGGCATCGACTGGTGGTGGCTGCCGTCGTTGCTGCGTGCGATCCGCTTCCTGCGCGCGCAACGGCCGGACGTCGTCGTCCTGCAGTGGTGGACAGCGGCGGTCGCGCACAGCTACCTCGTCCTCGTCCTCGCCGCGCGCCGGCTCGGCGCGACGGTCGTCGTCGAGTTCCACGAGACCGCCGACACCGGCGAACGCCGGCTGCCGTTCGTCAGCCGGTACGTCCGCGTCATGGGCCGGGCGATCCTGCGCCGCTGCGCCGGCGTGGTCGTGCACTCGGAGTTCGACCGGGCCGAGGTCGCGGCGCACTACCCGGTCGGAGACCTGCCGATCCGGGTAGCGCCGCACGGCCCGTTCGACCACCACGTCGGTGAGCCGGCGCCGATCGCGCGCGACAGCGACCGCGACAGCGACGACTTCACCGTGCTGTTCTTCGGCACGATCCGTCCGTACAAGGGCCTCGAGCATCTGGTCGAGGCGTTCGACTCGCTGTCCGGCGACGAGGTCGCACGGATGCGGCTGCTCGTCGTCGGTGAGCCGTGGGAGGGCTGGACCCGGCCGCTCGACCTCATCGACACATCCCGGCATCGCGACCGGATCACCCTCGTCGACCGGTACGTGCACGACGACGAGGTCGCGTCGTTCTTCGCGCAGGCCGACGCGGTCGCGCTGCCGTACCTGCGCTCGTCGGCGAGTGGCCCGCTGCACATCGCGATGTCCGCTGGCCTTCCGGTCGTGCTCACCGACGTCGGCGGGTTGCGGGCCGCGGCCGGTGACTACGAAGGCGCCGTCTGGGTGCCGCCGTTCGATCCGAATGCCCTGCGGGCAGCACTGCTCGAACTGCCGTCGCGGCGCGGCGAGCGGTACGCCGACCCGCGATCGTGGGCCGACACCGTCGCGGTGTACGACGAACTCGTGCGCGAGGCCGGGCGGTCGTGAGGGTCGCGATCGTCGCCCCGAACTACGCGCCGGTCGTCGGCGGCGTCGAAACGGTCGTCACGCACGTCGCGCGCCATCTTGTCGCGCTCGGTTGCGAGGTCGAGGTGTGGACGCACCGGCCGCGCGGCCTCGCCGCGCGCGAGGATCTCGACGGCGTCGCCGTCCGCCGGTTCGTCACGACGCCGTCGGCGCGCTACCCGCTGTCGCCGTCGTTGTGGCGGCACACGATCCACCACGCCCGCGGGTACGACGTCGTGCACGCGCACAGTTATCACTCGACGGCTGCGCTCGGTCTCGCGTTGCGCCGGGTGCCGGCGCCGGTCGTCGTCACGACGCACTACCACGGCGTCGGCCATACGCCCGCGGCGCAGGCGATGCATCGCGGCTACCGTCCGTTCGGAGCGCGGCTGCTCGCGCACGCCACCCGTGTCGTCGCGGTCTCGGCGGCCGAAGAAGCGTTGCTGCGCAAGGACTTTCCGTCGATCGCGGACCGGACGGCCGTCGTCGCGAACGGCGTGGACACCGACCGCCTCGCCGCCGCGCAGCCGTGGCAGGACGAGCCGCCCACGCTGCTCGTGGCCGGGCGGCTCGAGCCGTACAAGCGGGTCGATCGGATCATCGCGGCATTCGGTCGGCTGCCGTCAGTCGGTCAGCTCGTCGTCGTCGGCGACGGTCCGGATCGCGGCCGGCTCGAACGGTTGGCCGGGCCGAACGTGCGCTTCCTGGGCCGGGTCGGCGACGACGACCTCGCCCGCTGGCTCCTTACGGCGCGCGGCGTCGTCTCGCTGTCGGCGCACGAGGCATTCGGTCTCGTCGCGGCCGAGGGCGTCGCGGCCGGTGCCCGCGCGGTGCTGTCCGACATCCCCGCGCACCGCGAAGTCGCGACGATGCTCGACGCCGCGGCGACGGTGGTCGACGCCGGCGACCTCGACGCGGTCCGCGCCGCCCTCGCCGACGCGTTGGCGGCACCGAACGAAGGAGCGCGCGCCGTACGCAGTTGGCGCGACGTCGCGGCCGACTACCTGGCCGTTTACGAGCGGGCCGTCAGCCGCTGATCGTCGTGTCGTCGTAGCAGGCGCGGCCGCTTTCGTACGCCGCCTTCAGGTGCACCTGCACGGTGCCGGCACCGACCGGCGCGGCGCCGCTGACCGTGAGCTGCTGCCAGGTGTTCGACCCGGTGGCGACCGCCGACTCGACCTGACCCAGATACACGCCGGTGCTGCTGAACCACGCCAGCGCGACTCGCTCCGAACCCGTCGGCAGCAGCCGGTCGACGTACGTCGTCACCGTGAAGCGCTCGCCGCCGGTGAGCACCGGCAGCTTCTGCATCACGGAAGGGACCGCTGCCGAATGACCGCTCGTCGCGCTGAAGCACACCGACTGCACACCGGTGCGGACGAGGTCGCCGGCAACCTGGCCGAGCCCGTCGGCTGCGTCGTACGGCGTCCAGTCGCCGAGCCGGGCGCCGCCGTTGTTGGTCTCGCGTTCGAACCCGCCGTCGAGGTCGTTGTCGACGACGCCGCCGAAGCTCTCCTTGACCACCGCGGCGGCCGGCTTCCAGGTGCCGTCGACGCGGCGCAGGCCGAAGTGGTACTCCGTCGGGTCGGGGTTGTTCGGGATGCCGGTCGCGGTGAAGTCGGTGTAGGTCCACGGCGCCGCGGGCGGGACGCCGAGCGCGACGGTCGTGCGTTCGATCAGCCGGTAGAAGCGGGCCTGCGCCTCTTCGCCGGCGGCGCCGTCGGGGGTGGACAGACCGGCCTCGCCGACGAGGACCGGACGGCTGCCGGCGACCGATTGCGCGGCGCGGATCACGTCGGCAGCGCCGGACGCGTCGCCGTAGTAGTGCACGTCGACGACGTCGATCGACGATGACGGCAGGTCGCCGAGCAACGTCGCGATCCCCGCAGTGCCGGTGCTGCCGGCGACGGTCAGCGTCCGCGGCACGCCGGCCAGCACGGTCGACAGGTACGGCATGAGTGCCTGCGCCCAGGCGATCGCGCTCGCGTTGCCGATCGGGATCTCGTTCTGCAACTCCACCAACGCGATCGTCGGATTGCCCGACTGACCGGCGAGCAGGCTGCGCAGCCAAGCTTCGGAGCCGGCCACGTCGGCGTACGAACTCCACCAGTCGAACAGGGTGAGTTGCACGCCGAGCCGGGCCGATCGCGCGGTCGAGAGCAGGTCGCGGAAGTTCGCGAGCATCGTCGGGTCGACGGTCGGGTAACCGAGCGCACTCGGTTGCACGATCACGCGGACCGCGTTGGCGCCGAGCGAGGCGATCGCCTGGAAGTCGGCGGCTGAGCGCGCGTGCGAGTAGTGCGTCCACATCAAGGTCCAGCCCGCGTCGGCCGGGTAGTAGTTCATCAGCCGCAGGTGACTCACCGGGATTCGTGCGTTCGCGGTGCTACCGAAGGTCGTCGACGACGGCGCCTGCAACCTCAGATGTGACGCGGGAGCGGCGAGCGCCGCCGCGGTGCCGACCCCGCTGCCGACGACGACCGCGGCGGCAAGAAACGCGCGCAGGAGTCGTCGCCGTGGCAGTGCGGTCGGGCCCACGGGTCGTAGCTTCGGCTCGAACTGGCCCAGACTGACGCGAATCCGAGCGAAATGGCCAAATGACCAGTCGTTCTGACTAACCCGCCGTAGTCACCGATAGCCTCGGCGCGTGCGCGGCGGGGTCGACCTTCGATGATCGGCCTCGTCCTCGCAGCCGGTGCCGGCCGCCGGCTCGCACCGCTGACCGACGACCTGCCGAAGGCACTCGTCCCGGTTCGCGGCGACGCGGTCGGGATCCTCGACGTCACCGTCGCCCACTTCGCCACCGTCGGGTTGACCCGGATCGCGATCGTCACCGGTCACGCCGCGCATCGAGTCGCGGTCCGCGTCGCCGGCTGGGAGCAACAGCACGGCGTGACGATCGAGTTGGTGCACAACGACCACGCCCTGGACTGGAACAACGCGTATTCGCTGTGGTGCGCCCGCGAGCACTTCGCCGGTGGCGCGTTGTTGTGTAACGGCGACACGTTGCATCCGGTCGCGGTGCAACGGCAACTGCTCGACGTGCCGGGCGACACGGTGTGCCTCGCGATCGACCGGCACAAGACGCTGGGCGAGGAGGAGATGAAGGTCCGGCTCGACGACCAGGGGCGCTTGCTGCGGATCAACAAGGGTCTCGATCCTGGCTCCGCCGACGGCGAGTACATCGGCGTCACGTTGATCCCGAGCGCCGCCGCAAAGGCGCTGACGGCTGCGCTCGAAACCACGTGGCGCCGCGACCCACAGCTCTATTACGAGGACGCGTACCAGGAGTTGGTGGACACCCGCGTCGACGTCACGTCGGTCGACATCGGGATCACCGAGTGGACCGAAGTCGACGACCATCGCGATCTGGCGCGAGCGCGGGAGATCGCATGCCGTTACTGACGCGGATGGTCGGCGTACCGCTGCTGGTCGACATCCGGCCGGGCGCGGTGGCCGCGCTCGCGCCACTGCTCGCGGACCATCGCATCTCCTCGGGCGGCCGGGTCGCCGTCGTCGTCGGACCGGGTCAAGGCGAGGCGATCGCGACATCGCTCGGCGAAGCACTCCCCGACGCGTCGGTCATGCGGGTCGAAGGCGGAACGATCGACGCCGCGCAATCGCTCGCCGCGCAACTGCGGACCGACTTCTACGACGCCGTCGTCGGCATCGGCGGCGGCCGGCTGCTCGACACGGTGAAGTGGTCCGCGACGCTCACCGGCCTGCCGATGGTCGCGGTCGCGACGAACCTCGCGCACGACGGCATCGCGTCTCCCGTCGCATCGCTCGCGCATGACGGGCGCAAGGGTTCGTACGGCGTGCAGATGCCGGTGGCGGTCGTCGTCGACCTCGACTACGTGCGGCAGTCGCCGGTGCGGATGCGCCGCAGCGGGATCGGCGACGCGGTCAGCAACCTGTCCGCGATCGCCGACTGGGAGCTGGCGAGTCGCGAACGCGGCGAGTCCGTGGACGGCATCGCGGTGACGCTCGCCCGTACCGCCGCGCTCGCGGTGCTTGCGCATCCGGGCACCGTCGACGACGACGAGTTTCTGGTCACACTCGCCGAAGGCTTGGTGCTGTCCGGTCTCGCGATGGCGGTCGCGGGCAACAGCCGGCCGTGCAGTGGCGGCGACCACGAGATCCTGCACGCGATCGATCACCTGTATCCGGGCACGGCGAATCACGGCGAGCTGGCCGGCGTCGGCGCGCTGTACTGCACGTGGTTGCGCGATGCGGACGGCGACGCGGCGACGCGACTGCGCGACTGCCTCGCCCGGCACGAGTTGCCCCGCGCGCCGGCCGACCTCGACCTGTCGGTCGAGCAGTTCGCCGCGGCGGTCTCACATGCCCCGGCGACGCGCCCTGATCGCTACACGATCCTCGAACATCTCGACCTCGGCGAGCCCGACGTCCTCGACCGCGTCGACGCCTTCGCACAGTGGGCGCGCGGCTGATCGCCCGCCGTCTCGCCCCAACCGTCCCGAATTCGACCGGAACGAAACGGGTCCGAGTAGTCCGCGCACTCCGGATAACTCAGCGCTAAGTAGGGATTTTGGGCCATAGACCTCGCGGGCCACATGGAGCAGCGTGAAGGCCGCAGATCGCAATGCCCATTGCGTCAGGGAGGGCGGCGTCATGGACGCACCCAGCAAGGTCAGACGAGGACATCGAGCCGCGGTCATGTTGCTCGGCACGGGGGTGGCGTCGTTCGTATTCGCCGGCATCGTGGCGGCCGCGCCGGCAAGCGCTACGAAAGGCGGTGGCGGCAACGGCGGCGGCTCGTCCGCTGCTCCACCGGGCAACAACGCAACGATCAAAATCAACAACGTCCCGGTCGACAACGTCGACAACCAGCCGCACATCACCTGCCCGTTCCGGCTCTCGCTCTACAACTTCGACTCCGGAGCCGGCGTGAGCAACTCCGCGACGGTCACCTTCGTCGCGCAACCGCCGAGCGGACAGAACCTCGTGCTGCCGCCGTCGATCGGCGACTCGACGTTCACGTTCCCGGGCCCGAACGCCTTCCAGGACTACTCGTTCGACGCGCTCGCGCTGCAAGCCGCGCTGTTCAAGCAGCCGCAGCAGGGTTACCACGTCAAGGTCACGGTGAAGGTGACGTCGACCGGCGTGACGCACGGCAAGGGCAAGGGCAACGGCAACACCACCAAGGTGACCACGAAGCACAAGGTCTTCTGGTTGACCTGCGATCCCGGCGCGGTAGTCACGCCGACGCCGACGCCGACGCCAACCCCGACGATCTCACCGACGATCACCGTGCTCGGCGAGAAGCACACCCGCAAGCCGCCGACGACTCACGTCTTGGGCCTCAAGGTCACCCGGTTGCCGTTCACCGGCATCTCCAGCCGCGCGCTGGCGGTGTACGGGCTGGCGACGGTGGGCTTCGTCTTCAGCGGAACCGGTCTGCTGATGTTTGCGAGACGACCGAGAGCCCAGTTCCTACGATAGGGAAACATGCGTGACCCGATCGCGACGCCAAGGCACCGACGCCTGGCGTCGCGGTCGTGTCTGCTCCTTGTGTTGCTGACCGCTGCCGCCGGCTGTGCAGCGCACGCCGCGTCGCTGCCCCGCGAGCCCGCGGCGACAGCGCACCCGACCCCTACTCCGACGCCGACGCCGACGCCGAGCGGTTGGCAACTGTCGCCCGGCGAGAGCCTGATCGCCGTCGCCAAGCACGCGGCGATCGACGTACGGACCCGGCCCGGCGGCCCGGTGCGATGGCACCTGCGCAATCCCAACGCAAGCGGTGCGCCAGTGATCTTTCTCGTCCTGGCGCAACGCGGCGACGGCTGGAACGTCGGAGTCCCGGCCCGGCCGAACGGCGCGGTCGGGTGGCTGCGCGACAGCGACGTCGACCTCCAGATCGATCCGTACGAGCTGCGCGCGTCACTCGGCCGGCACACGCTGTCGGTGTACAAGGAGGGCCGGCGCATTGACGTGTTCCGGATCGGCGTCGGCCGCCCGAGCGCGCCCACGCCGACCGGGACGTTCTACCTGACCGAGCTGCTCGAGGCGGCGAACCCGAACACGCCGTACGGCCCGTTCGCCTACGGGACGTCGGCGTTCTCGGACGTCTTCAGCGAGTTCGAGGGCGGACCGGGACAGATCGGCGTGCACGGCACCAACGATCCGTCGAGCATCGGCCGCAACGTCTCGCACGGCTGCATCCGGTTGGGAACGAAAGACATCCGCGCGCTGGCGCACATGGTTCCGGCCGGCACGCCGCTGACCATCTCGCCGTAACCTGCACCCGGCCACTTGTCAGCACGTCGGGTCGCTATCGAGCCGCGCACCTGCTGCTGACAAGTCCGGACGTTCTAGCTCTCCTCGCCCGCAGATCGCCCGTAGTGTCGCAACACGTCGTCGTCGAAGTCCGCCCGCGAGATCGGGCGGATCCTGTTCAGCAACTCGAACGCGTCGTCGAAGCGTTGCTGTGATTCGGGCAGGTCGTCCTTCTCGAAACCGACGACCTGATCCTGGCGCTCGACCGGTCCGGAGTCGGTCACGATCTCCTTGAACTCCACGATCTACTCACCTTCTCCTTAGAGGTCGAGCGTCTTCGCGATGAGGTTTGCGAACCTCGGCAGATGTCCGATCGCGTCTGCCAATCGGTCGGCGGTCGGCGTCTCACGTAGGCCGTCGACATTGAGCACGAGCTTCGCGGCCGTGCCGTCCGAGGCGAACACCGGCGCGGAGAGGATCCATCGCAGTTCCGGGTTCACCTTCTCCAGTTCGGCATTGTCACCGATGTCGTTGCGGCCCCAACCGTCCTTCCAGATCGCGCGGTTGAGATTGCGGCTCGCGAACGCCGTCCCCGCGCTGCCGGAGCCGATGTCCATCCGAATGGTCCGTTCGCTCTCGTCGTTCATCTGGAACCACAGGTCCGCCACCATGCCGATGCGATTCGTGCCGGGCACCTGCGCGAACAGGTTGGCCCGGACGAGGCCGGCCGGCACGTCGACGATGTTGGCGACTTCGTTGGCGACCCCCGGTAGCGCGGCGTCGAACACCAATCGCTGACCGTCGTCGAGCGAGGCGGCAAGTTTCGCCGGATCGAGACGCACCTTTCGCCGCCGCCGCGTCCCGTCGTTGCGCACGGAGTACCACAGCATGGCCCCGAAGACGAGGAGGATCGCGCCGACCGCGATAAGGCCGAGACCGACGTGGTTGTTCGTGCTCTTGGTCGCGATCCCGGCGATGGCGCTAACCACACCGCCCGCGAGGCCGAAGATGCCGGCGTTCTTCTTTCCCGACTTACTCGGCATCGTCTCCGGCCCCCTTGGGAAAGACGAACGCGTCCGGGAGCAGGTCGCGAGCCGATCGCTCCTCGACCCCGGCGGGTGATCGGAACACGACGACCATGTCCGGGTTGAACTCGAGCATCACTTGCCGGCAGGCGCCGCACGGCGAGATGGGAACTCCGCTTTCCAGCGCCACCGCCAGCACCACCGGTCGTACGTCCTTGCCGAACTCGGCGACGGCGCGGAAGATCGCATTCCGCTCGGCGCACATCGTCAGCCCGTACGAGCTGTTCTCGACGTTGCAGCCGGTCACCAGCCGATCGTCCGCGGTGACGAGGGCCGCACCCACGTGGTAGTTCGAGTACGGCGCGTACGCATGCCCGGCCGCCTTCGTCGCGTCGTCGAGCAGCTGCTGAGCCCGGGCGTTGGGTGAAGCCATCACGACCCTCCAGGATGCGCGATCGCGAGTCTAGCGACGGGCTACGGCACGGACGGCGATGTCGCGCGCGAGCGCAACTCGACGATCCCGAGGATCGCCGCGCCGACGGCGATGACTGCCGCCGCCACCGAGTCGGCCGCGTCGAGGCCGGCATCTGTCAGTCCAAGTCCGGCGAGTGCGAGCAGCGCCGTCGTCGCGCCGACGACGGTGATGTGCGCGTCGACTCGTAATGCATGGCTCGGTACCCGCGGCGCCACGTGGTACTTGCGGGCCGCGATGAGTGGAAGCGCCAGCACCGACACCGCCGCGATCGCGAGGCTCGCCGGCGTCGGCGCGGCGGCCGCACCGGTGGCGAACCGGATCGCAGCGGCCACCGCCAAGCCGAGCGCCAACACGATCAGCGCCAGCGCGGCGACGAGATGGGCCACGCGTTCGGCGGCCGGGTGCTCGTCGTGACGGCGGAACCGCCAGACCAGGACGACGGACGACGTCAAGTCGATCAGGACGCTGACGCCGGAGCCGGTAAGCGACAGGGATCGGGCCAGGACTCCCGCCACGATCGACGCGGAGCCGGCGGCCGCGCTCCACCCGATCGACGTCCACGTGATCCGCAGCGCGGCGCGAACCGGCCCGGTTCGTTCGCTCCGCGAGTCCCGCAAGGCCAACCCCGTCTCTCGGCGCGCACCCGCGGCATCCTCGTTCCCGCACCCGACCCACCAGCGACATGAATCATGCTCCAGGACGCGGCGGTCCGTGCCGGGGCATCGCCGTCGACGCCGCCGTTACCGCTCTGGCCGTTCGGCAGACATGAGTGGGCCGGTTGCGAAACACTCGTTGCCGGAAGGCATCGGTGATGCGGCGACAGTCGATGGCGCGATTCGTGACGACCGGGCTCACGGTCGCGGGTACGGTCGCGCTCTTCGCCGCGCCCGCGGCCGCCGCCGACCTGCCGCCGAGCGCGCTCGCCGGCACCTGGCAACTCGACGTGACCGTCGTGTCCTTCGTGCCGAGCACGTCGCTGACGCCGCCGGACACGCCCGGCGGGACCAGCATCAACCCGCTCATGCCCGCGGTCGGCAGTCGCGGCACGATCTCGGTGACGTTCGCGCCGCGGTGCGCCGGCAGCGCCTGCACCCTCGACATGACGGCCGCGGCGGCGTCCCGCGGATCGTTCAACCAGACCGGCTACAGCCCGGTCGGGTTCGACCTTCCCGGCCCGGGTGAGGGGCCGAAGATCGGGCCCGGCGACGCGTTGCTGTTCCCGGGCTTCAGTGGCTTCGGCGGTCCGTGTCACGGCTTCACCCAGCCGTTCGAGTACTCGATCACCGCGTCGGTCGGCACCACGATCTCGGCCGGCCGCGCCGAGCACGTCGCGACGATGCGCGGCAGCGAGTTCCTCATCGTCCGCGGAGCGGACTGCAGGACGACACAGCATGCGCGGGTCGACTTCACCGGTACCAACGTCACGTTCGCCGCGCCCGCACTGCCGGCAACGACACCCGCCGCCACACCTTCCGCGGCAACGCAGCACCATCCGGCCGCGAAGGGTCACAGCCTCGCCGCGCAACTCAACCGGCGGTCGGCGCTGGCCGCCGCGCTCGCGACGCCGGCGCGCGTGTTCGGCTCGCCGGTGCGTGACCTCGTCAACGTCGCGATCGCCCTCGCCGCGATGCTGTTCATCACGTTCCCGGCGAACCTGTTCAACAAGACGTTCCAAGAAAACTACGACGACATCGTCGCGTTCTGGCACCGCGTTCTCGGCCCGGTCGGCGGCGCGCTCGACAAGTGGAAGCAGGCGCCGAGCGAAGTACGCCGGCGGCTCGGTTACGCCACGACCGTCGTCGTCGGAGCGGCGCTCGGGATGGAGCTCAACCCGGCGACCGGACTCGATCTCGCCTCGTTGACGAACTTCCTCGCGACGATGGCGACGATCGTGCTCTCGACGTTGCTCGGCTTCGCCGTCGCGGTGTGGTTCCGGCGCCGGCGCGGCGTCGCCACCGAGGCGCAGGTGCACGGGCTGCCCGGCGGCCTACTCGTCGCCGCGGCGTGTGTCGCACTCTCGCGCGGCGCGCACTTCCGTCCGGGCTACCTGTACGGCGTCGTCGCGGCGGTCAGTTTCGCGGCCGCCCTGGGCAAGCGCGAGAACGGACAGCTCGTCGCGCTGTCGCACGCCGTGTCGTTCGCGGTCGCGATCGTCGCGTGGCTGCTCTGGATCCCGGTGAACGACGCGGCCGCGCACCACGGTTCCTCGCTCGCGCTGGTCGGTCTCGACGACGTGCTCGGCGCATTGTTCGTGGGCGTGCTCGTCGGCGGGACGATCCAGCTGATCCCGTTGTCCTTCATGCCGGGGCGAGCGCTCGCGTCGTGGCATCGCGGGGTGTGGACCGCGTTGTTCGGCGTGACGCTGTTCACGCTGCTGGCCGCGATGCTCAACCCCGCCGGGAGCAGCGTCCACCCCGGCCAGGCGTCGGTTGCCACGGCGGCGATCCTGCTGGCCGGCTTCGGCGGCGGCTCGGTGGCATTCGCCGCGTACTGGGCCCGCAAGCCGGCAAAGGTCGTCGTCCTGCCGAGCGCCGACGACGCCGAGGTCGGGGCCGAGGTCGCGGTCGGCGTACCGGATCAGCGCGAGCCGGTGAAGGCCGCGCCGGCTACCGCTCGACGCCGAGCACGATCTGGCTCGGGTACTGCGCCGACGAGTAAACCGTAAGGACTCCGCCGGTCGAGTTGGCCGCCTGCGGTGCGGGTGCGGTGGCGTGCGGCTCGTCGGCGCTCTGCAGCGCCAACCGAAGCGTGTCCCCCGCCGGGATCTGAACAGCCGTCGGGAAGATCTCGACGTCGAGCTCGTACACCGATCCCGCGGTGACCGGCAGCACCGACGCACGCGTGTCCGGGTGCCACGGCTGGATCATCAGCCCGTCGCGGAACACCGACTTGTGCGGGTCGACCTTGCGCAGCGAGAGGACCTGCCAGCCGCTGGTCAGCGGCGTCGAGGTGCCGCTCGGCGACACGTCTTCGAGCCGCGCGGTGACGAACCCGTCGGTCGCGGTGGTCGACACGAACAGCTTCGCCATCGACGTGCCGGCGAAGCGCATCGCCTTCGTCACCGGCAGGTCGTAGGTGATGCCCATCAGGTCGTTGACTCGGTGGTCGCCGGTGCAGAGTTGTTCGTTGTTCGGCACGACGCCGGCGGTCCACTGCGCGGTCGACTCCGAGCACACGCCGGCGACCGGTACGTACGGAAGGGTGCCGGTGCCGTCGGCCGGGTGCGCGCCGCCGAGCGTGCCCGCCGTCCCCGGCGTCGCGGTGCCGCCGAGACGCAACGTCGTGTACGACGTGTCGGCAGGCGGGTACGACGTCGCGCGCTCGTAGTGGCCGGCGCCGATGCGCCAGAACGTGACCGGCGCGATGTCGGTGTTCATCGACGGATCGGCGACGCCGCGCAGGTAGTGGTCGAACCAGCGCAGCTCGAGGTCGTTGAGGCTCGGCACGCCGTCGGTGGGAAGGCCGGCGCCGCTCGACGCGTCGAGGTGCGTCCACGGTCCGATGAGAAGTTTCGTCGGGACGCCGCGGGCCCGCAAAGCGTTGTACAGCAACGGTTCGCTGCGCTGGAACAGGTCGTACTCGCCGCCGACGACGAACGTCGGCACGTCGATCTTGTCGACGATGTTGAGCGGTGTGCGCACCTGGTAGAAGTCGCCGTCGAACGCGCCGTCGTACTCGCCCATCTGCTGCCCGGTCGCCGCCGACGCGGTCGCCTCGGTCTGGAAGTTGAGGATGCCCTGCGCGTGATCCGCGAGCGCCTGGCCGGCCTCCTGCGGGTCGCTCTGACCGGACGCGGGCAGCAGGCCGGCGCCGGTGACGAGGCCGAGCCAGAACGGGATGAAGCCGGTGTCGACCTGGCCGCCGGAGACGGTGACGTCGCGGTAGGCGTCACCCATCGGCACGATCGGGAACATCGCCTTGAGGCCCTTCGGGTGGCAGGCCGCGGTGTAGAGCTGGTCGATCGCGCCGTAGGAGATGCCGTACAGACCGAGCACGCCGTTGCTGCCGGCGACCTTGCCGGCCCACGCGGCGGTCTCGCAGTAGTCCTTCTGCTCGCGCTGGCCGAAGCTGGTCCACTGGCCCTCGCTGGAGCCGGTGCCGCGGACGTCGACGATGACCTGGATGTAGCCGCGCTGGATCAGGTAGTCGTTCTCGAAGTTGAGGCTGGTGGCTTCCTTGTTGTACGGCGTCTGCGTGAGCAGGACGGGGAAGGTGCCCTTGGCCGGGTTACCGCTCGCGTCGGCGGGGCGCAGGATGTTGGCCTCGAGAATCGTCCCGTCGTCCATGGTGATCGCCACGTTGGACTGCTTGGCCACGCCGTAGGTGGCCGCGCGCGGGGTCCAGGCTCTCGGCTTGGCGGCGCCGTGACCGGCCCCGGTCGTCGCGAGGACGGGAGTGGCCGCGGTCGCGGCGGCGAGGGCGAGAGCGAGGGCGACACGAGCGCGCACGAGTACGAGCCCCTTTCCAGGTCGGCGGGTCCGGCAACCGGTCCAACGAACCGCTGTTACCCGCAGTTACGCCGTCGGGCTCCCTAATTCCTGCCCTCAAGTCACCGCGGGCGATGTTCCTTCGGCTGCCGCGAGATTGATGACCGGAGGCGCTCCGCCAAGCTCTTCACACATGAGTGCAAGCACCTGCCAGGAACGGGTACGCCCCGCATCGCCCACCGCCGCTCGTCTCGCTCGAGCTGCAAGATCAATAAGTTCCTCACGCGTCGGCGGAGCGGGCGGCGATCCGCGCAGCACCTCGGTCAGGCGCGCGTCGACCCCAGCGCGCACTGCTGACCGCATCGGCTCCTCCAGCGACGTCGCGACCGTCCATCGGAGATACCGAACGACGCCGCGGTGCCTTGCGGGGGTAACCGCAAGCGCCTTCATGACCGCGCCCCAGCTCTCGGCTGGCTCGTCGTGGTTGCGCAGCGCTTGCCGCTGACGACCGTGGATGGCGCGCTTCAACACCATCAGAAATGACCGCATCGCGGGCGACGGAAGGCTCTGTTGTCCAGCTCCCGCCGCGGCAAAGTCTTCAGCCTCGCGCGACGCCAGCCAGAGCAGCAGCCACTGCGTGTGACGCTGCGGAAACGGCGGGATCTGTCGGGCGAGCGCTGTCAAGTCTTGTGCTGTGACGTCGGCCGTCATCTCGGAAAGCCAGTGACGCAGCAGCCGCTCGACGAGTGTCCGCGTGAAGTCTTCCCCGAGCGGGTGCCGCCGCTCGATATCAGTGTCCGCGTATGCGTTGCGCGCGAGGCTGTGGAGCAACTCGACATCGACCACTCCGTCGGTTAGGTAATCCGACGGGAACGTTGCAACAGTTCGTTGACCGCCGCGCGTTGCCGCCATACGCAGCGCGTGTCGGAAGGGGGCAGCAACGTGGTAAGCAGAGGTCAGAAAGAGATCAAACGCGTCGACGGCGTCGCGGGTGCGATACCCGGTCTCGGCGCCGCCCACGACGAACTCGTCGCCGATCAGCGCAAGCGGCGTATCTCCGAACTGACTAGCGACCCAGCTGCGGACTTGATCACGATGCAGCGCGTCGCGACAGGCCGGGATCAGCACTTCGCGATCGAAAGCTGCTGCTGAGAGTTCCGAGCCGAAAGCCATGGGAGTGACGTTGTTCTTGCGCCGCGCGGGCCGCACGCCCGACGCGAGCGCGGTCGCGATCGTCTTGTCCGGGTCACGCTGATAGTCGATGAATGGCGTACGCGGCATTGGTTTACTGTACGAAGTGAGGGCGCGTACCGCGCCGTACGTCTGTCGACCAAGACTTGCGGTGCGGACCGAGGTAATACCGGGGAAACCGTACAGACGCCCCAACATCGCTGGCGTACGGCGCCGAGCACCGTTCATGCTGCGTACACGCCGCATCCCCCGGCGGCACAAGGTGGAGCAGCTATGACCCAGCACGCAAAGCCCTCATCAGACACAGGAGCCTCACCAGCCCCGCACGCGGTCAGTGTCACGCGTGGCCGGCGCCGGCCAGGGGTTCGGCAGCCCGAATCGGGTGCGCCTGCGCCGGCGCGACCGACCACTTCAGGGACGATCAAATCGGGTTTCCAGTGGGTGGCCGCTGTGACTACCGCCACCGCACCGATCATCGGCGGCGGTGTCTACCTCGGAATCTCGTGGACCTATGAGCGTTTCGGCCTCTCGACCGAGCAAGTCGGGCTGGGGGTCACAACTGGTATGGCGCGCGCGCTCGGCGTTGTCGTTCTAGGTTGCATCATCGCGTCGGTCGCCGGCGTTCTCTGCGCTCCGCTTCTCGGATACGACCGCCTGCGCGACCGACTGCGCACCCAACAGTTCGATGCAGCCGCGATTCGCCGCCATCGTCGATTGGAGCTCAGCAGACGACGCGGCAGCGATATCGCCATGCGCGCGCTGTGGGTCGAATCATCCGCCACACTCGTGCTGGCAAGCGCGATCGGGTACGAAGTGCGCACGGCGTTACTGGCGTCCGGGGCAGGTCCGGCCGGTGGCATCGCGACGGCGTTCCTCGTGATCTTCGCCGTGCTGTGCGCCCTTTCGCTCGCCCTCGCGGCGCACTGTGTGCTGCGGGTGATGCGGCCGGCACTCGTGACGTGGGACGTCCTGCTGCTGCTCCGAGCGAGGCGCCGATTCCGCCGCCACCCGCGCGGGACCGTAGCGACGGTAATCCTCGCCGTGTGGCTCGTCGGGTGCGCTGTCTCGCTCGCCGCGGCGACTGCCGTCACGGTGCAGCTGCGTGCTGGTCAGCCGCCCGGAATCGTTGGCAGGATGATCGGCGTCTCGGCACCCTGCGTCGTCGTCGCCGATGCGCCCGGCGGGATCGACGGGAAGCCGATGCTCTGGCTGGGTCAGCACGCAGAGCAGGATGTCTTCCTGGTTGACGGTCGCACGATCGTCCAGGTGAGGGCGGACCCGATTCAGGTGACATCGGTGGCGGACCGGCTCTGCGCCGTTCGCTGACGGACGCGGGCCGACCAGCGCTACCGAGCGGACCCGGCACGGCATGATGCACCACATGGCTGTCGACGTACTGGATCTTGCCGAGCGGCTCTGGGATGGACGCGCCACCGTCGACACCCATCATCCGGTCGGCGGCGGCGACGCGGCTCTCGTCGAAGTCGCCGACGGGGTCGCCTTCTGGCACGGCTTCTCGAACGTCACGGTCGTCGATACCGCCGCCGGCCTGGTCATCGCCGACAGTGGCGATCCCGTCTTTGCTGGGGTGCTGCACGAACGGGTCCGCGACTGGCGTCCGGATGCTCCGTTGCATTCGGCGGTGTTCAGCCACGGTCACATCGACCATGTCTTCGGGGTCGGATACTTCGACGCGGAAGCCGGCGAACGTGGGTGGCGACGCCCGATCGTGTACGCGCAGGAGTCGCTGCCCGCACGCTTCGATCGTTACATTCTCACCGCGGGATACAACGCGACGATCAATCGGCGGCAGTTCGGCTTCGACGACCTGCAGTGGCCGATCGAGTATCGCTACCCGGACGTCACTTACCGCGACACGACGACCGTCGACGTCGACGAGCCGGTGACGTTGCACGCAGCGCGCGGCGAGACCGACGACCACACGTGGACATGGTTCGCCGACCGCAAGGTGCTGTGTTGTGGTGATCTATTCATTTGGGCCAGCCCCAACGCTGGCAACCCGCAGAAAGTGCAGCGCTACGCCGCCGAATGGTCGGTTGCGTTGCGGACGATGGCAGCGCTCGATGCCGAGATACTGCTGCCGGGCCACGGCGTGCCGATCGTCGGGACAGCACGCATCCGGCAAGCGCTCACAGATACCGCTGATTACCTCGACTCGCTGCACCAGCAGACCGTGGATCTGATGAACGCCGGCGCGAGCCTCGACACGATCCTGCACACGGTCGAGGCGCCTGCGTCCCTCGCCGATCGTCCGTACCTGCAACCGGTGTACGACGAGCCGGAGTTCGTCGTCCGCAACATTTGGCGGCTGTACGGCGGCTGGTGGGACGGCAACCCTGCGACCTTGAAACCACCGCCGGAGTCCGCGCTGGCGACGGAAGTCGTGGCGCTCAGCGGCTTCGGCGCGATAACGGCACGGATAGAGTCGTTGCTGGCGAACGGCGACGACGAGTCGCTGCGGCTCGCCGGCCAGCTGGCGCAGTGGCTGGTGCAAGCCGACGACACCTCGGCGGCCGCGCACGAAATCCGCGCCCGGGTGTACGCGACTCGGGTCGAAGTCGAACGGTCGACGATGAGCAAGGGCGTGTTCGGCTGGGCGCGACGCGAATCCGGGAACCGCGCCAGCCGCTGACCGACATCGGCCTGTCGAAGCGGTCGGGGTCGCCGCACGTTCTCTGGTCCTGGTGTGCCAGCAGTCCCCGTTGCGGGCGCAGACGTAAATGGCCACGTTGGGCTATCGACCCGGAATCGGACATTAGGGAAGAGTCGAGGGCAATCCACCTCCACCTTCCGGGAGTTTGCTCGTGCGCCTTGGGACCTCGCCCACCCTGTCCCGTCCGCGAACCGACGTCGTCGCCCGCCTCCGCTGGGCGGTACCGACCGTGCTGCTCGGGGCCGTCGTCGCCGCCGCCGTGGCACCGGCCACCTCGGCGTACGCGGACACCACCGTCCCGGCCGGCGCGCCGGCCGCGCCCGCGTCGGTCACCGTCGACGCCGGCCCCGGCAGCCTGACGATCGGCTGGACGCCGCCTGCGGTCGCCGGCGACACCCCCATCAGCGGGTACGACGTCGCCGCGGTCCCCGCCGATCCGGCGAACGGCACCGTCCCCGTGACGGCGGCGACCGACGCCACGACCATCACGGCGACGCTGTCGGGGCTCACCGACGGCGTCGACTACACCGTGACGGTCGCGGCCACGAACTCCGCCGGCAGCGGCCCGGCGGCCACCGCCGACGGCACCCCGCGGACGGTTCCGGCCGCAGTCGCCCTCACCGGCGTCTCGGCCGCGGACAGCTCGGCGACCGTGACCTGGCAACCGCCCGCCTCCGACGGCGGCGCCGCCGTGGCGGACTACGTCGTCACCGCCCAGCCCTCGGGCCGAACGGTCACCGTCGCCGCCGACGCCACGACCGCCTCGATCGGTGGCCTGGCCGACGGGTCGGCCACCACGCTTTCCGTGGCGGCGGTCAACGCCGCCGGGACCGGACCCGCGGCGACGACCGCCGCAGTGACACCGCGCAAGCCCGCCAACCTGAGGGTCGCCGTCGCGCCCGCGCGGGTCGCGGTCTACGGCACCGCAACCCACATCACCGCGAGCCTGACCGACACGTCCGGCCACCCCATCGCGGGTCGGCGCGTCGTGCTCTACTTCCGCGTCCGCACCGGCACGTTCCGGGCCGCGGCCGGCGGCCTCACCGGCAGCACCGGCCGGGTCACCTTGAGCACCGTACTGCCGGCCAACGCCGAGTTGGTGCTGCAACATTTCGCCGACGCAGTAGCCGGCGTTCGGATCGCGGCGGGGAGCGTTCTGGTCGCGCACAAGCTGACCGAGTCGGCGCCGCGATCGATCCTCGTCGGCCAGTACGTGACGACGACCGGCTCGGTGTCGCCGCGTCGCGCGATCGGCTCGCCGGTCGAGCTCAAGCGCCTGATCGGGACGCGCTGGATCACCGTCGCGACCGGCAGGATGACGACCGGGACGGCGTACCGCGTCTCCTGGAAACCGGCGAGTGCGGGCACGTACGCCTTGCGCGTCGTCATCCCGACCGATGCATCGTTCACCGCGGGCTGGGGTCGCGGCTGGCGGCAGACCGTCTCGGTCGAGACGGTCGCGAGCATCGCCGCCGGCATCCTGCGCAACACCCGGATCACGCTGGCGACGGCACACGAGAGCGGCGTCCGCGACGACGCGACCGCGAAGGACGACATGTTGGCGCTCGCCGCGCATCACTGGGCGCCGCGGTCGGCGTACCAGAACGCGCCAGGTGGCAGTACGCCGGTTGACATCCGGTTGCTGCGCGCGTTGCGGGCGCTGGGCAGCAAGGCGCGGGTGACGGTGAGCGAGATCGCCGGCGGTAGCCACGCGGTCGGCTCGTCGCACTACCGCGGCGAGGCGATGGACATCACCGTCGTCAACGGTGTCAGCATCGCCGGCGGCGGCAACTACTCGCTCGTCGCATCGGTGTGCCGCAGCTACGGCGCGAGCGTCGTGTACGACCCGGCATACGACCCGTACGGCGGGCACGGCAACCACGTGCACTGCCAGTGGGGCGCCCTCGGCCGCGACTAGAGCGGATTCGCATTCGCGAGTCGATCGGCACTGCATCAGCCCGCGGAGGCTAGACCTCGTCGGGTTGTTGGCAGCTTGTTGCAATGGCCAGATTTGGCCGCCCGATGTCCCTATCCGAACCCCGGTTGGTTGTCGCATCTTTCCGTTACGTCGGAGTGCGTGCCGCTAACGGGCGGCGGCACGTCTCACCAATCGCGCCTCGCAGTGGAGCGGAGGGATCAAGGGGCTCGGCGCCCGGTTCGTCGACAACTATTGGGGGTTCACGTTGGCATCACATCTGAAGTTCCGGCGCCGGCTCGTCTTGGCCGGGCTCGCGGGCGTCATGTGCGCGATCGTCGCGGGTCCGGCATTGGCGTCCGCGGAACAATGGAACACCGTGTCCGAGGACACGTCTCCGACGCCAGGAGCGTGGAGACTGCAGCCCTACGTTCGTACCCACAACACAAGCGGCCCGATCCAGTTCGAGGCAAACAACCTGAACGCTTGGTGCCGAAACAAGACGAACGGCAAGTCCTACTACTGGCTGCAGATGTGGAACTACGGCACGGGCGCGCCGATGTCGGGGACCGCGGTGCATGTCACCCAACCTGCCGCGACAGGGCAGAACGTCGTCTACACGATGGTCACGAACATGCCGGCAGTGCTGAAGTTCCAGGACTACGAGGCGATGGACGCCGACTGCTACGCCGGCACCATCGGCGGCTTCGGTCAGGGCGGCATGCCGGTAACCGGCCGGATGTATTACTAGCGATCCGACTCTTCAGGAGGAGCGACCTTGAAGCGCTTGATAGCAACTGCAGCCGCGGGCATCGTGTCTGCGTTCGTTCTGACGCCGCTGAGTGCAACGGCCGCGCAGTGGAACAACGTCAAAGACAGCACCTCGCACACCGTGAATGCGATCGTCATTCACACATACGTGCGCACGAAGACGACTCCGAGTTACATCGAGTATCAGCCCGACTACCCGGACACGGGCACCGACACCGCTTGCGACGACGGAAGCGGTGACGGCAAGGGCTACTACTTGCGGATCTGGGACACCAACAGGGCCACGTGGCTCGCTCTTACCGATTGGCGCCTCATCCAACCGAACATCTACGCGGACCCAGCAGGTGGCGGCCAGACGATCACCACGTTGACCGGCTACGAGCCCGCCGGGTTGAAGTTCCAAGACGCCGACAAGGCGACGTGTTCGACGACCAAGTCCACGCAGTACACCGGACAGCTCTACTACTAAGCCGAATCCGGGGTGGCGGTCCCACGGTGGGCCGCCACCCCGAGAACATCAGGGGGCAGGAATCGTGCCGGGAGCTCTCCGCGGTCTGAGATCATCGCTGACGTATCTCGTCGTGTTCGTGGCCGCGTTTGCAGCGGTCAGCACAAGTTGGTACCTGGTCGCGTTTCAGCACCGGGCGCCGAGCAACCCGACGTCATATGCGTCAGCAAAGGCCGAGTTCGACCGAACGACGAAGTCGTTGACGCTCCCCGCCGGTACGACGTGGCCGGCCAAACTCCGTTACCCACACACCCCCGGCGCGACGTACGTCTTTTCGCCCGGGTTCGGCAAGCAGCAGGCACAGTTCTACTGGTACTGCGCCTGGAGCAGGGATTGGCTGTCCCGTTACGCGGATGGCACCGGCACCTACTCGTTGAACGAGATGAAGAAGGTCACGACCATGGACCTCTTCGAACGCGACTTCGACCTGACAACCCAGCAATACACCGAACGTGAGCTGACGGACGCGCAAGCCGGCGACCCAAAGGCCCTTCGGACCGACGTCGACTTGAACTGCCCCCCACCGGTGACGAAGTAAGCGGCTACGCCGACAGCCAGCCGCGGCGGATCGCTGCGGCGACGGCCGCAGCGCGGGTCTGCTCGCCGAGCTCTGCCATCAAGGCGGCGACGTCGCGGCGGATGGTTCGCACGCCGACGCCGAGGGAGCGCGCGATCGCCTCGTCCTTACGCCCTCCCGCCATCAGCTCGAGCACGCGAGCCGCGCGCCCGGAAGGCGCACCGTCCGGGCCGACGACGAACAGCGGGGTCGCCTCGTTCCATAGTCGCTCGAAGAGGAACACACACATGTCGACGATCGTGCGGACCCGGATGAAGATGGCGCCGCGCGCTTGGTCGGCTGGGTCCAGCGGGACTACGACGACCTCGTTGTCGAACACCAGCATGCGCGTGGGGATCCGGTTGAGAACGCGTACCTGCTCGCCGGCAGCCGCGACCGTCGTGAAGTAACGGAAGGTTTCTTCGTCGACGTCGAGAGTCTCGTGCGCGACGATCGTACGACCGGGAACGCCCCGGCGCAGCACGGCCAGGTCGTCTGCAAGGGACTTTGCTCGACCGGTGGCGTCGGTTTGTACACCATCGATGCTGAGTGTTGCGGTCCGCACCTCCCGAGACAACATCATCAGGCGATGTTGCGTCGCCTCGCGTCCTTCGACCACCTCGATCGGCAGCGCCGCGTCGATCCGCTGCCGTCCCTGCGCGTACTCCTGGGCAAGCGCCGGCAGCTGCGCGCGGAGGTCGGACAGTGCGGAGAGCCGGCCGGCGAGCTCACGCTGCTCGATGGCGACCGCATGCTCGATCGAGACCATCGGGTCGACGGCGGACAGACCAAGTTCAGTGCGCGCCGGCTCCACAAATCCGCGGATGCGCAGTTCCTCGACCGCGTGCTCGACCCGCTCGTCGTCGTATCCGGTCTTGGTACGCAACGCGACGAGATCCAGATCGGGCCATCGCAGGAGCGTCTGCCACACCACGTCGGCGTCGGCAGACACCCCGAATACCCCGAGCGTCGGCTTGCCCTCCGCGGTCATCGAAGAAGTATGCGGCGGTTGGAAGGCACTGTCACGGCGACGTGTCGGCTAACGCGTGGGTAGTTCCATGTAGTCAAATTTGACTCCATTTAGGGATGTCCCAAGTCGTGGCGAGGTGGTGGGCTTGGTCGCAGTCGATATCAATCGCCCGATAAGGGGTTGACGGCCACGATGCGTGCACCGGTGCGGCGACACAGGGGTTGGCGGGCAGGCGCGCTGGCGGCATGCACATGCGTCGCACTCGCCGGATGGCCGGCGTTGGCGGGCCAGGTGAAGGTCACGCTGGCGCCGTTCATCGTCCAGGCCACGACGGACACCGTCGCGACCACGGCGGTCGATGCCGTCATCGCTGCCAACGGCGGTGTGGGCCAGGTCGTCGCCCCGCTGCCGCTGGTAAACGGTGTCCTTGCCAACCTGAGCACCGTCGAGGTCACGCAACTGTCCGTGAACCTCGCCGTCTCACCGGACGGGATGGTCCTGACGTCGATGGCGCCCACGAAGGGGGGCACGCCGCCACCGCCGCCCCGGCAACTCGACAACGTCTTCCCGCAAGTCACCGGCGCAGCAGCGGTCATCGCGAACGGCGACAGCGGTCAAGGTGTCGGCGTCGCAGTGGTCGACACCGGCATCGCGGACCTGCCGGACTTCGCCGGACGGCTTCGCCCCGGCGTGGACTTCACGACGGAGAGCAACCCGCACCTCGACAGCTACGGACACGGGACGTTCGTCGCCGGGCTCGTCGCCGGCGACGGCTCGTCGTCCAACGGCGTCTACGTCGGCGAGGCGCCGGGCGCCGACCTCGTACCGGTGAAGGTCGCCGGCAAGTCCGGCAGCACGACGGTGTCGACCCTGATTCGTGCATTGCAGTGGATCAAGGACGACGCCACCGACAACATCCGCGTCATCAACATGTCGGTCGGCGCGATCCCACCCGGACCGACCTCGCTGAACCCGCTCGACCAAGCTGTCGAGACGATGTGGCAGGCCGGCTACGTCGTCGTGACCTCTGCGGGCAACAACGGTTCGAAACCTGGCACCGTCACCTCACCAGGAGACGATCCTCTCGTCGTCACCGTCGGTGCGCTCGACGACAAGGACACGGTGACGCCCGCGGACGACGCGGTGCCGAGCTTCAGCAGCAACGGGCCGACGTCGTGGAACGCATGGTGGAAGCCGGATCTGATCGCGCCGGGCAAGTCGGTCGTCAGTGTGATGGCACCGCGCTCGGTCATCTGGAACAACTTCAAGTCCGCTCGGGTCGGGACCACGAACTTCGTCGGCTCCGGAACGTCGTTCGCGGCCGCGATCACCAGCGGCGCGGCGGCGATGCTGCTCGCCCACGACCCCGCCGCCAGCCCCGACGACGTCAAGGCCGCATTGCTCACGACGACGAACGCCGGCCCCAATCCCCCGCAGGATCCCTTCCAGCAGGGGCACGGTGTTCTCGACGTCGCGCGCGCGATCGACGAGCCGGCCGTGACCATGGTCCAGGGCGTCAGTCTGATCCCGATTCCGGTGGCCGGCGCGCCGATCCCGCTGCTCTCGACGCAGGTCGTCTCGACGTGGGCGACGGTCAACGTGACCGAGCAGGCGCTGTACCCGGCGCCGTACCCCTTCCCGTACGCCGGTGACGCGACCACGTCGCTGGACCCGGACCTGTCCACACCGCTGTTCCAATCCTCGGCGTGGAACTCCTCCGCGTGGAACAGCTCGGCCTGGAACTCCTCCGCGTGGAACAGCTCCGCCTGGAACTCCTCCGCGTGGAACAGCTCCGCCTGGAACAGCTCGGCGTGGAACAGCTCGGCCTGGAACTGAACCGGGGGAATCGATGCATCTGCCCTTGCTGGCGCGCTCGGTCGTCGCGACCGTCGTCGCCGCCGCAGCAGCGTCGCTCGCCGTACTGACCCTGCACTACGGCGATGCGGGGTTCGGCCGCGTCGACATCCTCGTGCTGCTCGCAGCGATCGCGTCCGCCGCCTGGGCGTGGCCGCTGATCGTGTATCGAGGCAGCGCCTCCGAGGCCGTCCACGCCGACGAAGGGCTCATCTTCCTCGCGCTGCTCCTGCTCCCGCCGCGAGGTGTGCTGACGACGATCGCCGTGGCGGCCGCCGCCGGGCAGGTCAGGCACCGGCGCGGGTGGCTCAAAGCGGTGTTCAACTGGGCCGAAGTGATCGTCGCCTCGAGCGCCGCCGTCGTCGTCACGCAGGTGCTCGGAATTCATCTGTCCGGACGCGCGCACGGCACGGACCTCGCCATTGCGCTCGCCGGCACCGGTGCGTTCTTCGTGCTCAGCGCGGTGATCACCGCGGGCATCATCGCGGCCACGTCGGAGACGACGCTGCGGGCGGCCGTGTTCGACGGCGCGGAGTTACGGCTGCTCGTGTGCACCGTCGGGTGCATCGTTGCCGCGCCGGTCGGGATGGCGGCGCGCTCTGCCGAGTGGGCGATCGCGCTGCTGCCACCCCTCTACGTCACGGCTCGCTGGGTCGTCGCGGGCCGGTTCGAAGCGCGTCACGACCGCGACCGGATGCTCGGCCTGTTCGACGCCACGCTCGCGGTGCATCGCCCGTTGGCTTCGGCCGACGTACGCGCCGAGCTGGGCCGGGTAGCCGGCGAGCTGTTGCGTTGCCCGGACGTACGGCTCTCCCCCGAGGCGCCGGCAGCGGCGGAGTTCAGCAGCTCGATCGCGGTCGGCGAGGCCACCGAGTGGCTGGCACTGTCGGGCCGGTCGCGGGCAGAGCCGTTCGACGGGGCCGACCGGCGTCTGCTCGACGCGTTGGCCGTCGTCGGCAAGTCGGCGTTGTCGCGTGCCGAGATGTACGCGCGAGTGAAGCGCCAAGGTGACGAGCTCGCCGCCATCATGGGCAGTCTCGCCGAGGGCGTCGTGGCATTCGGCATCGACGGGCAGCCGGTCTACGTGAACCCGGCGGGCGAGGCGCTGCTGGGCGCGCCGGCAGCGGTGATCACTCGAGCGGGGCCCCCGGATCCTTCGATCGACACCATCGATTTCGGTGTCGATCCCTCGTCGCTCATCGAGCGCCGGATCCTCGCGAGCATCCGCGACTCGTTGGCGGCTCCCGCGCAGCGCTGCCTGCAGGCGATGGCATCGGTCGGCGACGAATCGGCGGTCTTCGTACGCTTCGACGCAGCCACCTTCCCGGCCAGCTACACGTGCGCTCCGATCATGGACGGTTCGGTCGCCGTCGGCGCCGTACTCGTGTTCCGCGACGTCACCGAACGGGTCACGGCCGAAGAACAGCTCGCACATCACGCGTTCCACGACCAGCTGACCGGCCTTCCGAACCGACGCCTGTTCTTGGATCGCCTCAGCCAGGCGCTGCTACGCGGCGAAGTCAACGGCAAGAGCTGCGCGGTGCTGTTCGCCGACATCGATCGGTTCAAGTCCATCAACGACAACCTCGGGCATCAGGCGGGCGACGAGCTCCTGCAGGAGGTTGCTCGCCGGATCAGCGCGGTCGCTCGTCCCGCCGACACCGTCGCTCGCTTCGGCGCGGACGAATTCACGATCCTCGTCGAGGACATCCGCGGCATCGAGGCGGCGCAGCAGCTCGCTGCCCGGATTCTCAACAAGCTCGCCGGACCTATCCAGCTTTCGGAGAACCGCGAGGTCGTCGCGACGGTCAGCATCGGCATCGCGACGAACGAAGGGCAGCCAACCGCCGACGACATCTTGCACAACGGCGATCTCGCGATGTCGCAGGCGAAGGCGACCGGCGCCGGCGGTGTGCAGTGTTACGACCCGGCGGCGATGCAGGCGCGGTCCGCGCACCGGTTCGATCTGGAGGCGGACCTGCGGGCGGCGATCGCGGGTGAACAGCTCGTGGTCCACTACCAACCGCTCGTCGACCTGCATGACGGCTTGGTGCACGACGTCGAGGCGCTGATTCGTTGGCCGAATGCGAAGCACGGCCTGCGGATGCCGAGCGAGTTCATTCCCATCGCCGAGGAGTCCGGACTCATCCTGCCGTTGGGCCGCTTCGTCCTCATCGAAGCTGCCCGCCAAGCGCATCGCTGGGAGCAGAGCGGTGCGGTCGTCAACGTCGCCGTCAACCTCTCGCCTCGACAGTTCCAGGACGAGGACCTCATCCAGCAGATCACCGATGCGCTGCGGACCAGCGAGCTGCCGCCGCAGCGCCTATGCCTGGAGATCACCGAGAGTTTGGCGATGCAGGATCTCGATCTGACGATCCGCACCCTCGCCCGGCTCAAGAGGCTTGGCGTGCACCTCGCGATCGACGACTTCGGCACGGGCTATTCGTCGCTCAACTACTTGAAGCGGTTCCCGGTGGACGAAGTCAAGATCGACCAGAGCTTCATCCGTGACGTCCGGCACAGCCCGGTCGACAGCGCCATCGTCGCCGCGATCGTGGGGCTGGCCGACGCGCTCGGTATGCGGACGGTCGTCGAAGGCGTCGAGGACGAGGTGCAACTGGCCAGGGTGCGCGAGCTCGGATGTGGCTTCGCCCAGGGCTACCTCGTCTCCGCGCCACAACCGCCGGACCAGCTGACGCCACTGCTGCTCGACGTTCCCCGGCCACGCAGCCGCCCGGTCATCGACCTCACCCGGATCGAACCTCGGCAGGGCATCAGCTGACCGCAGGGTGAGCCCGACGAGAACCGCTCATGGCACGGCACGCGCGGGTTCAAACGGACCCCTCGCGGAACAGGACGCGACACGACGCGTGTGGTGACAGCAACCGGGCTCGGCGTCGTCGCCGGTGTTTCCGCGATCCACGACATCCTTCTTCCGGCCATGGCGATGCCGTGCTGATTTGACTGGCGCCCGAGCGACACCGCGCAGCGTGGACGTCCGGTTATCGACCCGAGAGCCGGATATGGGCGGCTCAGCGCTCGGATGCGGCGACCGTGAGGCAACCGTCCTGGACAAATCCAGTCAAAGGCCTACGTTGGGAGTGATAAAGGTCGCGATTCATGGGTGCCGATTGGTTTCTGGTCAGGATCGACGCGGTTGAGCAGGCCGCCGAGGCCGCCCGCGCCGCGCTCGGCCGCGCCCCCGAAGTACTCGAACCCGCACGTGCCGATCGGATCGCCGGTCGACCCCTCGTACAGATCGCGTTGGACCTCGCCAAGCGCGGCAGTGAGGCGCGGGCCGATGCCGCGCTCGCGTATCGGGGTTACGAACATGCGCTGTTCGAGCTGCGCGCGGCGGTGGTGCGGGCGCTCGTCGACGAGGAAGAACTGACGCTGTCCCAGCTCGCGCAGGCGATGGGAGTCACGCGCCAGACGGTCGCCCGCCTCTATCGAGCGGCTGGCCGGGACAATTAGTCATTCCGGTTGGGTCGGCAGGGTCCTTCGACCCTTACCGCACTACGGACGTACCCGTCGACCGTGGACGGATGTCACTGAAACAACGAAACCGGACGACGCGTCCCGCGGACGCAGGACCTACGCCTCTGCCGCAACAGTCGGCGTTCACCGACGTCATTCACATGCCGCCGATTCGTGACGGGCTGGGTCAGGCTTCCCTTTGCCAGCCGATGCAGGCGAGCGGTGAGCGGTTCTGGCACGCCCATGTCGCACTGGGGTTCGCGATCCTGGCCGGCGAGGCCGGCGCGGCCATCGGTTACTTCGCGGCCAGCCCGACCGGGCCGTCGCGGGTGACGCTCGAGATCATCGCCGCCGGCGTCGCAGCACTCGCGGTTCTGGGGGTCTTGCTCTCCGGCCGGATCTCACGGCTGTCGTGGCGCGAGACGTTCGTCACCACAACCTCGGTCACGTCGACGTTCGTCCTGGCCCTGTGCGCGCATCTCGACGGCGGCCTCGAAAGCCCACTGCTCTACTTGAGCGTCCTGCCGGTCGTCTACCTCGCTTTGACGGCGTCGCCGAAATCGGTGTCACTCGCCGGCGCGGCATCGATCGCATCAGTGGTCGGTGTCGGATTGAGCGATCCCCGGATACGGATCCCGCAGGAATCGCTGCTGATGCTGATGGCCATCGTGATCGGCACCCTCGTCCTCGTGATCGGCTCCTCGATTCATCGGCACCGACTGCATACGGCGCACGCCGCGGTGATGGCGGAACTTTTCCGCCGCAGTCAGACCGATGACCTCACCGGATGCTCGAACTACCGTGCGTTCGAGGAGCGGCTCGCAGACGAGATCGACCGAGCGATCCGCTACGGCCGCCCGCTCAGCCTGATCGTCTGCGACGTCGACCAGTTTCGCGCATACAACGACCGCTACGGCCACGATCGGGGCGACGCCGCCCTCGCCGCGGTCGGCGCGCACCTTCGCTCCTGTTCGCGTTCTTCCGACCTGGTCGCCCGCATCGGCGGCGACGAGTTCGCTGTCCTCCTGCCGGAAACTTCTCTCGACGAGGCAGCCGTCGTGGCGCGACGGACAACCGACGGCGCCGCGCAGGATTGCGCGCTACCCACGATCAGCGCCGGCGTCACGGCACTGCGCGCCGACCAGCCGAGCGCCAGGCGCTTGTTCCGCGACGCCGATCAGGCCATGTACGCCGCGAAGAAAGCCGGACGCAATCGAGCAGTGGTCGCGACCGACGAACTTCGGCGGCGTTGTGCCGTCGTACCGACGGAGCCGACCGCCGACGAGGACCGCCGGCGGGACGCCGATGCGTACGAGCAACTGCAACGGGAAGGCGCCGAGACCGAGATGCTGCTCGGGATGCTCGTGCAGGAGTCGGCCGTCGGATTCGCGTTCATCGACGGCGACGGCAGGCTGCTTCGGATCAACGACGCACTCGCGCACCTGAGCAAGCGCCGCGCCTCGGCACAGGTCGGCCTGCCGATCGAGCAACTCGGTCCGCGGCTCTGGCCGTACCTGCGGGCTGCATACGAGGAGGTTCTGGCGACGGGCTGCGCCGTACGCAATGTCGAGATCGGCCAGGAGGAGCTGTTGGACGCTTCGACGGGGCAGGCCTGGCTCGCGACGCTGTTCCCGGTACACGTGGCAGATCAGCTCCTCGGAGTCGGCGTCGCCGTCGTCGACATCACCGACCGCAAGCGGCTGGAACGTTCGGCGGAAGCACTCACCGAGTCGGTCATCCAAGCGCTCGCCGCGGCGTCGGAAGCCCGCGACCCCTATACCGCCGGTCATCAGCGCCGGGTCAGCGACATCAGTACCGACATCGCGACCCGTCTCGGTCTCAGTGCGCACGAGATCAAAGGCATCGCGTTGGCCGCGGCGATCCACGACATCGGCAAGGTCGCGATCCCGGCCGAGATCCTCAGCCGGCCCGGCCGGCTCACCGAACCGGAAATGCAATTGGTCCGGACGCACGCCGAGGTCGGCTACACCATCCTTCGCGACATCGAGTTTCCGTGGCCGGTCGCGCAGATGGTTCGGCAGCACCACGAACGTCTCGACGGAAGCGGGTACCCCTTCGGCTTGCACGGCGACGAGATCCTGCTCGGGTCCCGGATCGTCGCGGTCGCCGACGTCGTCGAAGCCATGAGCGCGCACCGGCCCTACCGGCCGTCGGTCGGCGTCGGGCATGCGCTCGATCACCTCCGCGCCGGACGCGGGATCACCTTCGACGCAGCCGTCGTCGACGCGTGCGTCGACGTCGTCAATTCCAGCGAGGCCCAGGCACCGCGCGACGCGGCTTGAGCCGGGATCGGCGCCCGCGCACAGAGACACTCAGCCGTCGGGCCGCCCGCCGTCGTGGAACTCGCGGTGCACGTGGCCACCGGTCCAATCGGACGAGAGATTCACGACGACGACACCGGTCGCCGCGGCGAGGGCGAGGGTGCCGGCCACGACGACGGTACGGGCCGCGCGGCCGGGCACGGCCCGCCCGTGTCGCGTGCCGCCGCCGGCGAGCTGCAGCGCGGGGATCGTCCGGGCGAGCACGTGCGCACCCGTCACGACCAGCCAGAGCACGAAGCACAGCTGATGAACAGTCAGCGGGTCGACCCGGTGACCGGCGACCGTACCGAGGCTGGTGAAGGTGTCCTGGCCGAGCGGGATCAACGCGAGCCCGCTACCGAGGACGGCGAGCCCGGTGAGGACGACGAGCGGGCCGAGCACTCGCAACAACAGCGGCGGCGGTCCGGCTTCGCGGTACGCCGCAGATCCGCCGTAGTAGCGGGCGATGCGCCAGCCCGTCGTAGCCGTCTTCACCAGCACCAGCGGCACGAGGAACGCGCCGACGAACAGGTGCACCGAGATCCACGCGCGCAGCGACAGCAGCGTGCCGCACTCGACGACGAAGGCGACGAGCAACAGGAGTCCGGTCCATGCCGTCAGCCGCGCGTTCCCGGCCGGACCGCCGGTCTTCCCGCCGACCGGATCGTGACGGTGCTCAGTGCCCGCCGCGCTGGCGACGAGATCGTTGATCGCCTTGCTGCCCAGCACGGTTCAGTCGACCCGGATCTCACCGTCGACCACGTGGACGGGGATGCTCGGCAGCGGCGACGGCGGCGGACCACCCACGACCTGCCCGGTGCGCGCGTCGAAGGTGCCGCCGTGGCACGGGCAGACGAACTGCTGGCTGCCCGAGTCGAACTGCACGGTGCATCCCGCGTGCGTGCACACCGCCGAGAACGCGACGAACGTGTCCCCGCTCGGATGCACGACGTACGCCGGATCGCCCGACTTCGGATCGGTGAACTGCCCGGCCTGACCGACCGGGACCTGGCTCGCGCGGCCGATCGCGGTTCCGGGCGGCGGCGGCACCGCCTTGCCGGCCTTCGCGGACGGCGTCGCGGTCGGGGCACGACTGGGCTGCGCGCGGACGCCGAGGGCATTGCGATGCGCGGACTTCGTCCCGCCCGCGGCCCGGCCGATCCACGCGGTGATGCCACCGGTGAAGGCCGCACCGGCCGCGGCGAGGATCGCGACCCGGCCGGCGAGCAGCAACCGGCGCCGGTCCACGTCCGCGGCCACGTCGGGACGCACGTGCTCGCCGACCGGGAAGACGCCGCAGTGCTGCCGGGCGCAGCTCCCGTTCGGGCGCAGGCCACACGCCTCGTCGCGACCGCAGAGCTCGCGCAGCCGCGGCACCTCGACCGACACCAGCGCCGGCAGCGGCTTGAGCCCCGCGCCGAGCCGGGCACGCTGGTGCAGCCAGCCGTCGACACTGAGAACGTTCGCGGCGCCGAACGCCAGGATCACCGTCCAGGCGAAGAAGAAGACGATGTCCGCGCCGTAGTAATAAGGAGTGGTCCGCCAGCTGACGGTGAGCAGAAACGTCAGCGACAGCGCCATCCCGCCGACCGCGGTCAGGCGGGTCAGCAACCCGAGCAGGACACCGACCGCGACCGCGAGCTCGCCGAACGCGATCAGCAGCCCGACCAGCGTGGGCGCGTGCAGCGAGAGACCGAGCAACGGACCGATCGGGCTGACGTGGCGCAACGTCCGCATTTGCCCGACCACCGATTGCGGGTTGGCCGGGTTCAGGTACGCCGGATTGGCGAGTTTCTGCAGTGACGCATAGAGAAAGGTGACGCCGAGGAAGGCCCGCAACGGCAGGATCAGCCAGCCGGGCTGGCGCAGCCGGTACTGCGCCCACTGCTGCCCGACAATCCACGGCGGCGGCGTGGCTGCCGAACCGGCCGGGCCGGCCGGGGCGCTGTGGGGACGGGTCGGGGGCGGCATGACATCGATAGTGCCCACCCGCGGGTTAAGGACTCGTCTAGCGCCGAGCGTGCGACGGCTTAGCGTTGACGTCGTGACGATCGCGACGGCGAACCGGGCGCTCGCCGGCGTGCACGTACTGGTCGTCGAGGACGACGGTCCGATCGGCGAGCAGTTGGTCCGCGGCCTGTCCCGCGCCGGCTGCCGCGTCGATCTCGTCGGGTCCGCCGCGGCCGCGCTCTCGCACCTCGACGCCGAGTTGATCCTGCTCGATCTCGGCCTGCCGGACGGCGACGGGATCGAGTTGTGCGAGCGACTGCGGACGGTCACCTCCGCACCGATCCTGGTCGTCACGGCCCGCGACACGGAACAGGAGCGGGTCACGGCGCTTGACGCCGGCGCCGACGACTACCTCGCGAAGCCGTTCGGGTTCGCCGAACTTCTCGCCCGGATGCGCGCGGCGCTCCGGCGGGTCCGTGCCGACGACGCCCGCGCCGTCGTCCGGCACGGACCGTTGACGGTCGACCTCGGCGCGCAACGCGTTGCAGTCGACGGCACCGAGGTCTCGTTGACCGCCAAGGAGTTCGACATCCTCACCTGTCTCGCCGCCGAGCCGGGCCGGCTCGTGACCCGCGAGGAGATCTTCGACCGGGCCTGGGACGCCCACTGGTACGGGCCGACGAAGGTTCTCGACGTGCACATCGCCGCGTTGCGCCGCAAGCTCGGCGATGCGTCGTTGATCGAGACCGTCTACGGTCGCGGCTTTCGGTTACGGCAGCTATGACGCGGCGAATCCTCGCCGGCTTCGTCGCCGTACTGGTCGCGTTGCTCGTGCTGCTCGTCGTCCCGCTCGGGATCAAGATCTCGTCGCAGCAACACGACGACTTCCGCTCGAACGCGTTGGCAGCGGCGCGCGCACTCGCAAGCAGCGAGGAAGAACGCCTGGGCGACACGGGCGATCCGGCCGACGCGCGGAACGCAACCCTTCCGCCGATCGCGACCGGCGACAGCGTCGTCGTTCTCGGTCGCGACGGCGACGTCCTGGCCCGGTCCGGCGGACGTGTGCCCGACGCCGTAATCGAAGCCGCCCGCGGGCGAACCGCGCCCCGCGCCGCCGATGCGGTGGTGGCCGTCGCATCGATCGGCCCGTCCCGACGGCCGGACGGGACCGTCGTACTCGTGCGTGACGCCGAGCCGCTTGACCGTCGCGTTCACGCCCTGTGGCTGGCGTTGGCGGCCGCGGCTATGGTCACGATCGCATTCGGGGCGGTGACGGCCGCCGCGCTGGCGCGTTGGATCGCGCGCCCGCTGCGCGGATTGCAGCTCGCCGCGACCCGCATGGGGCACGGCGACGTCGCCGTACGCACCGACGTCGACAGCGGCCCGCCGGAGGTGCGCGAAGTCGCGGCCGCGTTCAACGAGATGGCCGACCGGATCGCTGCGCTGCTCCACAGCCAGCGCACGATGACCGCGGACGTCTCCCACCAATTACGTACGCCGCTCGCCGCCTTGCAATTACGGCTCGAGCTCCTCGCCGACGACTCACCCGAGGCCGCGCGCACCGAAGTCGTTGCTGCGCTTAGAGAAATCGGCCGTCTCAACCGCCTGCTCGACGGGCTGCTGGCGGTAGCCCGCGCCGAAGAGCTCGACGGCGAGCGAAGCGTGATCGACGTCGCTGCCGTCGTATCCGAGCGCGTGCAGATGTGGCAGCCGGTCGCGCAGGACGCGGGCGTGACTCTTTCGTCGTCGCTGGAGCCGGCAACGGCACGGCTGACGCCCGGGCATCTCGAGCAGGTACTCGACAACTTGCTCGCCAACGCCATGGACGCGCTGTCACCGGGTCAGCGGGTGACCGTGTCGACGCATGCCGACGGCGGACGCGTCGTGCTGGCCGTAACCGACGACGGCCCGGGCATGGCACCGGCTCGCCGGGCGAGCGCGCTCGCGCGATTCGAAGGAGACGGAGCCGGACGCAAAGCCGGGCTCGGGCTCGCGATCGTCGCCCGCCTCGTCACGGCCGACCACGGCTCCATCACGCTGGACGAGACACCGGGCGGCGGGTTGACCGCGTCGATCGATCTGACGCACTCCGACTATGTGCGGATGCCGCGGTAGTAGTCCCGCCAGATCAGCCGGTGGATCGGAACCCACCGCGGGATCGACCGCACGCCGGGGATGAACGGAACGAGCACGAGCGCCAGGCTCAACAGCGCCATGAGGCCCCAGACGAGCGCATCGGCGTTGCCCGACGTCGAGAACGGCTTCACCTGGTACCAGAACGTGTAGAGCCACAACCATGCCTGACCGGGGTAGTTGCCGGTCTCGTTCATCATTCCCCACTGGTCGCCGCCGAGATGCTGCGCACGCGCACGGTCCTCGAGGTAGCTGCCGTCCGCGATGAACAGCAACGGCTTGGTGTAGTCGGTGGCGAAGAACTGCTTCTGCGCGAGCAGCGCCCCGTCGAGGCCACCGGACTGCGCCATCGTCAGCAGCCGGGTCAGCATGACCGGCACCGGGCCGTAGTCGCCCGACTTCACCTGGGCGGGATCGTTGTCGGTCGCCTTCGACAGCGCGTCGTCGTAGCCCGACGCCCACTTCTGCTGCTGCCCGGCCGCCGCGCCTTGCCACTGCGCCAAGGCGGCCGCGAGCGCCGCATCCGCCGGCACTCCGGTCAGCGGACCGACGACGAAGTCGGCGACCGTGTCGATCGGGTGGGTCACGCCGGCGATGTGCTGCAACGACACCGGGCCGATCTTCTGCGCCGCGTCGGGCGTGTGGTTGTACGGGGCGCCGTACGTCGCGGTGCCACTCGTCCCGTCGAGCTCGGTGGCGGCGGTAAGGACGAAGTCGTTGGGCGCGCCGCGGCTCCAGGTCGAGATCGTGATTTGCTTCTCGTCCGGCGACGAGAACACCGCGGCGAGCGCGACGGTCAACACCGAGACGACGACCAGCGCGACGACGAACTCCTTGACGAGGTCGTACTCGCGGGTCCGACCGGCCCACTTCGTGACGCCGGTAGTCATGACGTCACGTTCTGGGCGACGAGATCACGCGGATCGATCTCCATGGGCGGGACGACGCCGCGCCGGCGTACTTGCAGGATGTGGATCCCGATGACGAAACCGACGACCAACGGCAGCAGCACGATGTGCCACATCAGCATCTGCCCGAAGTCGAGCACGTTGAAAAAAGCGCCGACACCGGCGGAATTGAGACCGTCTTTGGCCTGGGTGCTGATCCATTGCGAGTCGAGGTTCGATTGCACGAGATAGCCGGTGAACGCCGTGCCGATCGAGCCGAGGAAACACACCGCTCCCGTGATCCATGTCATCGCACGCCGGCCGCGCCATGCCGCCATGAAGAACTTGCCCCACAGATGGATCACCATGAACGCCATGAACAACTCGACGCTCCACAGGTGCAGGCTGTTGAAGTAGTGCCCGGTGCTGGAGCGATGCCACCACTGCGGTCCCTTGAGGGCCAGCACGCCGCCCGAGACGAGAACGACGATGAATGCAGCAAGGGTCAGTACGCCGAAGACGTAGATCCACGACGCGACGTACACGGGCTGGTGGTCGGGCAGGAGCTGCTCCGGCGGGAGCGCCTGCTCGGCGCGCGCACGCAGCCGGCCGGTCCACGTCCGGGAAAGCGCCGGCGCGGTCATCGCCGGTTCCGTCCCTTCGGGAAGGGCAGCAGCATCGCCAGGACGAACAGCACGACCATCACGCTGATCACGACCAGGTTCGCGACCGAGATCTGGATCACGCCCCAGTGCACGTAATGCCCGGGATGGTTGAGGTTGATCGGTGCGCCCATGACCAGCATCGCTGTCGCCTCCGTGGCTTCTCGACCCAAGGGTCCTGGGCGCGGGTGAGGCCGACTAGGGCCAAAGGTCCCACCCGACCATCCAGCCGGTCGACGTCTACGTCGAGCGCGGTGCCCCACCACGCGCCGCGTCAGGCGTGACCTCGTTGCGACCGGATCGGGCGACGGCGGCGAGGATGTCCGTGCACGTGACGACACCGACCGTCATGCCGTCGTCGTCGACCACCGGTACTGCATCGACGCCTTCACGCACCATGACCTCGGCAACGGCGCGCAGTTCACTCGTCGCCGGGACGCACGAGACGGCCGCACACATGACGGCCGCGACCGACCTGCGGTGCAACGCCGCCGGCCCGAGCGGCCATTGCGCGAAGATGGTCCGGTCGTCGAGGACACCCACGCAATGCCCGTTCTCGACGACGAGGAGGTGCCGCACGCCACGGTGAACCATCAGCGTCCACGCCGACCAGACGCTGGCATCGGATCGCACCGCGAGCGGCGGCGTGCTCATCACCTCACCGGCCACCACCAGCGACGGGCGGACCGCGGTCGCCGTCACGGCGACACCAGATGCATGGCCGTCTCTTCGGGCGCCCGATCGTCGGCCGGCGCGAACAGCCGGTCGTCCGCGCCCCAACCCCGCTCCACGAACAGCCACGGGTTGTCGCCCGCTCCGTCGGGAGCGGTGTCGGGTTCTTCCTGCGCGAGCGCGACCGCGAGCGGTTCGCCCGCGAGCTCTTCGCCGACCGTGATGCCGTAACGATCGATCGTCGGCTGCCCTTCGAGATCCGCCTCGAGCGGACCGTAGGTCACCGCGAGCTCGGCATCCCACTGATTGATGGTCATGGCGCTACCTCTTCCGCAGGTCAGATCAGTTGCAGGACGTCGTCCACGGGCCGCCGCGGCGTGACCGCCGCGTCGGGTGCGTATCCGAACCGCAGCAGAAGCTGCGGGTGGGCGCTGGTGCACAACTCACGCCGCAGCTCCGCGCGAAGGTTGTGCACCTCCGCGAGCGCGGAGTGCACCGCGGCGAAGGCCCACTGCTGCGCGGCGGCGAGCAACACCCGTTCGAGTGCCTGGCCGGCGCGCAGCCAGTCGAGCTGCAGGTCCGACGCGCTGGCGAGGACGGCGAGGACACCCGGAATCGGGTCGTGGCGCGCGAGCCGGCCGAAGCCGCGGAGCCGGTCGAAGTCCCGCGACGGCAGGTCGTCCGGCGACACGATCGGGTCGATGCTGTACGCACTCGCCGGCACGCCGTCACGGCGTGGCGACCCGGGCGGCGGAGTCCACGCCGAAATCTCGGCCGCGACACGTTCGTCCGCGGCCTGCGCCTGCTCGGCCGCATGAGCGAGTTGCAGCACCCGGCGACGCTGACCCGGGTCGAACACGTAGATCAGCTGACCGCCTTCCTCGTCCGCGGCCTGGTAGAGCTGCGCGGTCAACTCCGCCGTCAGCACCCGGTCGTCGAAGGGACCGCGGTGGGTGTGCCGTCGCGTGAGTGCGGCGTACTCCCGCCGTTCCGCCGCTCCCGCCGGCGACGACTCGGTCACCTCGACGGACGCGAGCAACCGCGGCTGCGAGCGATCCGGCAGCAGCGTCACGGTGCCCGAGTAACCGACCTTGCGCAGCGCGACGCGCAGGTTGTACAGCGCGGCCCCGCAGCTGAGCACGAGTTCGCGCCCGTCCGGATCGGCAGCGGTCAGGCCTCGGGCGGTGTCGGCGTACAGGTCGAAACGGCGACCGTCGAAGGTGAATCGCCATGGCTGGGTGTTGTGCACCGAGGGGGCTCGACCGGCCTGCTCGACCACCCATCGCACGTCCGTCGTCCGTAGCGGCCGCGGGTCCGCGGCTGTCGTCGACATGTTCATCGCAGCCTCCCGTTCCTCGACGGCAGCATCATCCGGTCGCGCGAAGGCCGGACAGAGGCGAAGGTCCCCGTGCGGCCGGTGGGACTTTCGTCCCTAGCCGCAAGTCACGACTTGCAGCAGGATGAGGCGATGCAGAAGATCCGGGTGTTCCTGCTCGACGACCACGAGGTGGTCCGTGTCGGCGTCCGCGAGCTGCTCGAGTCCGACGGGGACGTCGAGGTCGTCGGTGAGGCTTCGACCGCGGCCGAAGCGTTGGTACGAGTGCCGGCCGTCCGTCCCGACGTCGCCGTGCTCGACGTACGGCTGCCGGACGGCGACGGGGTCACGGTGTGCCGGGAGCTTCGCTCGCAGTTCCCGGATCTGGCCTGCCTGATGCTCACGTCGTTCGCCGACGACGAGGCGCTGTTCAACGCGGTCCTCGCCGGTGCGGCCGGTTACGTCCTCAAGCAGGTGAAGGGCAACGACATCCTCGACTCGGTACGGCGGGTCGCCGCCGGGCAGTCGTTGCTCGACCCGACCACCACCGCGCGGATGATGCAACGGCTGCGCGAGCAGGTGCAACGCCCGGATCCGCTGGAAGGATTGACCGAGCAGGAACGCCGCGTGCTCGCGCTCATCGGCGAAGGCCTGACCAACCGGCAGATCGGCGAGCGGATGTTCCTCGCCGAGAAGACGGTGAAGAACTACGTCTCGAACCTGCTGACGAAGCTCGGCATGGAACGCCGTACCCAGGCCGCAGCATTCGTCGCCCGCATGGACGGTTAGTTCAGGGTCGTTGTCGCCGGCCGCCGGCGCGTGCGCGGTCGGTCGGCGCCGTAGCCCATCCGGACGACGAACTGCGGGTTTCCGACGAGTCCGAGCTCGTGCCGCAACCGCTCCCGCGCAGCCGGCAGGTCGATCGCCGGACCCAGCGGTTGCGCGGACACGCCGACGGCGGCGGCACGTAGCAGCGCCCAGCCGAGGGCTCGTCCCGCCGACAGCCACGCGCCGGGATCGTCGGAAGCCGTGCCGAAGAGCAACAGCAGATCCCGTTCCACCGTCGGTGGCGGATCGTCACCGCGGCCCTCGGCGCTCGGGTGCTCCGCGCGTCCGGTGAAGTCCCGCAGCGGCACCTGCGAGACGCGGTCGCTCGGCCACCGGCCGGCAACGGCCTCCGCTGGTACGCCGACATCGCCGGTCGGGCCGACCCACTGCGCCAGCTCCGCGGCATACCGCGAGTCGCGGGCCTCTTCCTGCTCGGCGTCGGACAAGACCGTGATCAGTGCGCGCCGGTCGTCGGGCCGCTCGAAGGTGCGCACCCACACCTCCAGCTCGGCCGCACGCCGGCGGAGGTCCTCAACCAGCCCTTCCGGAACCGGGCGGTCCGAGTACGGGCCGCGGTCGGTGTAGCGGACGGCGATGGCCTCGGCGAGCCGCTGCTCGGTCGGCGTCGGCGGCCGCACCTCGCCGAGCTCGAGTACGGCGAGCAGCTCGCCATCGGCACCGTCGGGCTGCAGGCGCACGTCGCACTCGCGGCCGACCGATCGTGCCGCGAGGTAACCGAATTCGATCGCGGCGCCGCAGCTGACGTGCAGCTGGCGGCCGGTCGGATCGAGGTATGCCAGTTGCCGGCTCCGATCGGCCCGCACTTCGATGGCATCGTCGACGGCGCGCCACTGCCATGGCTGCGTGTTGTGCACGGAAGGGGCGAGGGCCGCGCAGTCGAGCACAGCCGCGATGTCGTCACTGGCCACGAGAGACGACGCTGCCGGACCGCAGGACCTCCGCCTAGGGCCGAAGGTCCTCTGCCGCCGGCAACGGCACCTGCCAGCGCACCTCGGTACCGCCGCCGTCGCGGCGCGTCACGCTGAACTCGCCGCCCAGATCGCGTGCCCGTCGCTGCAGGTTGGCCAGTCCGCTGGTCGCGACGCCGTCGGCGATGCCGACGCCGTTGTCGCCGACGACGAGCTCGACCCGGCCGGAGTCGGCGGCGACGTCGATCGTGACCGCGCTGGCCTGCGCGTGCCTGGCGACGTTGCTCAGCGCCTCGCGGATGACTGCCACGAGTTGTTCGGCGATGCCCGCCGGGACGAGGGTGTCGACCGGGCCGGCGAAGTCGACCTGCGGCTCGAATCCGAGCGGGCCGGCCGCGGCCGACTTGACCGCCGCGAGCACCGCCGCGCGGACGCCTTCGCCGGCATGTGGCGCCGGGCTCTGCAACGCGAAGATCGACGTACGGATCTCTTTGATCGTCTCGTCGAGATCGTCGACTGCTCGTTGCACCCGTTCGCCGATCTCCGGCGGCTGGATGCTGCGGATCGCGCCTTGCAGCGACATGCCGGTCGCGAACAGCCGTTGGATCACGAGGTCGTGCAGATCGCGGGCGATGCGGTCGCGGTCACTGAGGATCGCGATCTGTTCCCGGTCGGCGGCGGCGGCACCGAGGCGCAACGCGATCGCGGCCTGGCCGGCGAAGGTGTCGACGAGGCGCAGCGCGTCATCGGTGAACGGCGTCGCGCCGGCGAGCCGGGCCACGACGAGAGTGCCGACCGCGCCGGCCGCCGCGCCCAACGGGACGAACAACGCCGGCCCGATGTCCGCGGTGTCGAGCAACCCCGGCCACACCCGCTCGTCCGCGCGCGCATCGCTGACCGCCGCAGGCGTTGCGTCCCGCATGACCGCGGCCGCCAACGACCGTTCCGGGATCACGCGCCCGTGCAGCTCCGTCCCGCCCTTGCCGTCGGCGGCGTGGACCCGCAGCTGCCCGTCGCCGACGGGCAGCGCAAGGTAGGCGACGTCGGCCGCCGCGAGCTCGCGCGCGGTGCTGACGACGTCCTGGAACACTTCGCTCGGCGCGATCCCCGCGAGCAGCCGGCGCTGGATGGATGCGGTCGCCTCCAGCCACTGCTGCCGCTGCTGTGCTTGCTCGTACAGCCGGGCGTTCTGTACGGCGAGACCGGCGGCCGAGGCCAGCGCACTGACGACCTGCTGGTCGGCTTCGCTGAACTCGCCACCGCCGCGTTTCTCGGTGAGGTACAGGTTTCCGTACGCCTGCCCGCGGATGGTGATCGGGACGCCGAGGAACGTGCGCATCGGCGGGTGCCCCGGCGGGAAGCCGTACGACGAGGGATGGTCGGACAGGTTCGCCAGCCGGATCGGCCGCGGCTCGCGGATGAGCAGGCCGAGCACGCCGCGGCCGTGCGGGAGATCGCCGATCGTCTGTCGGGTCTGTTCGTCGATGCCGACGGTGATGAACTGGGCGAGCCGGCTCTCCGCGGTCGGGTCCACGACACCGAGCGCGGCGTACTGCGCATCCGCGAGCTCGGCGGCGGTCTCCGCGACGCTGCGCAGCACCGTCGGGAGCTCGAGATGTGAGCCGATCTGCACGACCGCCTGCAACAGCGACTGCAACCGGTCGGACAGCAGCGCGACCGACTCCATCCGGTCGGTCACCTCGGCCAGCAGCGTCCGCAGGTCCAAGGTCGACAGCGTCGGCAATGGTTCCCGCGGCTCGCCGCTTCCGGCGCTCACATCCCCAACGTTACGGCCTCGACGGGGTCGGCGAGGTGACTTTCGGCCCTAACGAGCCGGTGCCGGCACCCCTTTACTGTCTCCATGGGCGCGCTCCGACCGCTGACGTACGACGAGTGCTTGCGACGTCTGGACGTCGGCAGCGTCGGCCGGGTCGCGATCACCGAGCACGCGATGCCGGCGGTTGTCCCGGTCAACTACCTCCGGGCGGGATCGCAGATCCTGTTCCGCACCGAACCCGGTGGAATGCTGGCCCGCGGCTGCAACGGCAGCGTCGTCGCGTTCGAGATCGACGGCATCGACCAACACGGGATCGCCGGGTGGAGTGTGCTCGTGGTCGGCACCGCGAGCTTGCTGGACGACGGCGCCGCCGCCCAAGCGGGCGGCGCCGGTCTCACGAGTGCGGTGACGGAAGGTCGCGAGCAGTTCGTGGCGGTGAGTCTTGGCCGGGTCTCCGGGCGCGAGGTCGTCGCGGAGACGGTGGCCGTGTAGCGGTCGTCAGGCGATCGCGTCGAGATCGATCGTCGCGTATCCCGCGCCCTGCTCGTACCCGCTGCTGACAACCGTCCCGACCCGCTGCAACAACTTGCGGATCGCGAAGTTGTCGGCGTAATAGACGGCGGTGAACTCGTGCACGCCGCGAGCACGCGCGAGTTCGGCGAGTTTGGCGAGCATGACGAAACCGAGCCGGTCGTGCTGCCAATCGTGCGCGACTTCGATCGCGATCTCCGCGGTCGGCTCGTCACCGATGCGGTCGAACTGGGCGACGCCGACGAGCCGTCCGTCGGTGGCGAATGCGCCGAGCGCGAGGTCGTGAACGCCGTCGGCGCGGACGAGTTGGCGAGCCAGCATCGACGCCGGCGGCGGCGTACCCATGAACCTGCGGCGCAGATCCCACGGGTCCGCGTGCTCGACCGCCGCGATCAGCGCGGCCTTGTCCTCCGCTTGCAGCAGGCGCAGCGTCACCCGGCGGCCGTCGGTAAGCAGTGCAACGTCGCCCGTGTTACGGGCTGTCGTTGTGCTGCTCACCGTCGCCACTCCCCTCGGTTAGTTGCTGAGCACGACCTTGAGCGCGTGCGTCGTCGCGGCGTCTGCGAACGTGGCGTACGCGGCCTCGATGTCCGCGAGGTCGAAATGATGCGTCGCGAATGCCGACGCCGACAGCTGCCCAGAAGCGACCATCTGCAGCAGCGTCGGAGTGCTGTAGGTGTCGACGAGCCCCGTCGTGATGGTGACGTCCGCGGCCCACAGCTTGTCGAGCGCGAGCGTTGCCGGCTTGCCGTGCACACCGATGTTCGCCACCCGGCCGCACGGGCGGATCAGGCGGGTGCACAGCTCGAACGTCTCCGGCACGCCGACCGCTTCGATCGCCACATCGGCACCGAGGCCGTCGCTGATCGCCCGGACTCGTGCTTCGACGTCGTGGTGCACCGGGTTCATGACTTCGTCGGCCCCGAACTGCTTGGCGAGCTCGAGCCGGCTGTCCGCGGTGTCGATGACGACGATGTGCTTCGGGCTGTACAGCCGCGCGGTCAACGTCGCAGCCAGCCCGATCGGCCCGGCGCCGACGATCGCGACGACGTCCGCGGGCCGCACCGCGCCGTTGAGGACGCCGACCTCGTACGACGTCGGCAGGATGTCGGCGAGCATCACCGCCTGCTCGTCGCTGACACTGCTCGGCAGTTTGTACGTCGAGGTGTCCGCGAACGGGATGCGGACGTACTCCGCTTGGGTGCCGTCGATCAGGTGGCCGAGGATCCACCCGCCACCACCGAGGCACTGCCCGTACCGGCCGTCGCGACAGTAGCGGCAACGTCCGCACGCACTGATGCAGGACGCGAGCACCCGATCGCCGGGTTGGAGCGTGGTGACGGCGTCACCGACTGCCTCGACGGTCCCGACCGCCTCGTGTCCGAGGATGCGGCCGTCTTGGACCGCGGGTACGTCTCCTTTGAGGATGTGCAGGTCGGTGCCGCAGATCGTCGTCGTGTCGACGCCGACGATGACGTCGGTCGCGTCCTGGATGACCGGATCGGGAACCTCTTCCCAGCTCTTGTGGCCGGGACCGTGGTAGACGAGTGCACGCATTGCTGATCACCGCTTTCGTTGCGTTGTGCGGCGCCGACGGCGAGTCAGGCGCGGCGGAACAGGACGGGGTTGGTGGCGTGCCGCAGCACGGCTTTCGAGACGCTGCCGAGGACGAGTTGCGCGGCGACGGGCTTGACCCGCGGCGCCATTGCCAGCAGGGTCCCCGGCTGCATGTCCGCGTAGGCGACGAGCTCGTGCGCCGTCCGCGGCCCGTGCAGCGGAACCGGCTCGGCGCCGATCGACTCCGCCAGCTTGGTCAGGTGGCGCAGGCGCTCGCGGCCGACCTCGAAGTCGTATCCCATCGACGCCGCGTCCATCACGGTCGCGACCTGGACCGGTACGCCGAACCGGTCCGCCCATCCGCGGACGTCGGCCGCGAGGGCGACCGGCAAGGTTCCGAGCGGCGGGACCGCGACGACGATGCGGGTCACGACCGGCCGGCCGACCCGGTAACGCGGGCCGGTCACGACGACCGGACCTCGCCAGTGCCGCAGCACATCCTCCGAGGTGCTGCCGAATGCCAGCTCGGCTGCGGCCGTGTGGCCGTGGCTGGACATGACCAGCAGCGACGATTCGTCGTCGCCGAGCAGTTGGACGATTCCATCGGCTGCGGTGCGCGCCGCGAGCACTTCGACCTGGACGCGCTTGCCGTGCGACAACGTGTTCAGCGTCAACTTGTGCGGCGACAGATCGAGCCACGGTGACGACGTGTCGACGTGCACCACGCGATGCGGAACCCCGAAGCCGCGAGCAAGCGCGGTCGCGACCGGCAGGCTCTTCCAGCTCAAGCGGGAGAAATCCACCGGTACGAGCACTTGCGCGTAACACGTCGACAGTTCGGCTGGCGGGTAAGTGGTTGCGGTCATGGTGCGCCTCCTCGGCCACCGTCACCGTGCCGCTGCCGTCTCCCGACGGGCTAGGGGCTTTGGTCCCCGCGTTCGCGGCACCGTCTCCGGGAGTTCAGGACCCGGGACTTTGGTCCCGTTCCAAACGGGTCGTTGCGCTCTAACGCCGTTGCTTCCGCGACGGCAGTGTGGACCGCAGAAGGAACCGACCGGGTTCCCGCGGCGGAAGGAGAAGACGATGCGCCGCAAGACATTCGACGCCCTGCTCTCGACCGGTGGTTTGGTCGTCGCAGCTGTCCTCATCGTGGCGGGCGCGCTCGGCTTGTGGGCGCACAGCTTCGCCAACAGCAACGTGCACGACCAGCTCGCTCAGCAGAAGGTCTTCTTCCCGAGCGCCGCCGGCATCGCCGCTCAGCAGAACGCGGAGATCACGAAGTACGTGACGCCGTACGCCGGCAAGCAGGTCCTCGACGGACAACAGGCCGAGGTGTTCGCCGACCACTACATCAAGGTGCACCTCTCCGAGGTCGCCGGTGGCCAGACGTACAGCCAGGTCTCGACCGCGTTCTTGAAGATGAAGCCGACCGACCCGAACTACCAGCAGGTCGCGGGGCAGCGCCAGACCCTGTTCCAGGGCGAGACGTTGCGCGGGATGCTGCTGAACGCGTACGGCTTCTGGAAGATGGGGCAGATCGCGCTGACTGCGGCGATCGTGTCCTTCATCGCCGCCGGAGTGATGCTGCTGCTGTCGGCGCTGGGGTTCTGGCACCTGCGCCGCGTTTCTCCCGCAGCGGAGGTGTTCCCGAAGCTCGGAGCCCGCACGCCGGCCCCGGTCGAACGGTAGTCATCACGGCCGGTTACGAGGAGGCCCCGGATACCCGGGGCCTCCTTCGTGCGTCCGGGACGTTCGCCTCTGTGCGGATGAGCCCGGACCGGCTGACTGTGGTCAGCGACGCGTTCGTCGCCCCGACGAAGAGGAGTGGTCATGCGGCGAGTTCCACCCGACGCAAAGTGTCCGGTGCGTCCCGGCGATCCGTGCACGCTGTGCCAGCTGGACGTCACGGGCCCGCACGACTGCCCGCTCGTCTATCTCGTCATGTCGGATGACGACTTGCACGACCGGCTGCGCATCAACGGATCGACGAACGGCAGGCAGCCGGGGCGCGACGAGTCGACGACGCGCGCGTGATGACTCAGCTGATCGAGACGCTCCATGCGCAGGCGCTGGAACCTGAGCCGCCCGAGGCGGCGACGACGTAGCTGCCGGAGGTCGCGACCTGCACGGTGCGGGAGCCGGTCGGCGGCGCCGATGCGCCGGTGTAGAAGATCAACTGCCCGAGGGTGACGTTGCCGCCGGCCGGCACGAGGTAGAGATCGGTGCTGCACGCGATGGGGCCGTTGGCGGTGGTGATGCTGCGCTGCAGATTCCAGCTGAAGACATGGTTGCCGGCCGACAGCGAGAACGGCTGCGTGCGATACATGTCCGCCTCGTCGGTCCCGCTGGTCGTGCCGCTGAGCTGCACGGGTGCGCCGGCCGGCCCGCTGGAGGTCGCGGCGGGCCGGGTGAGTTCCTGGTCGGTCGCCGGCGACGTGGGATATGCGCCCGGGGTGGTCCGGTAGCAGACGTTGAGGGTGTCGACGGTGCCGTTGGCGCCGACGGAGTAGGAGGCGATCCGGGGCCGGGCTTGCGTCGTCAGGTACAGCGCGTTCTGGGCGACGCCGGCGAGCCCGCCGCTGGTGACGCGAACCCGGCCGTCGCTGCCGTCCGGCGAGCGGACACGGCTACCCCCAGAGGCGCCAGACGGAGTGTGACCCAACGTCCGGCTCGCCGTGGGCGAACGTACGAAGTCAGCCCCCGGGCCGGTTGCCGGCCGCCGCTCGCTGCGATTCGAGGAAGTGTCGCTCGGCGGGGTTCGCGGTCAGCTCGATCGCGCGGTCGTATGCCGCCAGCGCTGCGTCGCGCTGCCCGTCGCGGGCAAGCAGATCCGCGCGCGCGGCGTGGAAGGGCTGGTAGTCCGCAACACCGGCGACGTCGAGCGCGTCGAGGGCGGCGAGGCCGGCGGCGGATCCGCGCAGCTCGGCGACCGCGACCGCCCGGTTGAGGGCGACGACCGGATTGGGTCGCACGTCGTAGAGCTGGTCGTAGAGCGCGACGATCTGCGCCCAGTCGGTTTCATCACTCGTCCTCGCGTCTGCATGCACCGCGGCGATCGCCGCTTGGATCTGGAACGGCCCGGGCTGGTTGCGGCGTAGGCATGCGCGGACGAGGTTATGGCCCTCCGCGATCAGTGCGCGATCCCAACGACTGCGGTCCTGGTCGGCGAGCCGGATCATCGCGCCGTCCGCTGCGGTACGGGCCGCACGGCGCGCCTCGGTGAGCAGCATGAGCGCCAGCAGCCCGGTGACCTCCGGCTCGTCGGGCATCAGCCCGGCGAGGACGCGACCGAGCCGAAGAGCCTCACCGGACAGGTCGGTGCGGGTCAGGCTGTCACCCGACGTCGCGGTGTGGCCTTCGGTGAAGATGAGGTACACGGTGGCGAGCACCGGGCGCAGCCGGTCGGGAAGTTCGGCCGGGCGCGGGATCCGGTACGACGCGCGATTGTCGTGCAACTTGCGCTTCGCCCGGACGATGCGTTGCGCGATGGTCGCCTCCGGCGCGACGAACGCGCGGGCGATCTCCGGCGTTTCGAGACCGCCGACGAGGCGGAGCGTGAGTGCGACCTGCGTGTCCGCGGCGAGTGCCGGATGGCAACACAGGAACATGAGCCGCAGCTGGTCGTCGGCAACGACGTCGACGAATGCATCGAGATCGCCGAGCTCCGGGTTGTGGTCGGGTTCCATGTCCTCGGCCCGCAGTCGGTAGGCGGCGATGTAGCGGTCGACCCGCGTCGACTCCCGGCGTATCCGGTCGATCGCGCGGTTGCGTGCGGTGGTCGTGATCCAGCCACCGGGATTCGGCGGCACACCGCGTACGGGCCACTGCTCGGCGGCGAGCGCGAACGCCTCCGCCACCGCATCCTCGGCGAGATCGATGTCGCCGAGGATGCGGATGAGCGTGGCGGTGCAGCGACCGACTTCGCGACGGTAGATGTCGGCGAGCGAGTCAGGCATCCGTCGGGCGTACCTCGACCGGAGCTTCACACGCCGCCGCGGCCTTGCCGGCCCAGTTGAGGGCGCTGTCGAGATCGGCGGCCTCGATGATCCAGAAGCCGCCCATCTGCTCCTTCGTCTCGGCGTACGGACCGTCGGTCATCGACACCTCGCCGCCGCTCGCCCGTACGACGGTTGCCGAGGACGCGGGGCGCAGCCCGGTGCCGAACACCCAGGCACCCTCGTCTCGCATCGTGTCGTTGACCGCGTTCACCTGCGCGCCGATGCGCGCCATGTCCTCCGAGGACCAGTCGAGGTCGGAGTAGTCGCCGTCGTGCCAGACCGAAAGCAGGTACTGAGGCATGGTCACAGTCTCCCTGTCCCGGGCGGCGCCCGATGCGCCGCCGTCAGCATCTCTACGAACGCGACCGCGCGGATCGACAGCCGGAGACCAGAAAGTTTTCCGCCGGTTTACCCGCCCGGCCGGCGGGTCTACGTTTCGGGCATCGTCGCGCCGCTGGTCCGTGACCAGCACGGGTGGAGCGGCACGACCGCCAGCGCCGACCGCGCGAATGGCGTCTTCAGCGTGCTCACGCAGTGGCAGGACAAGGCGGCGCTGGAGGCCAGCGAGAGTGCGCGGCGCAAGGTACGCGCCGACGCGCAGGACATCGTCGGCGGCGATCTCGACGTCGGCATCGTCGAACAGGTCATGTTCGATGTCGCGAAGCCGCCGCAGCTCGGTGCGCGGCTGCTCATCCGCCCGACCAGCATGGACCCCCGCGACCAGCTCCCGCAGGTACGACGAGAGCGGTTGAGCAACTAATCTGCAGTCATGTCGACGGCCCAACCGAATGTCGCAACGATGGATCCCGCGGAGCGCGAACGTCGCCTCTGGGAACTCCTCGCCGCGCGCGAGCTGGACGCATTCGCCGCCTTGTTGCACGACGGCGGTCTCTTCATCGACGGCGCACAACTGCAGACGAAGTCCGAACTGATGGACGGTCTGCGCGACGTGACGCTCACGGCATTCGCGATGCGCGACGTTGCGGTCAACACTCTTGCGGACAACGCCTGCACCGTGGTCTACGCGGTGACGGAGACGGTGGTTGCGTCATCCGGGGAACTCACTCGGACCGTGCTGGCCAGTTCGACCTGGGTCAGCAGTGACGACCGATGGCTGTTGGCGTTGCACCACGAGTCAGCCGTCGACTGACCCGCGACATCCGCCGAGCCCGAGTGACCGGGCAAGACCGCAACGGCTGGGCTCAGCCAGTTGCCGATGCAGTCAACCGTTGCGCGGCCAGCTCGGAGAGTGCTTTGGCTGCACCGAGCGCTTGTTCCTTGGTCTGCCGCAGGACGTATACACCGTCGAACAGGTCGCCCCGGTACTGGAACACCGCGACCGACCACACGGTGCCCTTGGCGCTGGTCTGCGATCCCACGACGGTGAGTTGCTCGGCTGTCAGTCGCGGATCCGGGGGTTGGATCACGAAGGCGGAGACATGCACGCCGTGGACGGTGACCGGCTTGCAGAGTCGCGCCGCCGCCCGCACTTCACCGTAGGCCTGCGTCGCGCCGCCCGGCCGGTACCGCACAACCTCGTTGCTCTCGACCTGTCGGTCCGGATGAGCGGCGTCGAGGAAGAACACCTGGTAGCGCTGCACTCGCAATGCCTCGCTCGGGAACGTCGCGCCGCACAGGTCGAGGGTCGCATCCGTACCGGCCCCGATGGCGGTCGAGACGTGCGGGTTGGACGCCACCGGCACACCGCCCACCTGACTGGCAACCTCCGCGGTGAAGGCGATGGAGGCCAGCGAAGGAGGCGACGCGGACGCGGCCGGTGTGGAGGGTTGCGTGGTCGACGACGTGGCGCCTGGGCTCGACGAGCCGCTGCACCCGGTCAGGATCAGGCACACGCCGGATGTTGCTGCAAGGATCGCGAAGCGATTCATCAGTGCCCCCGTTCACTACTAACGGGAGGATAAACCAAGACGTGTCCGCCGTCTTTGAAATGTGCACAGGGGCCGCGGCCGGCTGACCGTGCGCGCCGCGCTGCGTCTCGACGCCCGGCCGATCATGGCGCCGCAGGTTGTCACACTGGCACCGGCGCAAACCGCCGGGAAGCTGTCCTATCGGGCGGTCCTGGCCGACATCCCCGCGGCGCCCCGAGCGACCGTCACGTTGACGATGTGAACGAGGCCTCAGGTGGCACGGCCGCTGCCGTTGGCGGCCCGGCCGCCACGGGGAGCGACGGTCATCGCAACCGTCACCGTGTCGCCGTCGCCGAACCGCTCTTGGGTACGCACCTGCTTTTTCACCGGCAGCACGTAGCCTCCGTCGCGGGGGAGCAGCGACGTTTCCCACTGCGTATCCCCGATCCGGACCTCGACCGGGATCGCGCCCCAGCCGTAGGAGGCCGCACGCGCCTGCGCTCGGACGTCGTCGCACACCTCGTCGGGCAGGGTTAGCCAGTAGAACGGCGCCGGGCCGCGCCACTCGAACAGCTCGGCGTTGAACGTAGTCTCCACCGCGACGACGCTAGTGCGCGAACACACCGCGCATCATCCGGACCGCACCACGACGACGACGCGGTGTTCTTCAACACAAGTACTGGCTCGACCCGCGGCCGCAGACGCGGGTGTTGAACGACGCGAAGCCGATGCCTCCATTCGCGCCCTGCACGCCCATGTACACCCGCGGTGCACCGGACGCGTCGCGGCCGAAGAACCCGGACTCCCATTTGAACCCGCGCGGACCGGTCAGTCGCAGTGGCGCGACCGACAGCATCCGCCACCGGCCGTGGACGAGCGCGAACGCCGCCGGTCCGGCCGACGTCCCGCCGATCCCGACGATCTGCTGCGCAGTCGCGCCGAACACCAGCGCCGGGTACGGCTCGTTGCTCGGCGGCGAACCCCAGCCCTGGTACGCCGGCAGCTTCTGCACGGACACGCCGCCGTCGGTGGACAGCCAGCCCTGACCGTTACCGGAGACGAGGACCGCGGCGGGACGGCCGTGCTGATGCGTGACGTCGACGAACGGCCACGTGATCGGCGTCGGCAACGACGTCGTCGACCACGTCGCGCCGGCGTCGCTCGATCGCAGCAACACGCCGGCGCCGGTGGCCGAGGTCGTGGCGGTGAACAGGCTGCGCGGGTTCGTCGGATCGACGGCGACGGCGCCGCTGTAACTACCGAGATCACCGCCGACACCGGCCGGGAGCGCCGTCGGTCCGGACCAGGTCTGGCCGGCGTTGTCACTGGAGTACAGAGCGGACCCGCCGCTCGCGGCCGCGAACAGGTACACGTGATCCGGGCTGGCCGGTGCGGCCGCGAGCACCTGAACCGCGCCGGTCGTGGGATTCGCACCGGCCCCCGGCGTCACCTCCGTCCACGTCGTACCGCCATCCGGGCTGGTCAGCACGGCGTACACGCCCTGCGCCTCGACCGCGACGTACAGCCGCTGCGCCGACGGCGCGACGCGACTGCCCACCTGCGCCGGCGCGATGAACGCCTGGATCTGCGCGTATGGATCGCCACCGAGGTAATGCAGCGCCGCCGCGTTCGGCGACGTCGTCGACAGCGGCAGCGAGAACACTGCCGACCAGTGGCAGCCGCCGTCGCGCGACGCGAACAGCGACCTCGTGTCGGAGACGTAGAGGACACCCGGGTTGCCGGCGCCGACGACGAAGCCGGCCTCCTCAGCGGGATCGTCGAACCCCACGCTCTCCGGCGCCTCGAACGGAACCGGCGACGGGCCGCCGCTGTCGTCGCTGCTCGGGAACTGCGGTGCGTTGATGAACGTCCAGCGCGCCTGCGTCGTGACGCTCTGGCACGCGGCCGGCGCGGCCGACCGTGCATGGGCAACCGCCGGTCCGGTGGCGAGTGCGCAGCACGCGGTCACTGCCAACAGTCGCATCGCCCGGCCGCGGTCGCCGCAACGCGGACGGTCGAACATCGTCACAGTCGTCATCGCCGTTCCCTCTCCGCCGGGTTCGATCGCGCGCTGTCACGCCCGCCGCCGGCCCGTGCGGTCGCGCGTTGGGTCGCGCGGGCCGCGCCGTACGCGACCGCGCCGAGGGTGAGCAGGCCGGCGCACAGCACCACGTCCAGCGTCGGGTCGTGCCGCCGCGCGGTCATCGCATGCTCATTCGCCTCTGTCTGCAGTTGCTGTTGCAGCGCAAGCGCGAGCTGTGGTTGGGTCTGCCGCTGCGCGACGAGCCCCGGCTGTCCCTGCACCTGGCCTTGCGCGACAGGTTGGCCGAGCGGATCTGCCTGCGCCTGCGGCGCGGGAGCGGGTCCGGGCGCCGGCGCCGCAGCAGGCCCGGAGACCGGCACCGTCGGGCCCGTCCCCGGAGGTCCGGGTGGCGGCGCGTCGGTGGCCACCACCGGTGTCGCTCGCTGCGGCGGCATCCGCGGATGGCCCGGCAACGGCAGGCGCGGTAGGCCGGTGATCACGTTGGCCGTCGCCACGCCAAGGATCGAGGACCCGTCGTTGAACCCGGTGCCGAAGTCCGGCGTCAGCTGGGTGCCCGACGCCGCGACCCGGACGACCGCGTTCCGCGTCGTCGCCGAGTCGTTTCCGTCGCCGCCCCAGCCGGAACTGGTGCTCGAGGTCGCGACGATGAGGCCCTTGGCGGTGATGTCCATCTTTGCGAAGACGTACGACGCGCCGTACTCGGTCGTCTGCCCGGGCACCGCGAGCCCGCTCGTCGGCGCGAGGCTGGCGAGGTAGTGGTACGCCCGGCCGTCCGGGCTGTACTCGAGCAACCGGCCGGAGCCGTCGTCGGCGGCCAGGACTACCGACCCGTTCGGCGTGAACGCCATCCCGATGGAGACGAACCCCCACGGCTCGTGCGCGAAGTCCTGGATGCGCTTCCAGCCGCGCGCGGTCGGGCGGAACATCGCGATCGCGTCGGTGCTCACGGTGTGACCTTGCGTCGCCGCGTCGTCGGCGGCGTACAGGACGAGCAGGGTGCCGGCGTACGGGCTCCCGGGCGGCGCGATCCGGGTGTCCTCGGTGAACTCGTTGGGGCCGAACGAGTACACCTTGGTCGGCGTCTCATGGGCATGCTGCGGATACGGATACTCGTAGACCGTGTTGTTGCTGCCGCCTTGCGATGCCGGATCGTTGTCGACGACGAAGAGGTCGCCGTAGCGGTCGAACGACGGCCCCTCGACGTCCCCGCGCGTGTCGTCGATGACGAAGGACTGGCCCGTCTTCACATCGACGGACGCCAACACGTGTGACGTACGGCACGTGACGACGAGCCGATCGTCGAAGCCGAATGCAATCCCCTCCGACCAGTCGCGGCATACCGGCACCGTGGCGACGACGTGGCCTCGACCGAGAGCGTCGAAAGCCCAGATGCACTCCCCCTGCCCGACGTAGACGACGAGACCGCTCGGGTCCGGCGTGCTGCCCGGGCCGAACACCGGACCGGCGCCGCCGGCGTGCGAGCAGAACACGTCGTTACTGCCGTTGCTTCCGGTCGGCGGGGGCGGCGGCTGCGGCACGACGACGTTGCCGGTCAGATCCTTGCCGCTGCTGCGATACATCCAGATGCCGGGCGACTGGCAGGGACCGAGCGGGTTGCCGGCCTGCGGGCGCAACGACAGCACGAACAGGCTCGGCCGTTCCGCGTCTCGCGACAGCGTTTGCGCGCACAGCCCGACGTTGCCCAGGCCGGGCGTGCCGAGGAACGTGCGGCCGTCGTCGGGGGATCGCACCGGTACGCCGCTGCGGATCGCCATGAGGACGCTCGCGTTCGTCGCTTCGAGCGCAAGCGCGCTCGCCTGGCCGCCGCCGGTCTGCAGGAACGCGCTGCCGCCGGTGCCGACCGCCACGCCGAGATTCGTGCCGAGGTCGAGGCGGACGCTGCGTGTGCTGGTCAGGCCGGTGGCGATCGCGAAGATCTGCCGCTCGTGGTCGATGTCGCTGTAGGTGGTGCCGCCGTCGCTCGACGTCCAGAGGTTCGCGTCGCCGACCTGGTTAGGCGTCGACGCACTCGGCGCGCCATCGGCCGAGCCGGCGAGCCACACGCCGGAACCGGACGTTCCGCCGACGGCGATCGGCCCCGTGGGCGAGGTCGCCGCTCCGGTCGCGCTGACGTTCCAGCTCGTGCCGCCGTCGGTGCTGACGAACACGGTGAGACCGGCGTGTGTCGGGTCGCCGGTCGCGAGCGCGTACCGCACCCGCGGGTCGGCCTGCGACACCGCGATCCGCTCGACACTGAGCCCGTCGAACGCGGCGACCGGAGTGAGGGTGCGGCCGTAGTCGCCGGCGAGGTAGAGGCCGGAGGGCAGTACGGATGTGCCGCTGGGCGCGGACGTGCGCGGGCACGTCGCGGCGTCGGCCGGGATACCGAACACGTAACCGTTGCCGGCCGGCAGATCCTGCGTGTAGACGCCGTTGACCGTCGCGAAGCAAGCCACCGCGTCACCCGGCGGCCCGATCGACGTCGTGCTCGTCGACCAGTGCGCGCCGCTGTCGTGCGTGACGAACACCTTCCCGGTCTCGTCGGCCGCGAGGTACGAGCACGGGTCACCGTCGAACACGCCGGCGTAGAGGGAATGCCGCTGCGGCTGCTCCGGCGGCGGCAACGGGAACCATCGATCGGTGACACCGAGTGCCGGCAGGCAACCGGCGCCGCCCGCTGCCGACGGCGACGCCGCTCCGGTCGCGGCCAGTGGCGGCAACAGCAACACGAGCAGTACGCCGGCGGCAGTGAGCGACGACCGGAGCCGGCGGCTGCGCCGGCCGGTGCGTCGCGTGTCCGGGTACGTCGACGTCGTCATCGTGGGTGCCTAGACCTCGGCGAAGCTGCTGCGCGCCCGGCGGTTCTCCAGCGCCGTCTGAAAGTCCGCCATCGTGACCGACACCTGGCCCTTGCCGTTCGCGCTCTTCGTCGCGCGGGCGAGTGCGCGCATCCCCGCGGTGTCCCGCAGCCGCTTGAGGTCGGCGCCGGAGAGGCCTTCCGTGTCGCGCGCGAGGCTCTTGAGGTTCACGCCCTTCGCGACCCGCATGCCGGCGCACAACAGCGACAAGAGCTTGTACCGGCCGACCGTGTCGGGGAGCCCGACCTCGATCGGTTCCAGCCTGCGGCCGACGATCGCCTCGTCGATGGTGTCGAGGCGGTTCGTCGCGCCGACGAGCAGCACACCGTCGCCGCCCTTGAGCCCGTCGAGCTCGCGCAGGAACTGGGAGAGGACGCGCTCCTCCCACTTGCTCGCGCTGTCCGCGTTGCGGCGGCGCAGCAGCGCGTCGATCTCGTCGATGAAGATGAGCGACGGCCGGTTGGCCCGCGCCTTCGTGAACAGCTTCGCGACCTTCTGCTCGCTCTCCCCCGCCCACTTGCTCAGCAGATCCGCCGCCGAGAGCTCGTAGAAGCTCGCCTGCACCTGGCTCGCCATGGCGCGCGCGATCGTCGTCTTACCGGTGCCCGGCGGTCCGTAGAGAAGGATCCCGGCGGGCGGCCGGACGCCCGCTTGCCGCGCAAGGTCCGGCTGCGTGAACACCGTCAGGATGTTCATGACGTGCTCGCGCGTGTCGTCGTCGAGGACGACGTCGTCCCAGCTCACGCGGTCGTCGAGGGTGATGCGGTGCTGCCCGCCGCGCGCCGCGATCACGTCGGCGAGGATCGTCTGCGTGATCGGCGCCTTCGCGGCGAGCGCCGCCTGCGCGGCGAGCGACACGACCGTTTCCAGCGCGGCTGCGCTCATGCCGTGCGTGTCGCGGGCGAGCGCGGCCAGATCGAGGCCGTCCCAGTCGACGGCGTCGCCGCGCCGGGCGAGTTGGACCCGCAGCACCTCGACGCGATCGTCCGGCGCGGGCAGCGGGATGAGGATCTTGCTGTCGAAGCGGCCTTCGCGCAGTGCCGGGTCGAGGCGGTCGATGTCGTTGCTCGCCGCCATGATGACGAGCCCCGGGACGGCGCGGTACTCCTCGAGGCACACCATCAACTGCGTGACGACCTCGCGGTGGTCCGCCGACGGCTGGTCGCTGCGGTCGCCGGCGATCGTGTCGATCTCGTCGAGGTAGAGCACGCACGGCGTGTTCGCCTTCGCCAACTCGAACAGATGCCGCAGGTTCGCGGCCGCTTCGTGCAGGTACGCACTCGCGATCGCTGCCGGTGAGAACCGCAGGTAGCGCAGCCCGTACTCGCCCGCGAGTGCGCGGGACAGCAGGTTCTTTCCGGTCCCCGGCGGCCCGTAGAGCAGCACGCCGTTGTGCACGACGCGATACCGCGCGGCCTCGTCGGGCCGCTCGAGGATCGTGCCGATCGTCTGCCGCAACTGCTCCTTGACGTCCTCGAGCCCGCCGACGTCGGCGAAGGTCTCGCACTGCGCCGGCGGAAGGATGCGCAACGTGTTGTCGCGGCCGAGACTGGCCGTCGCCGGCGCCGAGTCGCGGACCTGACTGCCGAGGATCTGGGTGGCAAGCTGGTAGGCCACCGCTTCGAGCCGCCGGATCCGGCCGGTCGCGTCGAGTGCGGTCGCGCCGTCACCACTGCTGCGTGCGTGGTCCAGTTGCAGCTTCGCCTGGCGCCGCTGCGCGACGTTCTCGGCGAGCAACGCTCGGAAATCCTTGTTAATCGCGGCCGACGAGAGCGCTTTGTTCATCGCGACGACGGCGTGGCTCCCGACCAGCCACAGTTCACGTTCCGCGTCCTCGTACGCCGCTCCGGCCGGGCCGAACTCGCCGGCGCGTACGGCGTCCGCCGCGGTCGTCAGCAATCCCGCCGCGGCCCGCACGCGTTGCAGCTCGACCTCGATCTTCCCGAGCAGCTCGGGCACCTCGAGCTCGGCGAGGCCGGCCATCGCGTCGTGCAGCTCGTCGACCGGCTGCCGGACGACGGCGAGCAAGCGCAGGGCTTCGTCGCGCGCGATCGACTCCGTGTGCTGCCAACTCGTCTCGAGCTCGTGCCGACGTTGCCGGCGGTGCAGCCGCGGCAACCGGGCGACCTGCGCGTCCTTCTCCTTCGGGTGCAGTACCGGCTGAGTCGTGATCCGCTCCGCGTTGCGGCGGAATGCTGCGACGTCCGGGTCCCGCGCGAGCAGATCGGTGGTGGCCATCAGCTCTCCCGCGCGACGGCGACACCCGAGCCGGCGTTGTCGTCGAGGAGGTTGCCGAAGATTTCGATGTCGGGTCGTACCGCCGACAGCACCGAATCCAAGTCGGGGCCCTCGACGGTCTCTTCGATTTCGAGTCGCCGGGCGAGGGCGTCGAGCGTCGCCCGGTGGGTCACCAGCAGGTCGATCGCGTCGCGTCGCGCCTCGTCGGCGATACGGCGCATCTCCGCGTCGACGTCCTGGTGCGTCATCGCGGAGACCTGACCGAGTGGAACGTCGGAATCGAGGAATCCGTCGACGTCGGGTCCGAGGAAACGCAGCCAACCGAGCTTGTCACTCATGCCGAACCGGGTGACCATGTCGCGCGCGGTGTTCGTGGCCAGCTCGAGGTCGCGTTCGGAACCCGTCGAGGGTTCCCCGAACAGCAACGTCTCCGCGGCCGCGCCGGCGAGGTGGACGACGATGCGGTTGTGCAGCTGGCTGCGCGTGAGCATCGCGGCTTCCGCATCGGCCTTCATCGTCGTCGTTCCGAGATTCGCGCCGCGGCCGAGGATCGACACGCGGTGGACTTCGTCGAACCGGCCGAGCGCGGCAGCGGCAATCGCATGGCCGCTCTCGTGGTACGCGGCACGTTTGCGCTCCTCCGCGTTCAACATCCTGCCTTTGCGCGCAGTGCCGGACAGCGTCCGCTGGATCGCCTCCTCGACCTCGGCCAGCTCGATCTGCGCCTTCGTTTGCCGCACCGTGAGCAGCGCCGCCTCGTTCACGACGTTCGAGAGGTCGGCGCCGGAGAAACCGGGGGTACGGCGGGCGACGTAGCCGAAGTCGATGTCGGCGGCGAACGGCTTTCCGCGCGCGTGCAGTTCGAGGATCTTGACCCGGCCGACGAGGTCGGGACGGTCGACGGTCACGTGGCGATCGAAGCGGCCGGGCCGCAGCAGCGCCGGGTCGAGAATGTCCGGCCGGTTGGTCGCGGCCATCACGACGATGCCGGCCGAGACGTCGAACCCGTCCATCTCGACGAGGATCTGGTTGAGCGTCTGCTCCCGTTCCTCGTTGCCGCCGGCGCCGCCACCGGAACCGCGCTTGCGTCCCGCGGCGTCGAGCTCGTCGATGAACACGACGGCCGGCGCGACCGCCCGCACCCGGCGGAACAGATCGCGCACCCGCGCCGCACCAACGCCGACGAGCGACTCGACGAACTCCGCGCCCGCCACGGAGAAGAACGGGACGCCCACCTCGCCGGCGACCGCCTTGGCCAGCAACGTCTTGCCGCAGCCCGGCGGGCCGATGAGCAGCACGCCCTTCGGCGGCTGCGCGCCGAGCTCCTTGTACCGGTCCGGATCCGCGAGGTAGTCGCGGACTTCCTTCAGCTCCTCGACCGCCTCGTCCGCGCCGGCGACCTGGGCGAAGGTCACCGGAGTACGACGCCGGCGGGCGAATCGGCCCTTGCCCATCGAGCCGAAGAGCTCGACCTCACCGACCCCGCCGCCGCCACCCTTGCCGGTCGTGAAGAACAGCACGAACACGTTCGCGAGCATCACCAGTGGGAGCACCACCGTCGCCACGATCCGCACGTCGCTCTTGGCGGTCTGCGGATCGACACGCACGGGCGCATTGCTCGCCGTCGCGACCTGCAACAGCGCGGTCGTCGCCGTATCGCTCTTCGGATACGCGACCCGGAACGGCACTGCATGCGTCGAGCTCGACGCAGACGTTGGGCAGGCAGGCACCGCGTCACCGCTGGCGCTTGTGCACGTGTAGTAGCCGTCGATCTGCGCGTCCTGGTCGCGAAACACGACGCTGACCAACCGATGGCCGCTCGCGAGCGCGCTGAACTGGTTGAGCGTCAGCTGACGTCCGGCGGCGTCGGGCGAAAGGAAGTCGAGGCTCGCCGCGAACAGGCCGGCCAACACCGCCAGCAGCGCCAGCAGTCCGTACGTGCGCCAGCCGACGCTGCGCCGCCGTGCGATCCGGGCACGCCGCCACTCCCTGAGCGCAACCTTTACCCGGCGGCGGAGTGCGGCCAAGCCGAGCACGACCTGGTCCTTCGGAGAGTGGGCGGCCATCCGAGTCCTCCTGCTCCGGCTTCGCGCATTTGGCGCATCTCGCATGAAAGCAGCAAACAGACCGGCGTACGGCGGATGCGGCGGACAACGAGCGGACACGCTCCGGACAGGCGAGGTCAGCCGCTGCCGGCGCGGCCGCGGTGATAGCGCGCTTCCGCGACGTGGTGGCGTTCGGCGTACCAGTCGGCGGCGCGCTCGTGCAAGGCGGCGCGCTCCAGGGCAGAGAGCCGGGCATAGAAGTACTCGCGCACGCTCGCGTGGAAGAAGGCGACATCGCCGTCGCGGCTGCGGCTCGCGAGGTGGCGCCGGACGAGACGGCGGCTCGCGTCTTCCACCGCACCGAGCGTCTGCTGCGACACGAACGCGAGGCTCTCGTCGGTGAACCGGTCGCGAAACACGCTGGCCGCGTCGAGGATTGCCCGGTCGGCCGCGTCGAGCAGGTCGCTGATCGCGCCGAGCAGGAAATCCTGGACTTGGTCCTGGCGTCCGAGCGACGTCGTGACAGCGGCGACGTCGGTCGGGGAGGCCGTCTTCAGCCACGATGCCGCCAAGGTCACGAGATGCGGCAGCCCCTCCGTCCACTGGTGAACCGCGTCGACGATTTCGCGTCCCGCGTCGACGTCGAGTTGAGCGAGCAGCGCGTGCGTCTCAGCGGTCGTGAACGGCGGCACGGCGAACTGCGCGCCGACACCGCGACCGTCGAGCTGATGCCGCCCGACCGTGAGCACCCGCAGCGAACCCAACCGTTCCGCGGCCTCGTCGACGAACTCGGAAATCGCCGGATCCGTGGCGGCCTGGTGGAAGTCGTCCAGCACGAGAAGCCGCGGCCCGTCCGCGAGACCCCGCAACAGCAAGCGGGTCATGATGCCCACATCGACCGCGGCGAGCGCGTCGTGCAGGTAGTCGGACAGTTCGGAATGCCCACTCACCTTGAGATGCTCGCCCACCTCGAACGCGAGCGCGACCAGCGACGCGTTGACTCCCGGACGGAACCGCAGCCACATCACCGGGACACGGCGAGCGTGCTCCAACGCAAGTTCCGCGACGAGCGACGTCTTGCCGATCCCGCGTGAGCCGTGTACGTGCACGAGCCGCGACCGCGACATCGATTCGAGAAGCGACCGCGACACGGCGGGCCGAGGCAGGAACTGCGCGATCGCCGGAATCCGGTCCTGGGCGACGGCGAGCGTCGGCAGCCGCGACACGCTCAGCAACTGCTCGCGAAGCAGCCGGATCGCGCGGGCGCGCTCGCGGGTCAACTGCCGCGGCGACATGCCGAGGCGGTCCGCGGCCGACGTCCACTTCAGCCCGTGAACGAAGCAGGTGGAGAGCACGAGATAGGGCAACTGCTGCGCCCGCGGAACGTCCTTGGCCGGACGCAGCCGTTCGATCGCCTCGGTGAAAAGCTCCCGCGCCGCCTCGCCGACCGCAACCGACGTGACCGGGTGCGGCGTCCGGCCGTGGGCGTCGAGCAGCGCGAGCAGGTCAGGGTCGGGAAGCCGGGCCGGCTGTCCAAGGCAGGTCAACCACCGACGAAGCTTCTCCTCGCTGACCGATGGTCCGGGCAACTCCACCGAATCGGCGACGTCCTTCCTCCCGTCCGCGGCCCTGCGTAGCGAGACGGCGCGCGTAGGCATCGCCGTGGCGGCGGAGGTCGTGGCCCGGCCCGAAGCCGCAGCCTCAACCGGCGCGACCACGCGCATCCACCTTGCCGGTCATAGCACCACAACTCGGGCCGAACCCGGCGGCCAAGTCGCGGCCACGCAGCGGACATCGCGCCGGATCACGAACGCTCGTCCGGCGGACGTCGCGGGCATCGCGGCGCCCCACGCAGGGAGAGCTCACCGCTGCGTCCTCGTGCACCCGAGCGGCGACGACGGCGGACGCTCGGACGGCTCAGACCGGGTCAGCTGAGCTCTCCAACGACAGCGCTTCCGAAGCCTGCTTGATCTTCGCGAGCGTCTCGGCCATGCCCCGACGCAACTGCCGGTCGCGCGGAAACGGGATTTCGGCGATCCTGGCTGCGACCGGGCACCACAGGAACTCGTACGACTCGGTCAGCCGGGTGCCTGCGTCGGTGGCGTCGAGGACGTAACGCCAGCCGGTTTCTTCCCGGCCGTGACGGCTCATCACGGTGAAGGCGAACTCACGTCCCCGCTCGGCCGCCGTGATCGTGCAGGTCGTCGTCCAGCGCAGGATCCCGAGCCGATTCCAACCGCGGAATCGAGCGCCGCGAACGGCGGTCGTGGCGCCGTCGAGCCATTCGCAGCGGTAACACTCGGGGCTTCGGTCGCCCATGCGAGTGATGTCCGCGAGGACGTCGTACACCTCGTCGGGCGCAGCGGCGATCTCGATGCTCGCTTCGCCCGTCGTCGCGGTGGTCATGCCGTCATAGTCTCCGGAACCCCGTTCGCCGTCACCGGAGGTTCGTCGACGGCCGACCCGGACGCCCGTCGTTACGTCAGCCCTGGAGCGCCGTACCCCACAGTATGCGTGACCCGGGCGAGGAGCCCGTACGGCGGCGGCGCGGGGCGGTTCTCCGCAGGCGCTGGTGGCGGCGAGTATCCGCGGCCGGCGTGGCGTTGGCAGTGGCCGGAGTCTGCGCGCCGGCCACCGGATCGGTCGGGGTCCCGGCCGCTTGCGTGCCCGGCGCGCCGGTCGAGCCGTGCCCCGCGTGGGTGTCGACGTGGAACGGGCCGTCGTCGCAGGCGTCCGCATTCCAATTCCCACTGGGACGCAACCCGACGATCGTCAGCGGCGACGGCCGGAACGGGTTCGCGGGAGTGACCGTGGTCGGTCCGTCGCCCAGCGGCCCGCCACGGGTGAGCTGGCGAATCGTGGCGTTCGACCCGGCGACCGGTGCGCAGGGGTGGACGAGTGCGTCGTTTCCTCGCGATGCCGCTTCATCGGGACCGTTGACGGCGATCGCGCTCGTCCCGTCGGCGCGTGAAGTCTGCGCTGTCGGTGTCGTCTACGGCCAGCTGCCCGTCGCATTCCTGGGGTCGAACCAGTCCGTGATCGCGTGCTTCGACATCGGCACCGGACGGCTCCGCTGGTCGACGACGATCTCGGGTAACACGTCCATGCTCGACATGACGGCCGGCGGTGCCAGGCTGTTCCTGACCGGTTATCGCGCGCTGCCGCATTACCGGGCGCCGGACCTTCGGGTCGTCGCGCGGACGGTCGCGTTCACGGCGACCGGCCGGCAGCTCTGGGATCGTGAGATCCCGATGCGCGGCGCCGGCAGCTGGTCGGATCGCATCGCCACGTCTGCGGACGGCTCTCGAATTTTCGTCGCCGGTGTCGACCGGTGGTCGGTGGACGAGCGCGGAAACCCGCTCGCGCCGACCGACTTCACCGTCACGGCCATCGACGGCCACACCGGCGCGGTCCGGTGGCGGCGTACCGAGGGTTGTCCCGCGCTCAGCCAAGGTTTCGCCCCGTGCGACTGGCCGCGGGGCGTCGGGTCGGACGTTGCCGGCAACCGCGTGTTCGTGTCGACCGACTCCGGCGTGTGTTCGGAGTTGATCGAAGGCGTCGGCTCTCCTGCGGACGCGGCGCCGCCTCCGATCGGCGATGGCTGCGCGCTCGTCACCAACGGCTACGCCGGCGCGACCGGCGCCGCGCTGTGGTCTGCCACGCAACCGGGTGGGCTGAGTTGGCTCGGACGACCACTCGCGGTGAGCAGCGACGGCAACTCTGTCTTCTACGCGTCGACCGACGTGCGCGATCAGGTCGGAACGAAGACGAACGTCGTATGGCTGGACGTTCAGGACCGGGACGCGGCCACCGGCACGCAGCACTGGCAGACACGCGTCCCGCTCCCGCAACCGTCGAACCCGGTCGCGTTGTCGTTCTCTCCGCTGTACGGCGCCTTCGTCGCCACGAGCCCTGACGGCGCCTCGGTGTTCGTCGCGACGACGAGCATTACGCCCGTCCTCTATACGCCGACCGATCCGATCGGCTATGGGCCGATGGGCGGTGTGATCACGAAGTTCGATGCGACCTCCGGTACACTCGCGTGGGCATCGGGTCTCGGCGAGTTGGCCACCAGCAGCCGGTATGTCACGTCCCTCGCGGTTTCACCGGTCGACGGTCGGGTGGTCGTCGGCGAAGCCACTGCAGCGCAATGGAGTGGGCCGTACTCCTTCGACCTCACGAGTTACCCGCCCTGACCATCCGTCGGGGCAACCGGTCGGGTGCCCGTTGCCTTGGCGCGCCCTGCGCGGCATCGTCTCGCGCCATCCGGGCCGCTTCACGGGTGTGGCGACCGACGGACGGCGGATCGGAGGGGTCGATGCTGAGGTACGTTCTCGCACGTGCGGGTCGTCTCGTTGCTGCCGACGGCAACCGAAATCGTCACCCGTCTCGGGTTGTCGGAGTGTCTCGTCGGGGTGACCGACGAATGCGACCAACCTGAGGGTGACGGCGTCACGGTCGTGTCGCGTTGCGTGCTGCCCGCGGACCTCACGCCGGCGGAGATCGACCGGGCGGTGGCGGCTGCGCAAGACGACGGTGCCTCGCTGTACGCGATCGATCCCGGGTTGCTGAGTTCGCTGCGGCCGGACGTGATCCTGACCCAGGACCTGTGCCCCGTCTGCGCGCTGCCGGCAAGCCAGGCCGAGCAGGCGGTGCACAAGTCCGGCTGCGCGGCGCAGGTGATCAGCCTCGACCCGCACTCGGTCGGCGACGTGCTCGCGTCGATCCGGATGGTGGGCCACGCGCTCGGTGCCGCCGCGACCGCCGACGACTTGGTCACCACGATCGAGCGCCGTATCGACCAGGTCCAACGCGCCGTCGACGGCGCGCCACGACCGGCCGTGTTGGGACTCGAGTGGGGTGACCCGCCGTGGGGCGCGGGTCACTGGGTGCCGGAGATGATCCGCCTCGCCGGCGGGCGCCCGGTCCTGGCGAACGAGGGCGTGGACTCGCAGCGAATCGGCTGGGACGACATCGCGGCCGCCGCACCGGAGGTCGTCGCGTTCATGCCGTGCAGCTACGGACTCGACGGCGCGGCCGAGCAGGCCCGCGACCTGTTCACCCACCCGGAGTTCCTGACCACCCCGGCCGTGCACTCGGGGCGCGTGTACGCGACCGACGCGGAAGGCTACTTCTCCCGCTCCGGGCCGCGGATCGTGGACGGGATCGAGCTGCTTGCCGGTCTCGTGCACCCCGACCGGTGGCCGGCGCCGCCGGCGGATGCGGCCGTGCACGTCAGCCTGTGAGCGCACACCTGCCCGGCTTCGTCATCGCCGGCACGCACAGCGGAGTCGGGAAGACGTCGATCTCGGTCGGGGTGATGGCGGCGCTGCGCCGGCGTGGGTACGTCGTACAGCCGTTCAAGGTCGGCCCGGACTTCATCGACCCGGCCCATCACGCGATGGCATCCGGACGGGTGTCCCGCAACGTCGACGGATGGATGCTCACTCGCGACGCGAACCTCGACGTCGTCGCCCGCGCGGCCGGCGGCGCGGATGTCTGCGTCGTCGAAGGGATGATGGGCCTGTTCGACGGCGTCGACGGCGCATCGGAGGACGGCAGCACCGCGCAGATGACGAAGTGGCTCGGCCTGCCCGTCGTCATCGTCGTCGACGCGTATGCGCTGTCGCGCAGCGCCGGGGCGGTCGTCAAGGGGTACGCCGAATTCGATCCGGACGTCGATGTCGCCGGCGTGATCTACAACCGGGTCGGCAGCCCGACGCACCTCGACTGGCTCGTCGACGCGACCCGATCGGCGTCGACCGCGCCGGTGCTCGGCGGAGTTCCGCATGACAGCGAGATCGCCTTCCCGGAGCGGCAGCTCGGATTGGCGATGCCCGACCACGTTCGGACCCGGTCGTGGATCGAGGCGATGGCAGACGTGGTCGAGAAGCACGTCGACCTCGACGCGCTGCTCGCGACGCGTTGGTGTGCACCAACCGGTCGGGTCGCGCGTTCCGCTGCCGATCCGGCGGCTGCTCGAGTGCGGATCGGTGTCGCGCGCGACGAGGCCTTTTGCTTCTACTACCAAGACAACCTCGACCTGCTGCACGACTGCGGCGCGACGCTGGTCGAATACTCGCCGCTGCGCGACCGGCTGCCGCCTGGTCTCGACGGGCTCTACCTCGGTGGCGGCTACCCGGAACTGTTCGCCGCCCAACTCGCCGGCAACCGCGACGCAGTCGAGGACGTGCGCGCGTTCGCCGATGCCGGCAAGCCCGTCTACGCCGAGTGCGGTGGGCTCATGTATCTGTCCCGCGGCATAGAAGACAGCAGCGGCGAGAAGAACGAACTGTGCGGCGTGCTTCCCTTCTGGACGCAACTCACCTCGATGCCGACCCTCGGATACGCCGACGTCATCGCGCGAGGCGACACGTGGTTACCGCGTGACGGTCGCGCGCGTGGTCAGACCTTCCACTACTCGCGTATCCACCCCGACGACGACTCGACGCTGCCGACGGCGTACCGCGTGCAGGTCAACGGCTCGACGGCCGACGAAGGGTTCGTCCGGCATCGCGTCATCGCGAGCTACCTCCACGTGCACTGGGGAAGCAACCCGGCGTTTGCGAAAGCATTCGTCGACGCATGCCATGACCAGCCGCTCAAGCCGTGAGCCACCGCCATCACCTCAAGGCCGTGAACGACGACTCGGGGCAACCGTTCGTCAGGGCAGATCGAGCAGCGGCAGGAAAGCCCGCCACGGGCCGACCGCTTCGCCGTACTCCTTCGCCATCGTCTTCACGATCTGGTTGACATGGTTCAGGTCGTGGACCATCCAGGTCGCGAGCAGTTGAGCCAGGCTCACCTCGCCGAAGTCGGGGTGCATGCCCCGCCGGTCGAGATCCCCCGGGCCGAGCAACAGCGCGAGCTCGTCGAGGTTGGTCCGCCGGGTCGAGGCGAACCGGTCCAGCAGCTCGCGCACGGACCAGCCGGCGAACCTCGTGAAGCCGGCCTCGCGGTCGACCGGCTCGAAGACCGTGTCCGTTCCATGCTCGAGGATCACCTTGGTCCGGTCGATCCAGTCGCACTCCTCGACGTGCAGCAAGTGACCACAGACCTGGTACGGCGACCAGGCATCGGGCGCCTCGCGGCCGTGCAGCCAGACACTCGGAAGATCCGCCAGCATCGCGTCCAGCACCTGCGGCGTGCGGCCGAGCACTTCCCGAGCACTCTCGAGGTCGAACTCCATACTCACTGCCTAGCCTCGCCGCCAGGTCCGGAACTGAGCCACGATCCGCTCCCGCAGCGCGGGCGGGAGCGAGTCCTCACGCGCAACCTTGCCGGTGTGCCTGATCGTCTCGCGCATCTGGTCGAGGTACGTGCTGCAGCCGGCGCAGTAGGAGAGGTGGCGCTCGTAGCGCTGTTGCTCGTCGGGCGGCAGCGCGTCGTCGAGGTAGTCGGTGACGACCTCGGTCATCTCCTGGCAGCTGAATTCGTTGTTGTTCACGGGGACTCGCCGGTCAGGTAATCCTCGAGCGCGGCACGGACCTTCGAGCGCGCACGGTGCAGAAGCACTCTCTGATTGGTCTCGCTGATCTCAAGAACGCTACACACTTCGGCGGAGTCCCAGCCTTCGACGTCGCGCAGCGTGATCACGACCCGCTGGCCGTCCGGGAGGCTCGCGATCGTCTCGGCGATCAGGTTGCGTGTCTCGGCGGAAACGAGAGCGCTGTCCGGCTCGGCCGGCCAGGATCCCGGGAACGAAACCCAGCGGCCCGGATACGGCGCGTTCGGGCCCTGGAAGCGGTCGGTGGGCAGGACCGGATCGTGGTTCGAACCGGCCTCGTGTGCGAGTTCGAGTGACGAGAAGGGGACGGTGCGCGCCTCGCGAACCGCGTGGGTTCGGGCGATGTTGGCCACGATCCGGAGCAGCCACGTCCTGAGGGCGGACCGGCCTTCGAACCGGTCGAGGCCGCGGAGCGCGCCGAGCCAGGCCTCCTGCACGACTTCGTCGGCGACCGCGTTCGAGCGCACGAACGTCAGCGCGACTCGGTGCATCGCGGCGCCGTAGGCGTCGACGAG
>JAICXQ010000030.1 GCA_025980325.1 Frankiales bacterium
GAGGCGGTCAAGAACCAGGGGCGGTAGCGCGCTTAGGACAGCGGCGCGGTGAGCACCGGTGCCTGCACCACGATCTGACCGGCGTTCTGGAACGTGACGGTGACCTTGACCGTCGTGCCCGGGACGAGCGGCGACGACAGGCCGCTGATCGACAGGTCGTTCGCCGGCTCGTTCGCAACCGACGACGCCTGCGCGCCGAAGATCAGCGAGTGTCCGGGGTCAACGGTGCCCGACGCGTTGGGATCGGTCGGGGTGACGGCGCCGTCGTTGCCGACCTGGATACCGGTGATGTCGTCCGGCGCGGTGCCGTCGTTGACGATGACCAACGTGAGCGAGCCCTGCGTCTGGCCGTTGTCGCCGGGCGACGGCGACGGGCTCGGGGAAGGCCCGCCGGTGGAGACGGCCGGGGTGCTGTCACCACCGACCGGAAGGATCACCGCGACGTCGCGCACCTTCAGCCCACCGGCGCCGGCGCTGCCGACGTACGGGGTCGACCGCTCCTTGCTCGTCTCGTCGTGCAGGCCGGCCGCGCAGCCGGCAAGCGATCCGGTGAGCACGACGGCGGCGACGAGTTGTCGGATCGGGCCCACTCGTTCCTCACTCCTTGACGAGGACCTTCAGGTCGGCGGCGATGTCGGCCGGGACGACGCCCGAGGGATAGAGCGTCGCGAGCCGGTCGTCGCGACCGTAGACGATCACGGCCGCGAAGTGGCTCACAGAGTACTGACCGGCCTTCTGCCCGGCTGCCGGGGCCTCCCGGCTGGAGATCGGCATCCCCATCGTGGTCTCGGCGCCCGCGACCTCGCCCGGCGTACCGGTCAGGCCGATGTACGGCGTCGGCGGGTGGAACTTGTCCAGCCACTTGCGCAGGACCTTGGCGTTGTCCCGCCACGGGTCGGTGGTCGCGAACACCACGGTGACCTGCGACACGACCGCCGGCGGCAACGAGCGCAGCGCCGCGGCGATGTCGGCCATCGATGTCGGGCATTGGTCCGGGCAATGCGTGTAGCCGAAGTACAGCAACGTCACCTTGCCGTGGGTCTGCGCGAGGAAGTCGTACGAATGCCCGGCGGTGTCGGTGAGGGTGAAGTCCGGCCGCGTTTGCGACGTCGTCGGCTGCGCGCCGTGCAGCACGAGGGTGGCGCTCGACCGCGCGGCCTGCGGATGCGCGCCGCCGCCACCGCCGCACGCGGTCGCCAGCGCGACGACCGGCGCGACGAGCGCGGCGGCGAACCCGGCGGCACGGTGCACGTTTCTATCCTCGCAACTTCCGCGCCGACGGTTCATGCCACCAGCCGCGAGCCGCCGGAGACGACGAACGCCGCGATCAACCCGGCGACCGCGAGCAGCAGCGCGCGAAAGGCGAGCCGGCGCGAGGATCCGGACCGCGCCGCGACGACCACGAGCACGGCGAGGGCGGCCGCGGCGGCGGCGAGTGCAGGCACCGCCGCGTCGGTGACGGCGACGAGACAGCCGGCGGCTGCGGCGACGAAGACCGCGGATGTCGCGAGCGAGTACGCCGGGCCGATGCGCTGCGGAAGGCCGCGCACACCGGTGCGCGCGTCGTCCGCGGTGTCGCCGATGGTGTTCGCGAAGTGCGCGGCCACGCCGAGGCACCCGCCGGCGACGACGATCAGCAGCCTCGGCCGCGGCTCGCCCGGCAACGCCCCCGCGATCACGACCGGGAGCAGCCCGAACGAGACGGCGTACGGGACGACGCTCGCGACCGTCGGCTTGAGCAACGTGTCGTACAGCCAGGCGCCGCCGACCGCGACCAGATGAGCGGCGCCGGGGCGGATACCGAGACCGAGCGAGAGCGGTACGTCGGCGAGCAACGCGATGCCTGCGGCGATGCCGACGACGCGGTCCGGCAGCGCGCCGCGCGCGAGCGGCTTGTCCCGCCGGTCGACCAGGCGGTCACGGCCGGCGTCGACGTAGTCGTTCGCCCAGCCGATCGAGAGCTGCCCGGCGAGGATCGCGATCGCGAGCAGCGCGGTCCGCCCGGCGCCGAGTCCGGCCGCCGCGCCGGTCGCCGCCGCGAACGCCGTCACCGCGGCGCTCGGCAACGGATGGGCAGCGGCGAGCAGCGCAGCGGCCCGCGACCACATCGGGGCGGCGGTCAGCCCGCGTCGCTCGCGTACGGCGGGAGCAGCAGGAAGCTCTGCAGCGGCAGCGTCCGGGCCCGCGCCGCGGTCGTGTCCCGCTGCACGAACGAGACCACGCCGTCGGGATCCACCACGAGCACGGTCACGCCGTGCGCACGGAACGCGGCGGCAAGCGCACCGGTCCCGTCGTACCAGGTCGTGACGCCGCGGACCTGACCGTGCAGTGCCGACACCTCGGCGTCGAGGCCGCCCGGCGCGACGACGGCGAGGCTGACGCCGATGTCGCCGGCCTGCTTCGCGAGGGCGTCGACGACGTCGGTGCAGTGGCACGAGATCGGCAGCAGCGCGACCAGCGCCGGCCGCAAGGTACGCGCGGATGCGACCGTGCCGGCGCCGCCTTGGGGAGCCGAGGACAGCAGCGTGTCGGGCAGCAGGCCACCGGTCGCGCCGGGCGCGTACGACGGGGTCGCGAGCGGGCTCGCGGGCAACCGGGCCGGCCGGCCCGGAGCGCTTTCGAACGCGAGCAGGACGAACACCAGCGCGGCGAGCAGCAACGCGCCGGCGACCATTCCGAGCGGGAAGCTCCATCGCTGCCACGTAGGTGAGCCGGTGAGCCAGGCCCAGCGGCGGGCCCGGCGGGCGGCCCGCAACTCGCGGCGGTACGTCTCGACGTCGGCGTCGAGCTCGCGCGCGTCGTCGGGCACGACGACGTGGTCAGCCCACGCGGCGTCGTCCGGCACGGGTTCAGTATGCGCTCGGGTGCGGCGGCCTGCCCAGGCACGTCCGGGTCCTGTTTGTCAAGAGCCAGCAGGGGTCGAATTAGGCCGTTGACCTGCGGTTTTGTTCACCGAACCGGGCGCAGGCGGTGAAGATCGCGTGGTAACCTGGATACATCGGAAGGGGATCACACGCATGACGTTCGAGGTCGGCGAGACTGTCGTCTACCCCCATCACGGGGCTGCACTCATCGAAGCGATCGAGACCCGCACGATCAAGGGCGAGGAGAAGATGTACCTCGTGCTCAAGGTCGCGCAGGGTGACCTGACGGTGCGAGTGCCGGCCGACAATGCCGAGTACGTCGGCGTTCGCGACGTCGTCGGGCAAGACGGCCTTGAGCGTGTCTTCGAGATCCTGAAGGCCCCGCACACCGAAGAGCCGACCAACTGGTCGCGGCGGTACAAGGCGAACGTCGAGAAGATCGCCTCCGGTGACGTCAACAAGGTCGCCGAGGTCGTCCGCGACCTGTGGCGGCGCGACCGCGAGCGCGGCCTGTCCGCCGGCGAAAAGCGCATGCTCGCCAAAGCCCGCCAGATACTGGTGAGCGAGCTCGCCCTGGCCGAAGGCACCAACGAAGACAAGGCGGAGCTTCTCCTCGACGAAGTCCTCGCGGGCTGACGGCACCGCCAGCCGCGACGCTGGCGGCGTTCTCGTCGCCTTGCGGGCCTCGGCCCGCGGCGGCTCCTGCGGCCTTGCCAGCCTCGCGGCTGACGGCATCGTCCTCGTGTGTGTCGGGTCGTAGCAGCCCTGACCTGGTTGGATGTTTTTCGTGACGGGTCGTAGCCGGACGCCCAGCGGTCTCATCGAGCTGCTGCGCCTGTTCACGGTCGTCTTCTTCGCCGGCCTCGGTTACGAGACGTCGCGGTTCTTCACCGACAACGGCCACGGCAACGTGCTCGGCCCGTTTAACGCGGTCGCGATCTGCATCGTCATCGGCTCCGCGATCGGGTTCGTCGTCGGCGGCATCTTCGGCCGGACGATCGCGGCCACCGCCGACCGCGCCGAGGTCGCACTGCGCGAGGTGTCCGCGGACACGTTGCTCGCCGGCGCGCTCGGTCTGGTCTGCGGCGTGCTGACCGGCGGCGGTATCGCCTGGCCGTTGTTCTTCGTGCCGAACCCGCTGATCGCGATCCCGTTGTTCGGCTCGGTCGTCGCCGTACTCGGCTACATCGGCTTTCGGGTCGGCGCCAACAAACGCGACGGCGTACTCGCGATCTTCGGCAGCCGCACCGGTGTCGCGCCGCGCGACGAAGCGGTCGCCGGCATGCCGCGAGTCATCGACACCTCGGTCGCGATCGACGGCCGCATCGTCGACGTCGTGCGGGCGGGCTTCCTGCACGGCCGCACCGTCGTGACCCAACCGGTCCTGGCCGAGTTGCAAGGGCTGGCCGACGCCGGCGATCCGCAACGGCGCTCGCGCGGCCGGCGCGGTCTCGAAGTTTTGCAAGCGTTGCAACGTGAACCGGTCATCGACATCGACGTGCTCGACGACGACCACCCGGAGATCCCGGACGTCGACGCGAAGCTCGTCCGCATCTGCCTCGATCGCGGCTACGCGCTGCTCACCCTCGACACGAACCTCGCGAAGTCAGCCGCGATCGCCGGCGTCCGCGTGCTCAACCTGCACGCGCTCTCGCTCGCACTCCGCCCGCCGGTCGTCACCGGCGAGGACATCAGCGTGCAGCTCATCAAGGCGGGCCGCGAGCCCGGCCAAGGCGTCGGGTACCTCGACGACGGGACCATGGTCGTCGTCGACCAAGGCAAACGCCTCGTCGGCCAAGAGATCGCCGTCCGGATCACCAGCGTCGTCACGACCGCCAACGGCCGGCTGGTTTTCGCGCATCCGGTCGAGCGGCCGGCCAAGGTCGCCGGCAGTTGACGCGCATCGCGGCGATCGTGCCCGCGGCCGGTCGCGGCGAACGGCTCGGCCTTCCGGTGCCGAAGGCGCTGCTGCAAGTCGGTGGGCTCAGCCTGGTCGAGCATGCGGTGGCCGGCCTGGTCCGCGCCGGTGTCGACGTCGTGGTCGTCGCGGCTCCGGCCGACACGGTCGATGACGTACGCCGGCTCGTCCCGCTGGCGACCGTCGTCACCGGTGGCGCCGACCGGTGCGAGTCCGTACGGCTGGCGCTCGACGCGATCCCCGCCGATGTCGACGTGGTGCTGGTGCACGACGCCGCCCGCCCGTTCGGTTCGGAGGACGTCGTACGGCGAGTGGTCGACGCGTTGCAAGCCGGCGCCTCGGCGGTGATCCCCGTCGTCCCGGTCGCCGACACGGTCAAGCGGGTCGACCGCAACGGCGTCGTCGTCGAGACGATCGACCGGGCGACGTTGCGGGCCGTGCAGACACCGCAGGGATTTCGCCGCGACGTCCTCGTCGCCGCGCACGAGTCGCAGAACGCAACGGTCACCGATGACGCCGCACTCGTCGAGGCGATGGGCATCGAGGTGCAGACCGTCGACGGCGACGCGCGTGCGTTCAAGGTGACGACTCCCTGGGACTTCAGCGTCGCGGAAGCGTTGTGGGAGCGGGGAAACCAATGAGCGAGTCCGATCGCGACGTCGTCCCGCTGCGCCAGGAACTGCCGCTGCTACCGCGCATCGGCATCGGCGTCGACGTGCATCCGTTCGCGACCGACGAACGTACGTTGATGCTCGGTTGCCTGAGCTGGGACGGGGTCGTCGGGCTGACCGGTCACTCCGACGGCGACGTCGCGGCGCATGCGGTCTGCGACGCGTTGCTGTCCGCGGCCGGGCTCGGCGATCTCGGCGCCGTGTTCGGCACGAGCGATCCGCGCTGGGCCGGCGCCGAGGGCGCGCAACTGCTGACCGAGACCGTGCGTCTGCTCGGCGGTGACGGATGGGCGGTCGGCAACGTCGCCGTACAGATCATCGGCGAACGGCCGCGGATTGCGGCCCGTCGCGGTGAGGCGGAGGCGGCGATGTCGGCCGCGGTCGGCGCGCACGTCTCGGTGTCGGCGACGTCGACGGATGGCCTCGGACTGACCGGCCGGGGCGAAGGGCTGGCCGCGATCGCGACCGCATTGGTGCTGCGCCGCTGATCCAGCGGACAATGAACACCATGACCGCGTTTCTCGTTGGTGGCGTCCGTACTCCGATCGGCAAGTACGGTGGCGCGCTCGCCTCCGTCCGCCCCGACGACCTGGCCGCGCTCGTCGTCGCCGAGGCCGTACGCCGGGCGAAGATCGAGCCGGACGCGATCGACGAGGTGATCCTCGGCGCGGCCAATCAAGCCGGTGAGGACAACCGCAACGTCGCGCGCATGTCGGTGTTGCTCGCCGGGCTGCCCGACCGGATCCCCGGCTTCACCGTCAACCGGCTCTGCGCCTCGGGCCTGCAAGCGATCGCGTCCGCCGCCGCCGCGATCAACAGCGGCTACGCCGACGTCGTCGTCGCGGGCGGCGTCGAGTCGATGACCCGGGCGCCCTGGGTGATGGCGAAGCCGGGAACGCCGTGGGCCCGGCCGGGCGAGGTGAGCGACACGAGTCTCGGCTGGCGCTTCACCAATCCGCGGTTCTCGGCCGAGCAGACGTTGCCGATGGGGGAGACGGCCGAAGAAGTCGCGATCCTCGACGGCATCACCCGCGAGGACTCGGATCGCTTCGCGTTGCGGTCGCACGAACGCGCGGTCGCGGCGGCCAAGGACGGTCGGTTCGACGACGAGATCCTTGCCGTCGAGACCGCCGCCGGCACCGTCTCCGCCGACGAAGGACCGCGCGCCGACACGACCCTCGACCGGCTGGCCAAGTTGCGCACGGTGTTCCGGGCCGACGGCATCGTCACGGCCGGCTCGTCCTCGCCGCTGTCCGACGGCGCGGCCGCGATCGTCGTCGCCAGCGAAGAAGCGGTACGACGGCACGGTCTCACCCCGCGCGCGCGGATCGTGACCGCCGCCGCGGCCGGTGTGCCGCCGCACATCATGGGCCTCGGCCCGGTCCCGGCGACCGAAAAAGCGTTGCAACGCATGGGATGGAGCGCCGCCGACCTCGGCGCTGTCGAGCTCAACGAAGCGTTCGCCGCGCAGTCCATCGCGTGCGTAAGAAGGCTCGGTCTCGACGAAGACATCGTCAACGCCGACGGCGGTGCGATCGCGCTCGGGCATCCACTCGGCGCATCCGGCGCGCGGCTGACCGTCACGTTGCTCGGCCGGATGGAACGCGAAGACACTCGGCGTGGTCTCGCGACGTTGTGCGTCGGCGTCGGCCAAGGTCTCGCGATGCTCGTGGAGCGCGACTGATGGCGATGCGACTGCACGACACGCTGTCCGGAACCCAACGCGACTTCGTCCCGCTGCGCAACGACGAACGTGTCGTCACGATGTACGTCTGCGGGCCGACGGTGCAAGCCGCGCCGCATGTGGGCCACGTCCGCAGCGCGATCGCGTTCGACATCCTGCGCCGCTGGCTGATCGCGTCCGGGTACGACGTGCAGTTCTTGCGCAACGTCACCGATATCGACGACAAGATCCTGCACGACGCGGCGCATGCCGGCGTGCCGTGGTGGGCGCACGCGACGCACCATCACCGGTTGTTCGTCGCCGCGTACGACGCGTTGAACGTGCTGCCGCCGACGGGCGAGCCGCGCGCCACCGGCCACGTCACCGAGATGGTCGAGTTGATGCAACGGCTGATCGACCGCGGTCACGCTTATGCCGCCGGCGGCGACGTGTACTTCGACGTGCGGTCGTTCCCGCAGTACGGCGCGCTGTCGCGCCAGCAGCCGGATCAGATGCGCTCGGCCGAAGACGCCGGGGTGAAGAAGGACCCGCTCGACTTCGCGCTCTGGAAGGCGGCGAAGCCGGGCGAGCCGACCTGGCCGACGCCATGGGGACCGGGCCGCCCGGGCTGGCATCTCGAATGCTCGGCGATGGCGACGCGGTACCTCGGCCCCGAGTTCGACATCCACGGCGGCGGCCAGGACCTCGTCTTCCCGCATCACGAGAACGAGGTCGCGCAGTCGGTCGCCGCGGGCGACGGCTTCGCCCGCTTCTGGTTGCACCACGGCCTGGTCAACACCGGCGGCGAGAAGATGAGCAAGTCCCTCGGCAACTCTCTCGTCGTCGCGGACGTACTGTCCCGCAACCGGCCGCAGGCGGTGCGTTACCTGCTCGGCGCCGCGCACTATCGCAGCGACATCCAGTGGTCCGAGGAAGCGCTCGCCGACGCCGAAGCGGCGTACTCGCGGATCGAAGGATTCCTGCAGCGCGCGGACGAGATCCTCTCCGGCCGGCCCGAGGTCGCCGTGCCGGCCGGGTTCGCCGAAGCACTCGACGACGACCTCGCGGTGCCGCGCGCGCTCGCCGTCGTGCACGAGAGCGTGCGGGCCGGAAACGCGGCGCTGGCCGACGGCGACAAGGTCGCGCTCGAGACCGCGGCCGGCGAGGTGTGGGCGATGACCCGCGTCCTCGGACTGTCGCCGGACGACTTCGCCGGCGCCGCCGGCACCGGCGGCGTCCTGCGTCCCGTCGTCGACGCGCTCGTGCCGGCGATGCTCGCGGCCCGCGACGAGGCTCGCGCCCGCAAGGACTACGCCGAGGCCGACCGGCTGCGCGACGCGTTGGCCGGGGCCGGCGTCGTGGTCGAGGACACTCCCGGCGGCCCGCGGTGGCGGGTCGGCTGATGGCCGGCAAGAAGGGCCCGAGCAAGGGAACCGGTGGTCACGGCCGGCGCCGGCTGGCCGGCAAGGGGCCGACGCCCAAGGCCGAGGAACGGCCGGGCCATCCGGCCCAGCGGAGGGCCAAGGCCGCGGCCAAGCGGGCCGCCTCCACGACACCCCGGCCCGCTCGCGAGGCCGCCCCGCGCCGCGGCCCGCGCGCAGCGCAGCCGGACGAGATGGTGGCCGGCCGCAACCCCGTGGTCGAGGCGCTGCGGGCCGGTATCCCGGCCGTCGCGCTCTACATCGCGGCGACGGTCGAGCGGGACCAGCGGCTCGACGAGATCCGCAAGCTGGCCGGCGACGCCGAGATTCCCGTGCTCGAGGCCGGTCGCGGTGAGCTCGACCGGCTGGCCGCGGGCGCGGTCCACCAGGGCGTCGCGCTGGCGGCCCGGCCGTTCGACTACCTGCACCCGGACGACCTGCTCCGCCGGGCCCAGGAGGCGTCGTCGGCGCCGCTCGTCGTCGCGCTCGACGGTGTCACCGACCCGCACAATCTCGGCGCGATCGCCCGGTCGGCGGCCGCGTTCGGCGCGGACGGGCTGGTCATCCCGGAGCGGCGCTCCGTGGGCGTCACCGCCGCCGCCTGGAAGGCGAGCGCGGGCACGCTTGCGCGGCTGCCCGTGGCCAAGGCGGGCAACCTCGTCCGCACGCTGACGTCGTACGCCGGGGCCGGGCTCATGATCGCCGGACTCGACGGGCGGGGCGAGATCGACCTCGACGCGCTGGAGCTCGCCTCCGGGCCGCTGGTGCTGGTCGTCGGCGCCGAGGGCCGCGGGCTGTCCCGGCTGGTGGGCGAGCGCTGCGACCTGACGGTCCGGATCCCGCTCGCCGGGGCGGTCGAATCGCTGAACGCCTCGGTTGCGGCGGGGGTCGCCCTGGCCGAGATCGCCCGCCGCCGTCGGACCGATCCCACTCGGTAATTTCGTGATCTAGCACAACAGGTGCGGATCCCTCGCGGGCGGTAGTAGCGTGAACTATCGGCCGTTTTGTCCCGTTATATAGGCTGTCCGCCCAGGAAACTGACGCGTCACTACAAGGTTCACGGCTCGTTGTTGTGACGAAGCCCGATGTTCACCGGACGGGCCATCCGTTACATTTCGGAGCGAGTCATGCGTAGCAATGACATCCCAGCTCCTATCGGAGGGCGTAGACCGTTGCGTTCTGCTCGCCTGCGAGCGGCCGCCCAGGCGGCAACTCCGACCCCTCGCATCGCCGATGCCGACGACGCGCTGGTGGCCGCGGCCCGCGACGGTGACGACCGGTCGCTCGCCGAACTGCTGACGAAATACCGCGGCTTCGCCCGCTCGAAGGCCCGTTCGTACTTCCTCGTCGGCGCCGACCGCGAAGACATCGTGCAAGAGGGGATGATCGGCCTCTACAAGGCCGTCCGCGACTACAACCCCGAGCTGCAGACCTCGTTCCGCGCGTTCGCCGAGCTGTGCATCACCCGCCAGATCATCACCGCGATCAAGACCGCGACCCGGCAGAAGCACGGCCCGCTGAACAACTACGTGTCGTTCTCCCGGCCGGTGCTCTCCGACGACGAGGGCGAGCGCTGCCTCGGCGACCTCATCCCGACCCGGGCGATCTCGGACCCCGCCGACCTCGTCATCTCGGCCGAGCGGATCCGGGCGTTGCAGGCGCACTTCGACGACGTCCTGTCCGACCTCGAGGCCGAGGTTCTCCGGCTCTACGTCGACGGCAAGAGCTACCAAGAGATCGCCGAGATGCTCAAGCGGCACGTGAAGTCGATCGACAACGCCCTGCAGCGGATCAAGCGCAAGCTCGACAGCCACCTGCAGGCGCGCTCCATCGCCGACGCCAGCTGAATCGCGGGCGACGTTCTCGCCGCCGCCGGCCGCCAAACCGTCAGCGGCAGTTGAATTGGACCGATTGCTGGTCTCCACGCGCCGTCCAGACCAGCATTTCCTCCATTCCGCCACCCGACCTGCGCCTCGCGACCGCCGTACGATTCGAACTCTCGCCCCGTTAGCTCAGTGGTAGAGCACTCGCCTTGTAAGCGAGCGGTCGTCCGTTCAATCCGGACACGGGGCTCCGCTCCAAGCCGGTCAAAACGGCCGAGTACGCCGTACGGATGAAGCCTTCGGTCGTACGCCGGACAGGCCCATTGGTGCGTGACATCATTTCTGATCATGGGCGGGGTCGCAGCAGGGCGACGGGTGTTGCGCCCTGCCTCGATCCTCGCCTTGCTCGTCATGCTGGCCGTCACCGGCGCCGCGACGTGGCTCGCCCGGGCCGCGGTCGACGACCAGGAGCACCGGCTACTCAAAGAGCGCGGCAGTGAGATCGCGCTGCTGCTCAACCAGGCGATCGCTGCCATCCCGGCCGGCCTGGCCGAGCAGGGCGCCGCGCTGCGCTACTCCAGCGGCTCGACCGTCGCCTACCGGCAGGTCGCGCAACGGGCCGCCGCGGCCTCGCCCGGCGCCAAGGTCACGTTCGCGTGGCTGCGGGCCGCGCCGGGGCACCGCGGGTATCTCGTCCTCGCCGCTGTCGGCGACACGTTGCACGAGGGCCAGCTCATCACCGACGCCCGAACCGCGACGTTCGACCGCGCGATGACGACTCAGCAGGTCGTGCCGACGCCGGTCCTCGGCCCCCAGCGCCTGCTCGGCTTCGCCCTCGGCCCGCCCGCCGCGCCGGCCGGCACCGTGCTCTACCGCGAGTCCGCGCTCGGCCCGGTGAGCCCGCCGCGGCAAGCCTCGACGGCGCCGTTCGCCGAGCTCGAACTCGCGATCTACAGCAGCGACAAGCCCGATCCGACGCAGGTGCTCGCGGCGACGACGACGCACCTTCCACTGCGCGGCGAGGTCAGCAACGTCGCGTTGCAAGCCGGGGCGGTGCGCTGGCTGACCCAGGTACGGCCGCGCACCCCGCTGGTCGGCACCATTGCGGCGCGTGCCGGCTGGGTCGCGCTCGGCGTCGGTCTGCTGGGCGCGCTGCTGGTCGCGGCCGTCGTCGAGACGGCGGGCCGCCGCCGCGACGCGGCACTCGCGTTGTACGACGCCGAGCATCAGGTCGCCGAGACGTTGCAACGATCGCTGCTGCCGCAGTTGCCGACGCTGCCAGGGCTCGACGTCGCGGCCCGCTACCTCGCGAGCGGTGTCGGCCAGCAGGTCGGCGGCGACTGGTTCGACGTCTTCCCGGTTGCCGACGGGCGGGTCGGCATCGTCGTCGGCGACGTCATCGGCCATGACCTCGCGGCGGCCAGCGCGATGGCGCAGATCCGCGCCTCGCTGCGCGCGTACGCGATCGACGGCGCCGAACCGGTGCAGGTCATCACCAAGCTCGACCGGCTCGTCGACGCGCTCGGCCTGACCCAACTCGTCACCGTCGTGTACGGCGTCCTGGAGCCGCCGGCGTCCGACGGCAGCCGCCGGCTGCGCTACACCAACGCGGGCCATCTCGCTCCGTTGCTGCGCCGCCGCGACGGCCACGTCGACACGTTGGACGGCGGCGGATCGGTCGTCCTCGGTGCCCCGATCGCGGCCGACCACAACCAAGGCGAGGCCGTGATCGAGGACGGCGCGGTCATCGTCATGTTCACCGACGGTCTCGTCGAGGTGCCCGGCGGTTCGCTCGAGGATCGGCTGAACCGGCTGTCCGAGACGATCGCGGCCGAGCCGGATCCGGCTGCCGAGACCTTGTGCGACCGCGTACTCGCCGGCATGTCGCCGCAGACGTTGCGCGACGACATCGCGTTGCTCGCCGTACGGGTCGCGTCGGCGAGCGGTGTGCCGATCGATCGGCTGGCAGAGACCGACATGATGGGGACGTGACCCAGCCCGGTTCGGACGTCCCGGCTGCCCCGCGACTGTTGACCGGCGTACCGACGCTGATCGCGCTGCTCACGATGGCGCTCGGCATCGTCGACATCGTCAGCGCCCTGACGCCGGAGCGGGTCGGCCGGTTGCACGACCTGATCCAGGTCGTGCCGCTCTCATTCGCGCATCTCGCGAGCGCCGGTACGGCGGTCGCCGGACTGTTGCTCGTCATGCTCGGCCACGGGTTACGGCGACGCAAACGGCGGGCGTGGCGCGGTGCGGTCGTCCTGCTGTTGTTGTCGGCCGCGCTCAACGTCGTCAAGGGCCTCGACGCCGAAGAGGCGGTCGTCGCGTTCGTCCTCGCGGTCGCGCTGGTCGTGCTGAACCAGCAGTTCTACGCCGCCGGTGATCCGACGACGCGGCTGCGCGCACCGGTGACGTTCGTCGCGATGGCCGCGTCGTCCGTCGTACTCGGTCTCGGCCTGACCTATGCCCGCGAACGCGCACTGGTCGGCCACCCGTCGTTCCTCGACCGGCTCGACCACGTCCTGCTCGGGCTCGTCGGCGTCACCGGGTCGCTGCACTTCAGCAGCGACCGCGCCGGCGACGTCTTCTACGACGTCCTGCTCGCGCTCGGTGCGGCGACGCTGATCGTCACCGTCTTCCTCGCGTTGCGCTCGCCCGAGCCGCCGGCCCGGTTGCGCGCGGACGACGAGGAACGGGTACGGGCGTTGCTCGACAAGCAAGGCCGCCGTGACTCGCTGGGCTACTTCGCGTTGCGGCGGGACAAGGCGGTCGTGTTCTCCGACACCGGCAAGTCGGCGGTGTCGTACCGCGTCGTCTCCGGCGTGATGCTCGCGTCCGGCGATCCGGTCGGCGACCCCGAAGCGTGGCCCGGCGCGATCCGCGCGTTCCTCGCCGAGGCGCGCCGGCATGCGTGGGTGCCGGCGGTGATGGGCTGCAGCGAACTCGGCGGCGAAGTATGGGTCCGCGAGGCCGGCTTGCGCGCGCTCGAGCTCGGCGACGAGGCCATCGTCGAGGTCTGCGAGTTCACCCTCGAAGGCCGCGCGATGCGCAACGTCCGGCAGATGGTGACCCGGGTCGAACGGGCCGGGTACAAGACGCAGGTACGGCGGGTGCGCGACATGACGCCGTACGAGATCGCCGACATCCGCCGGCAGGCGGCGGCGTGGCGCGGCGCGGAGGTCGAGCGCGGATTTTCCATGGCCCTCGGCCGTTTCGGCGACCCCAGCGACGGCGAGTGCGTGGCGGTCACGGCGACGAAGGACGACGTGCTCGCGGCCGTCCTGCACTTCGTCCCGTGGGGCACGGACGGGCTCTCGCTCGATTTGATGCGCCGCGACCGCGAGGCGGATCCCGGGCTGAACGAGTTGCTGATCGTGGCCGCGCTGCGAGCGGCCGGCGATCTCGGCGTCGCTCGCTTGTCGCTGAACTTCGCCGTGTTCCGGTCGGCGTTGGAGCGCGGCGGACGGCTCGGTGCCGGGCCGATCCTGCGGCTGTGGCGGGAACTGTTGCTGCTCGCGTCGCGATGGTTCCAGATCGAGTCGCTGTACCGGTTCAACGCGAAGTGGCGGCCGCTGTGGGAGCCGCGTTTCATCTGCTACCGCAACGCGCGCGACATCCCGCGGGTCGCGATCGCGGCGCTCGAGGCGGAGGCGTTCATCGTGTGGCCCAAGCAGTGGCTCGCGATGCGCCGCGAGCGGCGCGCACCGGCCGTCGGCGTTGACACTCGCGCGGCCGTGGCGCAGCGTTGAGTCATGCCCTACTACCGCAGCATCGGTGAGATCCCGCCGAAACGGCATACGCAGTTCCGCCAGCCCGACGGATCGCTGTACGCCGAGGAGCTCATGGGCGTCGAGGGTTTCTCGTCGGACTCGGCATTGCTCTACCACCGGTTCCTGCCGACCGCGATCACCGACGCCGTCGCCGTCGACGAGCCGGTCGCGCGGTTGGTGCCGAACCATCCGCTGAAGCCGCGCCACCTGCGCACGCACAAGCTCGATGTCGCCTCGGTCGACGCCGTCACCGGCCGGCAGTTGCTGCTCGGCAACGACGACGTCCGGATCTCCTACGTCGTCGCCGACCGGCCGTCGCCGCTGTACCGCAACGCGGCCGGCGACGAGATGCTGTTCGTCGAAGCGGGTGAGGCCACCGTGGAGACGGTGTTCGGCACGTTGACGGCGAGCCGCGGCGACTACGTCGTCATCCCGACTTCCACGACGCACCGGTGGGTCCCGACCGGGTCAGAACCGTTGCGATTGCTCGCCGTCGAGGCTCGTGGGCACATCGGCCCGCCACGGCGTTACCTGTCCGCGAAGGGCCAGTTCCTCGAGCAGTCGCCGTACTGCGAACGGGACCTGCGCGGGCCGGACGGGCCGCTGCTCGTCGACGCGGACGAGGTCGAGGTGCTGGTGCGCCACCGCGCGGGTTGCACCCGCTACCGCTACGCGCACCATCCGTTCGACGTCGTCGGCTGGGACGGGTGCCTCTACCCGTACGCGTTCTCGATCTACGACTTCGAGCCGATCACCGGGCGGGTGCACCAGCCGCCGCCGGTGCACCAGACGTTCGAGGGACCGGGCTTCGTCGTGTGCTCGTTCGTCGCCCGCAAGTTCGACTACCACCCGCTCGCCATCCCCGCGCCGTACAACCATGCGAACGTCGACAGCGACGAGGTCCTGTTCTACGTCGAGGGCGACTTCATGTCGCGCAAGGGCGCCGGCATCGAGCCGGGATCGATCTCGCTGCACCCGTCGGGCTTCATCCATGGTCCGCAGCCGGGCAGTGTCGAGGCGTCGATCGGCAAGGACGCGACCGAGGAGTTCGCGGTCATGGTGGACACGTTCCGGCCGCTGTCGCTCGGCGACGCCGCGACCGCCTGCGAGGACACCGCGTACGCATGGTCCTGGGCGTCACCGAGCGGCCCGGCCAGCGGCGACATCGTCGCGGGGTAACCGGGTCGCGGGGTAATCGGGTCGCCGGACAACGGGTTACGGCGGCCCGCCGCGGTCGTACCTCCGGGCATGAGAAGCACGCGCATGTTCGGTTCCCTGGCCGCCGTCCTCGTGATCGCGTCGCCGCTCGCCGTCTCCGCGAGCGCCCGAACCGCGCCGCCGGTCCTGCGGGTCACCGGCGTCGCGGGATCCTCCTATTGGGTCGATGTCGCCGCCGGCACCCAGTTGGCGAACGCCGACAGCTACTCCACGAGCCGGGGGACGTGGTCCGGGATCGGGCTGGTCCAGCCGTCGCGCGGCCGGAATCCGCAAGTCTTCGTCGCGCTCGACCTGCCGCAGTCCGTTCGCTGCGCGGGCGGTACCTGCCCCTGGACGGTGCCGCCGCCGGACATGACGAGCGACCCCGACGGAAATCTCGCGGCCGGTCGCTACCGGCTCGTGCTTCTGGGCGAGCGGGGCACGTCGGTGGCTGTGACACTGCGCCCGCTCGCCGGCCGGATCCGGATGATCGGGCGGGCGAGTGCGGTAACGGTCACGGCCGCGCAGCACAGCGGTACGGCGGTCGCGGCACACCAACTGCAATTGCATGCGTTCGACTCGATGCCGGGCGGGCACGGCTTCGGGGTCGCGTGGTCGGTGCAGTACGAGTCAGCGCAACCGGCCGGCGCCCTGGAGTCGTCCGGGTGTGCCACCGACGGCCCGACGGACACCGTCGTCGCGAGCATCGGCGGCGTCGGGCCGTGCGGCGACTTCCAAGGCTTCGACTTCATGGGGCCGACGACGGTCGGAGTGACGTCGATCGACGGCACGCCCGGATATGCGCCGGTCAACGCGACCGCGATGGGGATCTACGGGCCGCAGGACAACACGCGGGCCGGGGTTGGCTGGGATTCCGCGGTCGTCGCGCCGTCGGCGTACCTCGGCGACATCTTCGTCGGGTTCGCTCTGCCGTTCTGATTGGGCCGTTCTGATTGGGCCGTTCTAGCCGGCGCTCGGCGGTTGCCGCGGGCGGGCGTGGCAGGATGCTCGGGTGGTTGCGCGGCAGTCGGCGTGGGAATCGGCGCAGATCCAGCTCGCCGAGGCGGTCAAGCATCTCGGGCTCGACGACGGCACCCACCAACTGCTCGCGACGCCGCGACGCGAGATGACGGTGTCGATCCCGCTGCGTCGCGACGACGGGCACGTCGAGGTCCTGCGCGGCTACCGGGTGCAGCACAACCTGTCCCGCGGCCCGGCCAAAGGCGGCATCCGCTACCACCCGTCGACCGACATCGACGAGGTCCGTGCGCTGGCGATGTGGATGACCTGGAAGTGCGCGCTGATCGGCATCCCGTACGGCGGCGCGAAGGGCGGCGTGACGATCGACCCACGCCTCTACAGCCGCAACGAGCTCGAGCGGGTGACCCGCCGCTACGCCAGCGAGATCGGCCCGATCGTCGGCCCGGAGAAGGACATCCCGGCCCCGGACGTCGGCACCGACGACCAGACCATGGCGTGGTTCATGGACACCTACTCGGTGAACAAGGGCTACACCGTCACCGGCGTCGTCACCGGCAAGCCGGTCAGTGTCGGCGGGTCGCAAGGCCGCGGCGGCGCGACCAGCCGCGGCGTCATGTACTCCGCGTTCGCGGCGCTGCGCGAGGCGCGCGTGGATCCGCGCGAGGTGTCGGTCGCCGTCCAGGGCTTCGGCAAGGTCGGCGGCCTCGCCGCGCAGTACCTGCACGACGCCGGCTGCAAGGTCGTCGCGGTGTCCGACGTCAAGGGCGGCGCGTACAACTCGATGGGGCTCAACCCGGCCGCGATGCTGCGCGCGATCCGCGGCGCGGGGATGGAGTCGGTCGCGGGCTACCCCGGCACCGACCCGATCACCAACGAGGAGCTGATCGAACTCGACGTCGACATCCTCGTGCCGGCCGCGCTCGAAGGCGTCATCCACGACGGCAACGCGGACGCGGTGAAGGCGCGGTTCATCGTCGAGGGCGCGAACGGCCCGACCACCCCGGACGCCGACGCGATCCTCGAGGCTCGCGGCGCCGTCGTCGTACCGGACATCCTCGCCAACTCCGGCGGCGTCGCGGTGTCGTACTTCGAATGGGTCCAGGACCTGCAGGCGTACTGGTGGACCGAGGACGAGGTCAACGACCGGCTGCGGGCGATCATGGACAAGGCGTACGACGAGGTCTCGACGCTGGCCCGCGAGCAGGGGGTGTCGCTGCGCACGGCGGCCCAGATGATCGGCGTCGGCCGGGTCGCCGAGGCGCACCGCACGCGGGGCCTGTATCCGTAGCGCGATTGGCGGTTCGTACGGCGGATTGTCGTCATGGCGTGCCAGAATGACAGCGGTGTAAGTTGACGGCATGCGGGAGACGGCGATGGAACTCAGCGCGGCGGACCTAGCGGCACTTGCCGGCGGGCAGCCGGTCGTCAGCGGTGAGCTGAGCGAGCGCGACCGCGAGATCCTCGCGTTCGAGCGCCAGTGGTGGAAGTACGCCGGCGCCAAGGAGCAGTCCATCCGCGAGCGGTTCGACATGTCCGCCACCCGCTACTACCAGGTGCTCAACGCGCTGCTCGACCGGCCCGAAGCCCTCGCCGCCGACCCGATGCTGGTCAAGCGGCTGCGCCGGCTGCGCACCGCGCGCCAGCGGGCCCGATCCGCCCGCCGCCTCGGCATCGAGGTGTGAGCTTCCCGCCGTCGCCGGAGCCGGCCGGAGACGGAGTCCGGCCGCGGAGTCATCGGGCGGGCGAGCCGGCCGCAGTGACGCTACGGCGGCTGCTGCCGCCCCTCGGCGCGGTGAGCGCGGTCGTTCTGGTGGTCGTCTTGCTGCTGGTGCTGAACAACCGGTCGACGCCGCGTGGGGCCGGGCCGGCGATCGTGGTGCCGACGTCGTCCTCGCCGGCGGTCTCTGCCTCGCCGTCGGCCACGTCGGCCACGCCGGCACCGTCGGTCAGCGCGTCGCCGACCGCGCCCCCGCCGACCGGGCCCCCGCCGACCGGGCCGGCGCCGCCGGCCAGCGAACCGCCCGCGACGACCCCGGCGAGCATCGCGAAGGTGCCGGTCACGGTGCTCAACAACTCCCGCCGCAGCGGCCTCGCCCGAGAGGTGGCGGCCGAGGTGCACGCGAAGGGCTGGCCGATCGCGCAGGTCGGCAACTACCGCGGCCGCCTCGCCGTCACCACCGTCTTCTACGCGCCCGGGCAGCTGGCGCAGGCGCGCGAGCTCGCCCGTGAATTCCCGCAGATCCAGCGGATCGAACCCCGGTTCGCCGGCTTGCCCGGGCACGGACTGACCCTCGTCGTGACCCGCGACTGGCACTGACGGTGCCGTTGCTGCCGGATCCGCGCACGGCTGCCGGCCGCCTCGGCCTCGCCGCCGTACTCGCCGATCCGGCCCGCGCCGTCATCGCGATCGACTACGACGGAACGCTCGCCCCGATCGTCGAGCAGCCGTCGCAGGCGCACCCGGCACCCGGCGCGATCGAGGTGCTCGCTGCGTTGTCCGCGGCGGTCGGCCGGTGTGCAGTCGTGAGTGGTCGCGGCGCGTTGGACGCGGTCGCGGTCGGCGGGCTCGACGCCGTGCCCGGGCTTGTCGTCGTCGGCCACTACGGGTTGGAGTCGTGGGCGGACGGCGAGCTCGACTCGCCGCCGCCGGACCCCGGTGTCGACGCGGCCCGGCCACGCGTCGCCGAGTTGGTGACCACGCCGGGTGTGCATCTGGAAGACAAGGTGCATTCGCTCGTCGTGCACACGAGGCCGGCTGCCGACCCCGCTGCGGCGCTCGCTGCGTTGGCGTCGCCCCTGGCGGCGATTGCGCGCGAGTGCGGGCTCGAAGTCGTGCCCGGTCGGCTCGTGCTCGAACTGCGGCCCACCGGCGTCGACAAGGGACTCGCCGTACGCCGGCTTGCGCAGGGCTGGGGTTGCGTCGGTTACGTCGGCGACGACCTCGGCGACCTGCCGGCGTACGACGCGGTCGAGACGTTGCGCGCGGACGGCATACCGGGGTTCACCGCGGCGAGTGTGTCCGGCGACGACGCACCGCGCGAGCTCGCCGACCGCGCTGACGTCGTACTGGACGGTCCGCCGGCGGTCGTCGCGTTCCTCCGCCACCTCGCCGAAGCAATCGGCACGTAGGGCAGTCCCGCGTTCGTTTGCTAGCCGAGGGCGGCGAGTTGCGCGGCGAACCACTTCTTCGGCGGGAGCGCAGTGGCGGCGATCGCGAGCCGGTCGCTGCGGTTGCGCCGTTCGGTCGGGTCCATCAGCAGCGCCTCGTGCATCGCCCGCGCCGTACCCGTGACGTCGAACGGATTCACCGTGAAGGCGTCGGCACCGAATTCGTCGGCCGCGCCTGCTTCGCGCGAGAGCACCACTGCGACGCCGGATTCGGAGAGCACCGGCCCTTCCTTCGCGACCAGATTCATCCCGTCCCGCAACGGATTCACGACGAGCACCTCGGCCAGTTGCAAGGCCGCGAGCGAGCGCGCATAGTCGTCGTTCACTTCGAGCAGTAACGGCGACCACCCGTTGCCGGCGAACTCGTCGTCGATCTCGCGCGCGAGCCGCTGCACCTCGGCGGTGTACGCGCGGTAGTCCGGCAGGTCGTGGCGCGAGGGGTAGGCGAACACCGCGTGCATCACGTGACCGCGATGTTCCGGATACGACCGCAGCAGCTCGCGGTAGGCCGCGAGCCCGCGGCCGATGTTCTTCGACAGTTCGGTCCGGTCGACCCGCACGATCACGCGCCGGCCGCCGATCCGCTGGCGCAACGCATCGCGGCGCAACGCGACGTCCGGCCGGGAGACCCGCTCGCGCAACTCGTCGGCGTCGACACCGAGCGCATGCACGCGTACCGATGTCGAGCGGTTGCCCAGGTGCACGCTGCCGCCGCCGGAATCGGCTCCGAGCAGCCGCACGCAACAGCGAACGAATGCCTCGGCCCACCGCGGCGACAGGAAGCCGACGCTGTCCGCGCCGAGCATGCCGGTGAGGATCTCGGCCGCGATGTCGTCCGGCAGCAACGAGAAGTACGACGGCTCCGCCCACGGCGTATGGGTGAAGTGACCGAGGCGCAGGTCCGGTCGCAGTTCGCGCACCATCCGCGGCACCAGCATCAGGTGGTAGTCCTGCACCAGCACCTTCGCGCCGTCGGCCGCCTCCTCCGCCAGCGCGGCTGCGAACGCGGCGTTGTAGTCGACGTACGCCTGCCAGTAGCGCGCCCAACGCGCGTCGAAGACCGGCGTTCGCGGTGTGTCGAACAGGGTGTGGTTGACGTACCAGATCGTGGAGTTCGCCACCGCGTTGTAGGCGCGGCGGAACGTCGTCTCGTCGATCGGCAGCATCCGCACCGCGGTGCCACCGGTGTCATGACCCGCGACGTCGAGCCGGCCACCCGGTGCGGCCGCGGCGGCCAGCCGGTCGGCGTCGGACAAGGCCGCGCACACCCACAGCGACGAACTGTCGCGCGCCGCCGCCGAGACGCCCGAGACCAGGCCGCCGCCGCCCCGGGACAGGGTCAAGCCGCCGTCGTCGCCGAGCCGGAAGCTGACCGGCCCGCGATTCGAGGCGACGAGGACGTCGGCGCGCGGCACGCCGGGGAGCGTACCGGCGGCCGGTACGGCACAGTGGTCGGCGTGGCGGATCAGGATCTCGATCACGACGCGAGCAAGGCCACCGTTGTCGTCGCGATCCTCGTCAACCTCGGCATCGCGATCGCCAAGGCGGTGGCCGGCGCGCTGTCGGGGTCGGCGGCGATGATCTCCGAGGCCGCGCACTCGATCGCCGACACGACGAACGAAGTCCTGCTGCTCGTCGCCGTACGGCGAAGCGACCGCCCGGCGGACACGCGGCACCCGTTCGGATACGGGCGCGAGCGCTATTTCTGGACGTTGCTCGCCGCGGTCGGCATCTTCGTCGGCGGCGGTGTGTTCTCGGTCCTCCAAGGCGTGAACAAGTTGCGCGAGGGTGGCCACGACGAGGGCGGCCACTTCACGTTGACGTACGTCGTGCTCGCGGTCTCGTTCGGGCTCGAATGCGTGTCGTGGTTGCAGGCCCGATCCCAGCTACGCGCCGACGCGGCCCGCGTCGGCCGGCGGATGCGCGACGAGTTGTGGGAGACGACCGATCCGGCTGCGACGACCGTGTTCTTCGAGGACACCGCGGCGCTGGCCGGCCTGGTGCTCGCGGCCACCGGCGTAGCGCTCCATCAGGCGACGCACAACGCGACGTGGGACGGGCTCGCGTCGATCGCGATCGGACTGCTGCTCGCGGTCGTCGCGGTGGCACTCGGCCGGGAGAACCGCAGCCTCATCGTCGGCGAAGCCGCGGATCCCCGGCTGCAGGAAGGCGTGCGCGCGTTGCTCGCCGCGCATCCGGAAGTCGACGCGGTCGACGAGTTGCTGACGATGGTGATCGGCCGCGGCGAAGTCCTCGTCGCCGCGCGGATCGATCTCGACGACGACATCACCGCCGGGCAGGTCGAGGCACTCGCGCGGGCGATGGAACGCGAGATCCTCGCCGCGCATCCGTTCGTGCGGCATTTCTTCCTCGACGTCACCGCCGATTCGGGTACCCCGCCATCGTGACGATCGGCGGCCGTTCGTGCTCGGTCATGTCGGTGGTGAGCAAGCGGTAGCCGGAGCCGTCGCGGACGAACTGGGTGAGCTCCACCGGTGGCGGCACCGGCCGGCCCAACCGGGCCTGCGCGACCTGCAGGATCTCGACCGCCATCTGGCCGAGTTTGTGCAGATCCGAGTTGCGGTGCTTGCGCCGGGACAGATCGACCTGCGCCATCGCGTCGAGGCCGACCCGCGTGTACGTGTCGACGAGCAGGCCGAACTCGACGCCGTACCCGCACGGGAACGGCAGTTGTTCCAGCAGCGAACGGCGGGCGGCGTACTCGCCGCCCAGCGGTTGCACGAACCCGCCGAGTGCCGGCCAATGCAACGCGAGCAACGGCCGGGCGACGAGTTCGGTGACCCGGCCGCCGCCGGTCGGAAGTTCGACCTCACCGGTGCGCAGCGCGCGGTCGTACGTCGCCTTCACGAAGGCCACGCCGGGGTCGGTGAGCAACGGACCGAGGAGCCCGGTGACGAAGCTCGGCGAGAAGTCACGCAGGTCGCTGTCGACGAAACAGATCACGTCACCTGACGTCGCGGCGAGCGAGCGCCAGAGCACTTCGCCCTTGCCGGGTCGCGGCGGCAGGTCGGCGAGCACGTCTTCGCGCCGTACGACGCGGGCACCCGCCGCGGTCGCGACGTCGATCGTCGCGTCGGTCGAGCCGGAGTCCATGACGACGACCTCGTCGACGACCGGAAGCGGCAGGATCCGTTGCACGATCCGGCCGACGGTGGCAGCCTCGTTCAGCGCGGGGAGTACGACCGAAACCGTCGTCGCGGCTTTGGCTTCGAGCAGCCGCGCGAGCGGCCAGTCGGCCGCGCGGGACGTGCGCTGGGAAAACCACCTGTGCGCCGACGCGTCCATATATGCGACACTGGCACACGCACGTTGCAGTACCTCATCAAGAGGGGCAGAGGGACCGGCCCGTTGAAGCCCCGGCAACCATCGCCAGTGCTCTAGCCAGCACTGGGACAGGTGCCAACTCCGGCCCGTAGCAAAAGTTGCGGGAAAGATGAGCGAGAGAGGCGCTTTGCTTTGACCACTGTCTTGGATCGCCCGACGTTCGGCGCGGCCGCCAACCTGACCTGTCGCGAATGCGGCGCGACGTACGACCTCGGGCCCGGCAATGCCTGCGAGCAATGCTTCGGCCCGCTGGAGATCGGTTACGACGACACCTTGCTCGCGTCGGTGACGCGGGCGTCGATCGATGCCGGGCCGCGGACGATGTGGCGCTACGGCGGGCTGCTGCCGGTTGCGCCGGTCGTCGACCTGCAGGTCGGCTGCACCCGGCTGATCAAGGCCGACAACCTCGCCCGCGAACTCGGCATGAAGACGCTGTGGGTCAAAGACGACAGCGGCAACCCGACGCACTCGTTCAAGGATCGCGTCGTCGCGGTCGCGGCGTCGGCCGCGCGAACGCTCGGCTTCAGCGTCCTGTCCTGCGCGTCGACCGGCAACCTCGCGAACGCGGTCGCGGCCGCGGCGGCGCGCGCCGGGATGCGCTCGGTCGTGTTCATCCCGTCTGATCTCGAGGCCGGCAAGGTCGTCACGACCGCGGTGTACGGCGGCACGCTCGTCGCGATCGACGGCAACTACGACGACGTCAACCGGTTGTGCGCCGAGGTCTCCGGCGAGCAGGAGGACTGGGCGTTCGTCAACGTCAACGTCCGGCCGTTCTACGCCGAGGGCTCGAAGACGATCGGCTACGAAATCGCCGAGCAGCTCGGCTGGCGGCTGCCTTCGCAGGTCGTCGTCCCGATCGCGTCGGGTGCGTTGCTGACGAAGGTCGACAAGGCATGGCGCGAGTTCTCGACGTTGGGTCTCGTCGACGCGTCGCCGTACCGCGTGTTCGGCGCGCAGGCGACCGGATGCTCACCGGTGTCGGCGGCGTTCAAGGCCGGCCATGACGTCGTGCAACCGGTACGGCCGTCGACGATCGCGAAGTCGCTCGCGATCGGCAATCCGGCCGACGGCATCTACGCGCTCGACGTCGTCCGGCGGACCGGCGGCGCGATCGCGGACGTGAGCGACGACGAGGTGGTCGAGGGCATCCGGCTGCTCGCCCGGACCGAAGGCATCTTCGCCGAAACCGCTGGCGGGGTGACGGTCGCGACGCTGCGCGCGTTGCTGGACGCCGGCCAACTCGACCCGGCAGCCGAGACCGTGATCCTCAACACCGGCGACGGGTTGAAGACGCTCGACGCGGTCGCGCCGGTCGCGAAGCCGACCGCGACGATCGCGCCGTCGCTGGCCGCTTTTCGCGCGGCGGGGGTGGCGTAGATGGCGGTCACGGTGCGGGTGCCGACGATCCTGCGGACGTATACCGGCGGCGCGTCCGAGGTGTCGGTCGACGGCGCCGCGACGCTGGTCGAACTGCTCGACAAGCTCGAGGCGAACCACCCGGGCATCCGCACGCGGGTGCTCGACGACGACGGCAAGCTGCGCCGGTTCGTCAACCTCTACGTCGGCGACGAGGACGTCCGGTTCGCCGGCGGGCTCGCGACGCCGACGCCGGACGGCGTGACCGTGTCGATCATCCCGGCCGTCGCCGGCGGCTGACCACGCATCAATTGCGAGATAGCACCCGTAGACGTCCGCTATCTCGCAATTGAGGACGCGGCCTAGTGGATGACGCGGCCGTAGACCACGTGTGAGGTGTAGATCTTCTGCAGCTTCACGACGGTGCCGGTGTGCGGGGCGACCCACCAGTACCCGTGCCCGGCGTAGATGCCGACGTGCGAGACGTAGCCGCCTTCCTTGACGAACACGAGGTCGCCGACCCGCAGCGAGTGCGGGCCGACGTGCTTCGACGCGCGGTACTGCGCGGCCGCGGTCCGCGGCAGCCGCTCGCCGAGCGCGCGGCGGTAGACGAACTGCACCAGCCCGGAGCAGTCGAACGACCGCGGCCCGGCCGCGCCGTAGCGGTACGGCTTGCCCTTCTGCGCGCGGGCGACGTGGATGACCTCGTTGACCTTGTAGTTCCAGGAGCCGCGCGGGGCGTACACCGCCGCCGACGCGCTGGGCGTCGTGACGATCGCGCTGGTGGTGAGTAGGCCGGCGCTGATCGCCGCGGTGACGGCGGCAGCGCGCAGGCGGGTGCCAACTGACGGACGGATCATGAGTAGTGGTCTCCGACGCCTGCCGGGTTAGCTGTCGGGTTCGGGCGGAGAACTCGCCCGGCGCGGTAGCGCTTCACCCCGAGAGGCCTATTCAGCGGCCTCGCATAGCTGTGGGTCCCCGGTCCCGTCCCAGGGTCATCGGCACGACGCTGCCGGGACGGGCTCGGCGAGGGCAGGCGTGACCGCGCACGAGAGGTGTGGCGGCGGATCCGACCGTACGGAGCCGCGCCCAGCACGCGCAGCGAAACGTACGAAGGTGACCGAGATGTGGCGATTCGGACCCAGCTTGCACTCGGGCCGGTCGAGTGCTAACAATGTCCTTAGCACTCGGAGTGGTCGAGTGACAGACCGGTACGACGAGGTACCAGGGCCGGGGGACCGGCTGCTCGGGCCGTCCGTCGCGGGCGTCGTACGCCGGTCCGACAGGATTCGTCCGCGGGAGGACTCAACCGCATGGCAAAGATCATCGCTTTCGATGAAGAGGCGCGGCGCGCGCTCGAGCGGGGCATGAACCAGCTCGCCGACGCCGTCAAGGTCACGCTCGGCCCGAAGGGCCGCAACGTCGTCCTCGACAAGAAGTGGGGCGCCCCCACGATCACCAACGACGGTGTCTCGATCGCCAAGGAGATCGAGCTCGAAGACCCGTACGAGAAGATCGGCGCCGAGCTGGTCAAGGAGGTCGCGAAGAAGACCGACGACGTCGCCGGTGACGGTACGACGAC
>JAICXQ010000055.1 GCA_025980325.1 Frankiales bacterium
ACGCAAACCGATGTCGTCCCGATAGAAGGCGACATCCAGGGTGCCGACCGGCACGTCGGTGCCGTCGACGTTGAGCAGAGCCTCGTGCAACCGGTGGGCGAGCGGGACACCCCCGGTCTGGAGGCCGATGAGCGCCACGTGGGCGAGCCCGTGGTTGCGCTCGACGATCTCGTGGGCGATCCGGGTCAGCGCCCGGCCGACATCGGCGGCGTCGAGGACCGTGCGGGCGACCGAAGGGTCGCCGGTCACCGGCCGGGGCGATGGGCGCGGCGTGGGCGGGTGCGCAGAACTCACCCTGCTCCCTCCTTCCCCGCCTCGCTGGACGGGAGTTAAAGGACGGTAGGTCGGGCGCCACGGTACCAGGCCACGCCGGAAACGGTCCGTGTCGATGTCAACTGGGCATGTCGCTACGCGTAGGTGCTTGACGCTCACGGCCACCCCGCCTACCGTCACTGTGAGTAATCGTCATCGGAGCGGGGGAGCCCTCCCCACCGAGCCGAGCGGAGCGGAGCGCATGACCGAGGAAGCCCACACCCCGTACGCCAAGGCGCTGGGGCAACGGCTGCGGGCAATCCGCATGCAGCAGGGGTTGTCGTTGCACGGCGTCGAGGAGAAATCCCACGGCCGCTGGAAGGCCGTCGTCGTCGGCTCGTACGAGCGCGGCGACCGCGCCGTCACCGTGCAGCGGCTGGCCGAGCTCGCCGACTTCTACTCGGTGCCGATCAACGAGCTGCTCCCGGACGCCACGCCGACCGCGGCCGCCACCGAGCCGCCGCCGCGCCTCGTCCTCGACCTCGAGAAGCTCCAGCACATCCCGGCCGACCAGGCCGCGCCGCTGGCCCGTTACACCGCGACGATCCAGAGCCAGCGCGGCGACTACAACGGCCGGGTGCTCTCGATCCGGCAAGAAGACCTGCGGACACTTGCGGTCATCTACGACGAAACGCCCAGCCAGCTCACCGACCAGCTGATCCACTGGGGTGTGCTCAACGCCGAAGCCCGACACACGATCGAACTGCCTGTCTGAACCGCTGGCGGCGTTCTCGTCGCCTTGCGGGCCTGCGCCCGCGGCGGCTCCTGCGGCCTTGCCAGCGGCCCAGACAGACAGTTCGACCCGCTAAGACTTGGATGCGAGCACCCGCGCCAGCACGCCGTTGATGAACGCCGGCGACTCGTCGGTCGACAGGCTCTTCGCCAACTCGACCGCTTCGTCGATCACGACCGCGTCCGGGACGTCCGGGCAGTAGAGCAGTTCGTACGCCGCGAGCCGCAGGATTGCCCGGTCCACCGACGGCATCCGGGCCAGCGGCCAGTCGCCGGCGTAGCCGGACAGCGTCGTGTCGATCTCGTCGCGATGCTCGGCGAGCCCGGCGACCAGCGAGCGGGCGTAGGGCTGCACCGGCGGGTCGGCCCGCGCGACCCATTCGCCCAGCGTCTCGACGACGTCGCGACCGCGAAGGTCGGCCTCGAACACGACGTCGAGCGCGCGTTTGCGCGCCTTGCTCCGAGCGGCCACGTCGTGACAGGCGGGGTACGAGCTAGTTGACCCGGCCGATGTACCGGCCGTCGCGGGTGTCCACCTTGATCTTTTCGCCCTGGGTGATGAACAGCGGCACCTGGACGGTCGCGCCGGTCTCCAGCGTCGCGGGCTTCGTGCCACCGGTCGAGCGGTCGCCTTGCAGGCCCGGCTCGGTGTAGGTGATGGTCAACTCGACCGACGCCGGCAGTTCGACGTAGAGGACTGCACCGTCGTGCCGCGCGATCGTCGCGGTCATGTTCTCGAGCAGGTAGTCCTTCGCCTCGCCGACCGCAGCCGCGGGCACGTGAATCTGGTCGTAGGTCTGGCTGTCCATGAAGACGTAATCCGCGCCATCTTGGTACAGATAGGTCATTTCGCTCTTGTCGACGGTCGCGGTCTCGACCTTCGTGCCGGCGTTGAAGGTGCGCTCGACCACCTGGCCGGTGAGCACGTTCTTGAGCTTCGTGCGGACGAACGCGCCACCCTTGCCCGGCTTGACATGCTGGAATTCGACGACGTTCCAGAGCACTCCGTCGAGGTCGAGCGTCATCCCGTTCTTGAGGTCATTGGTCGTGGCCACGGTCGCCGATGCTACGGCAACACGCCGATGTGACCGGAAAGTCTGGGATTGGTGCCGGGTAAGGCGATAGTCGTCTTGGCGCCTGCTCCGATCGGGTGAGCTACCTCAAGGGACCCGGAGCCGGACGCCGATGGACAAACGACGTCTGCCGTCCCAGCCGTCTCACCGACTTTGAATTCGGGGGCACCACGTGGCACTCTCCCGCCGCATCGCTATGTCCGCACTCACCGCAGTGACCGCCGTTGTCGCAACCCTCGCCATGCCGGCGACGATGGCGGCCGCGGCCGACCCCATTACCGGCACCACCGCGCCGTCGCTGAACACTCCGACGGACACCCACTGGGTCGCGCTCTCGTGGAACACGGCCAACGCCACGTCGACGCCGTATGCGACCGGGTACGAGGTGCAGATCAGCCCGAACGAGGACTGGACCAACGACACCGTCACGCTGCCCAACAACGGGATTACGTCGAACACCACGTACGAGGTGCCGATCTCGCTGCCGCACGGCTGGTACTACTGGCGGGTGCGCGCGGTCGACGCCGGCGGGCACAGCGACTGGTCGCCCGACGGCCAGTTCCTGCGCGAGTGGGCCGACCCGATGACGCTGATCAAGGCGCCGACGAGCAGCGACCCGACGATCACGTGGTCGGCGGTCAAGGGTGCGTCGCTGTACCAGGTGCGCTACAGCACCGACTCGACCTTCCCGACCGATGCCACGCTCACCGCCTCGTGCTGGACCGCGGGCACCTCGTTCACGCCGTACACGTTGAAGAGCACCGGCGAGACGGTCGGCGGGGACTGCATGTCGGCGACCGACATCAAGGGCGGAGTCACGCTGTTCTGGGAGGTCCGTGCGTTCGACGATTCGATCGCGCCGGTCCTTGCGGCCGACACGGCCAACGACGCGAACTTCGAATGTGCGCAGGTGCAGCCGGAGTGTGATGCGGACACCCTCACCGGTCCGACCTTCACCTACGCCGCCCCCACGGCCGGATCGCCCGGCAGCCCGGTGCCGGTGACCGGCCTCACGACCTCATGGCACACCGCCGGCGGCTCGAACACGTGCGACGACACGAGCGCGAACATCTGCCCGGTGACGCCGACGTTCTCGTGGAACCCGATCAACGGCGCGAACTACTACCGCGTCTCGATCTTCCGCGACCCGGCTCGGACCAACGTCTACCGCGTCTACGACACGCAGTGGCCGTCGATCACGCCGCGCGACGCCTACCTCGACGCGCAGGTCAACGACGGTTCCGGCGCCGCCTTCTACTGGACCGTGACGGCCGACACATGTGTCAACGACCCGGTCAACGACCGGACCTGCGGCACCCCGGTCCTCGTCGGTCCGGGCACGGGCGGTGGCGGCGGCGGCGGGTCGACCAGCGCGCCGACGATCACGTTTGTCGGGTCGAGTGGCGTCGCAACCTTCGACAAGCGCAGCAGCGGGGTCAGCCTGACCGCTCTGACCGCGACCCCGACGCCCGGCGCGTTCCTGACCAGTAAGACCGGCACGTTCTCGTGGCCCGAGTTCTTCACCAGCGCCGGCGCGTCCGCGTTCGACGTCCGCAACTACCGGCTGCAGATTGCGAAGGATCCCGACTTCTCGAGCGTCGTGCTCGACGTCGCGACGATCGACATGCCGCAGTACACGCCGCAGGCCACAGCATTGACCGACGGCGTCTACTACTGGCGGGTGCAGGGTGTCGACGAGTCGGGCAACGGCCTGACCTGGAGCAACACGTTGCAGTTCACCCGCGACGCGACGCCGCCGGTATTCCGGCTGACGGACACGAGCGTGCCGCTGGTCGGTGCGAAGTTCCACCTGGCCGTCAGCGAGACCGACCTCTCCGGCTCGATCAGCCACGTGCAGATCGTTCCGGTCGTCGGCGGCGGCTCGGCCCTGCCGGGCAGCTGGGCCACGGGTGCCACCGCGGGCACCTGGGTGTTCAGCACGACCGCGAAGCTCGTCCCCGGCCAGTCCTACGGGCTGCACCTCACGTCCGGGATCACCGACCTCGCGGGCAACGCGGCCAAGGCCAGCAGCCACACCGCGCGGGCATCGGTCGTCGCCGACGACAAGTCCGGCGTCTGGTCGTTCAGCAGCGGCTCGGTGCGCCACGCCGCATCCGGTGCCATCGGCGGCACGTACGTCGCGGTCCCGTCGGCGCGGGCCGGGTCGGTGCACTTCGTCGGCAGCAAGTACTACGTCTACGGCTGCAAGGGCCCGGCGTTCGCGAAGATGGTCGTCGCCCTCGACGGGCGCAACGTGGCCGTCATCAACGAGCACCAGTCGTTCACGAAGTGCGGCGTGCTGCTGTTCGGCGGCAGCTCATCGACGACGGTCGTGCACACCCTGAAGCTCATCGCGTCGGGTGGCGCGATCGCGATCGACGAGGCCAAGACGGCCTAGTACCAACTCATTCGCGACGAACCCGATCGCCGCCTCGCTGCCCTCCAAGGCGGCGAGGCGGCGATCGGCGTTTGGGCTACGTCGGCAGGCGGGCGGCGAGGGCTTGCAGGGCGAGGCGGTACGAGTCGAGGCCGAAGCCGGCCACGATGCCGACCGCTTCGCCGGCGGTGTAGGACACGTGCCGGAACTCCTCGCGCGCCAACGGATTCGACAGGTGCACCTCGACGAACGGCGCGCGCAACGCCGCCGCCGCGTCGCGCACCGCAACGCTCGTGTGCGTCCATGCCGCCGGGTTGAGCACGAGCGCGTCGACGCCGCTGTCCTCCGCGTCGTGCAACCAGCGCACGTACGTCGCCTCGTCGTCGGTCTGCCGGACCTCGATCGACATCCCGAGCTGCTCCCCCGCACTCATGCAGGTCGCGACCAGGTCGTCGTACGACGCGGTGCCGTACACGTCCGGCTCGCGCTTGCCGAGCCGGCCGAGATTGGGCCCGTTGAGGATCCACACGACCGCGGTCATGACCCGACCAACCGTTCGTACGCGGTCGCGAGCAGCTCGCGATCCGGATCGTCGAGACGCGCCGGCTCGCCGATGTCGGCGAGCACGACGAAGCGCAGCCGGCCCGCGCGCGCCTTCTTGTCCAATCGCATCGCGTCGTACAGCTCGTCGAACGCGCCGGCACCGTACGACGTCGGCAACCCGACCGTCGAGAGAAGGTCACGATGCGAACGCGCGAGCCCGGGCTGAGCCGTGCCGGAGAGCTCGGCGAGCTCGGCCGCGTAGACCATCCCGATCGCGACGGCGTGCCCGTGCGGCATCCGGTACTCCTCTCGCCGCTCGATCGCATGGCCGAGCGTGTGTCCGTAGTTGAGGATCTCGCGCCGGCCCGCCTCGGTCGGATCCTCGCTCACGACCGCCGCCTTCATCGCGATCGACCGCTCGACGAGCTCGCTCGCGTGTGCACGTGCGCCGTCACGTACCAGGTCGAGAATCCCTTTATCCGCAATGAATCCGGCCTTCACCACCTCGGCCATGCCGTTGATCCACTCGGCGTCCGGCAGCGTCGACAACACGTCGAGATCGACCAGCACGGCCGCCGGCGGGTGAAACGCACCGACGAGGTTCTTGCCGGCCGCGGTGTTGACGCCGGTCTTCCCGCCCACCGCGGCGTCGACCATCGCGAGCAACGTCGTCGGGACGTGCACGACGCGCACGCCGCGCATCCAGGTCGCCGCGGCGAAGCCGGCCAGATCCGTCGTCGCTCCCCCGCCGACCGACACGACGGCGTCGGATCGCGAGAGACCGGCATCGGCGAATGCCTCCCACAGCCGCTCCAGCCGGCCTACCGTCTTCGCTTGCTCCCCCGACGGCACGAGCTCGATCGTCACGTCGACATCGGGAAGTTGCCGTGGCACCTCCTTCGCCCGCTCGGCGAGGCGCGCGTCGGCCACGACGACGACCGCGCGCGCGCCGCCCACCACGGAGGGCAGCGTGTTGAGCGCGCCGGGCGCGACGACGACGTCGTACGGCGGCGGTCCCGCCACCCGGATCGTCGTCACGCCGGCACCAGCGCCGCCAGGACTTCGGCCGCGACGGCCGGCGCGTCGCGACCAGTCGTGTCGACGGTGAGCGACGCGACCTCGGCGTAGAGCGGGCGCCGCTCGGCGAGCAACTTCGTGAGCTGCGCCCGCGGGTTGCCGAGCAGCAGCGGCCGGCTCTGGTTCAGCCCGACGCGCGCGGCCGCATCGGCCACGTCGACGTCGAGGAAGACGACCGTGTGGCCGCGCAACAGCTCCCGCGTCGTCTCGTCGAGCACCGCGCCGCCACCGACCGCGAGCACCCCGTCGTACTCCTGCAATGCGGCGGCAACCGCCGTCCGTTCGAGCTCGCGGAACCGCGCCTCGCCGTGCTCGACGAAGATGTCCGCGACCGTCATCGCCGTCACCGTCTCGATGTCGGTGTCGGTGTCCCGGAACGGCCGGCCGGACGCATCCGCGAGCAACCGGCCGACGGTCGTCTTGCCGGCACCGGGCGGACCGACGAGCACGACCCAGGGCTTCACCGGCCAGGAATTCATCGCACTGCCAGCGACGCGAGGTACGACGAGCAGTTGCGCGCCGTCTCGTCGATCGAGTCGCCGCCGAACTTCTCCAGCGCCGCGTCCGCGACGACCAGCGCGACCATCGACTCCGCGACGACAGCGGCAGCGGGCACGGCGCACACGTCCGACCGCTGGTTGATCGCCTTGGCCGGTTCGCCGGTCACGACGTCGACGGTGTCGAGTGCGCGCGGCACGGTCGAGATCGGCTTCATCGCCGCGCGCACGCGCAGCCGCTGCCCGGTCGACATGCCGCCCTCGATGCCGCCGGCCCGATCGGTACGGCGGCGCAGGCCGTCCTCCGTCGACTCGATCTCGTCGTGCGCCTCGCTGCCGCGACGGGCCGCGCCGGCGAAGCCGTCGCCGACCTCGACACCCTTGATGGCCTGGATGCCCATGAGCGCGCCGGCCAGCCGCGAGTCGAGCCGGCGGTCCCAGTGCACGTGACTGCCGAGGCCCGGCGGCAAGCCGTGCACGACGACTTCGACGACGCCGCCGAGGGTGTCGCCGTCCTTGCGCGCGCGCTCGATCTCCTCGACCATCGCGAGCGACGAGGCGGCGTCGAAGCAGCGCACCGGATCGGCGTCGACCGCCTCGAGGTCGCCGGGCTCGGGCACCCGATCCGGCGGCGCGGCCGCGGTCCCGATCGCGACGACGTGACTGAGCACGGTGACCCCGTATGCCTGTCGTAGCAACGCTTTCGCGACGGTGCCGAGTGCGACCCGGGCGGCGGTCTCGCGCGCGCTGGCGCGTTCGAGCACCGGCCGCGCGTCGTCGAAGCCGTACTTCTGCATGCCGACGAGATCCGCGTGACCGGGGCGCGGCCGGGTGAGCGCGGCGTTGCGCGCCAGCCCTTCGAGCTCGTCCGCGGGGACGGGATCCGGCGACATCACCGTCTCCCACTTCGGCCATTCGGTGTTGGCGATGAGGACGGCGACCGGACCGCCCATCGTCTCGCCGTGGCGCACCCCGCCGACGAGATCGACCTCGTCGCGCTCGAACGTCATCCGCGCGCCGCGACCGGTGCCGAGCCGTCGGCGGGCGAGCTCGGCGGCGACGTCGTCAGTGGTGATCCGGATGCCGGCGGGCAGCCCCTCGATGACCGCGACCAGAGCACGGCCGTGCGACTCTCCGGACGTCAGCCACCGCAGCACCCGTCCATTGTGCCGTGCAACGCGCCGCGGCCCCGCCACCATGAACGGTGAGCGGGGCCGCGGCGTACGGACGAGAGAGCGGAACTACCCGAGCTGGTGGCGGTGCGACGCACCCGGCGAGAGGTCGAACGGCGAGCCGTCGCCGAACTGCACCGTCGCGACACCGTCCTGGATGGACAGCAGCGAGAACACGTTGCCGAAGTCGGTGCGCAGGCTGTTCGTCGGCGCGAGCACGTTCGAGTACGTCGAGGTGCGCAGCGCCTTGCCGTTGCTGTAGCCGACCATGAACGTCGCGCTCTTGGTGCCGTTGACGCTCACCAGCTCGATCCAGACCGGGGCGTACGTCGCCGGCGCGGGCGCCGTCGTCGTACCGCTGGTCGAGCCGGCCGGGATCGTCGTCGTGGTCGTCGGAGCCGACGGGGCGGCCGCGGGAGCGGCAGGCTTCGGCGGCGGCGCGACGTACAGCGGCTTGAACGGGTCGCGTCCGGTCGGCGCGTTGACGACCTTCGGCAACGTCACCGTGGCCGGCGCGTGCGGCGCGCTAGCCGCCTTCGCCGGGTGGTGCGGCACCGTGAACGACGAGTCCGAGTTGGTCGACGAGCCGCCGCTCTTCAGCAGGAAGAACGCGGCCACGACGAGCACCAGGACACCGAGCGCGGCGGCGACGAGGATCAGCTTGCGGCGGTTGTCGTTGCCGCCGTCCTCGTCGTCGTACCCGGGCAGGATCGGGGCAGGCGGCTCAGCCACGGCCGTACCCGGCCCCGAGAAGGTCTGCTGAGTCATGTCTCTCCCCTACTTGCCCGTGGTCGTGGTGCTGGGGGCGACGCCATCCGGTGACTCGAACACCGATGCCGTCATCGTCACGTTGAGGGTTCCGGGCGCGACGGTCTGACCACCGGGGCCGCTGGTGACGGTGCCACCGGCGACCGGCGCGGCGTTGAACTGCGTCACGAGCATCGCCCGCGGCAGCCCTTCGATCGCGGCGAAGAACTGCTCGAGGTTGAAGTAGCTGCCCTGCACCTGAATCTGCAGCGGGATGGCCCCGAGGACCGGACCCCCTGCACCCGTCGGCGCCGGAGCGGTCGTCGTCGTCGGCGCACTTGTCGTCGCGGGAGCGGACGCGGTCGCCGGCTTCACCGCCGTGGCCTGGACCAGTGTCGGTTGACCCGGCGCGAGCGAGACGAGGTTGACCCCGGAGCTGTCGGCCGCGGCCGAGAGCTGGCGGATCAGCGTCGGCAGCGCCGGGCTGTCCGGCACCTTCGTCGCGATGTCGGCCAGCTTGCGCTGCTGGGCCGGCAGATCCTTCGCCTGCGCCCGCAGGTGCGCGATCTGCGCCTGCAGCGACTGGTTGGTCTGGTCGATCTGCGCGGCCTGGCTGCGCAGGCTGGACGCGTGCGAGTGCTGCGGCTTGACGAGGACGAACCACCCCGCCGCCAGCACGGCGAGGCAAGCCACCGCCGTGAACACGGACCACTGACGTGCCCTGGTCATCTCAGCCCTCCACCGCGTTCAGGTAACGCCCGGACAGGGCGGCAGCGCTCAGGGTTGCCTGAGACACGAAGTTCACGACCGGCCGCGGACCGATGAGGCCCTTGGTCGAACTGCTGAAGTACACCTGCGTGAAGCCCTTCTCCTTGGCGAGCGCGTCGAGCCATGTGGCGACGTCGTCGTGGGAGAAGGCGACACCGCTGAAGGCCACGGTGCCGATGCCGCTTTGCACCAGCGGCGACGGCAGCCCGCCGGGAGTCGGCGCACCGACCCCGCCCGGCCCCGTCTCGTTCGCGGTGATGTTGGTCAGCCAGACGTTGCTCGGCACCCGCAGCGAGAGGTCGGTCAGGTAGTACGACCAACGGATCTCGTTGCCCATCGCGCGGGTCAGCATCGCCTGCTTGCCGGCGACCTGCGCGTAGACCTGGCTGACCGACCGCAGACCGGAGACCTGCGACTGCAACGACGTCTGCTGCGCCTGTGCCTGTGCGAGTTCGGTCTTCGCGGCGGCGACGCTGTGGTGCGCCTGGTAGGTCAGCGCGCCGACCACGGCGACGGCGGCGACGCCGACACCGGCGAGCGCGAACTGCAACCGGCGGAACTTCGCGGCCTCGTGGATCTCCGGCGGCAGCAGGTTGACGACGGCGAGCGTGCCGGTCTTCGCCGTACCGACAGGTTGCGCCGGCACGGCGTTGACGTTCGCGTCGGCGACGTTGGGCCCGGGCAGAGTCACGATGCCACCCCCATCGCGAGCCCGACCGGAACGGTCACCAAGGGCTCGACGTAACTGAGCTGTTCGGACGAGAGGCCGGTCTTGCCGACCCGCAGGCTCGACAGCGGCGACGCCGGTACGACGGGCAGCCGGGTCGCGAGCGCGAGCCGCGGCAGCAGTCCGCCGAGGCGGGCACCGCCACCGGAGATGACGACCCGCCGCAGCGGCACGGCGGCCGGCTGGGCGAGGTAGTAGTCGAGCGAGCCGCGGATCTCCTCGACCAGACCGGCACCGGTCGTCTCGACGACGCGCGCGGCCGGGTGGTCGACCTCGACCGCACCGGGTGCGGCACCGAGGCTCATCTGCTGCTTCAGGCCCTCGGCCTGGTCCAGCGGCACACCCATGCGCTCGGCGACGGCCTCGGTGACGTGGTCGCCACCCATCAGCAGGACGCGGACGAAACGCGGGACGCCGTTCTGGTGGACGACGATGTTGGTGACGCGACCGCCGATGTCGACGACGGCTTCGGCGTCACCGTGGGCCTGCAACCCGATCGGGTCGATCTGGCCGGCGGCCCGGAGTACGGCGAACGGCGTCAGGTCGACCTGGCCGGTCGAGAGCCCGGCCTTGCGCACGGCCTCGATGGCGCTCATCACCATGTCGCGAACCGCGGCGACGAGCAGCACCCGGACCATCCGCACACCGGCGTCGGTCGTGAACTCCTCGACCCGGTAGAAGTCGAGGATGGCCTGCTCGACCGGGATCGGGATGTAGTCCTGCACCTGGAACGCGAGCGACTGGCGCAGCTCCGCGTCGGGCAGCCACGGCAGGTCGACCTGGCGCACGATCACCTTCTGGTTCGCGACGCCGAGCACGACCTTCTTGCTGCCGAATTTCGCCGACGTCCAGAGGTGGCGGATGGCCTGTGCGACGGACTCGACGTCCACCACTTCGCCATCGCGCACCGCACCCGGCGGCAGCGCTACTTGACCGAATCTTTCCAATGTCACGCCGCTCTTGCCGAACGAGAGTTCGGCGGCGCGCACACCGGAGGTCCCGATGTCGAGACCCACGGAGGTCCGTCCTGCCACTGGTCCTTCGCCTGCCTTCCGATGCCGCAAGCGGCGCCCGTGGCCACTTCGGCCGGTGGGCGGTGTCAAGGACGGATGTCGGCCTTTTCGGACCTCTGCTTGAGCAAAAGCAGCACTTTGGTTGCGCCGGGTGGCCTAGATGGAGGAGGGCACTCCAGTGACGCCCGGTCGGGTGATCACTCGATAGGACCAGTCGGCCCAACATCGGCGTGGAGTCAACGCAGCGTCATCGAGTTGTACGCCGAGCCGATCGGCCCACCGAGGAAGATGCCGACCAGCGCACCGGCCAGCATGAACGGCCCGAACGGCACCTTGGTCTTGCGGCCGCCGCCGGCGAACAGGATCACTGCGACCCCCACGACCGCGCCGACGACGAACGCGCTGAACGCGCCCACGACGAGCTCGCTCCAGCCCAGCCAGGCGAGGTGCAGCCCGACGACGCCGGAGAGCTTCACGTCGCCGAATCCCATCCCCTTGGGCGAGATGAACGCGACCGTGAAGTAGAACGCGAACAGCGCGGCCATCCCGATCAGCGCCCGCTCGAACGACCAGGCATTGTGGTGGACCGCCGAGGCGATGCCGAGCAGCACGATCCCCACCGGGTACGACGGCAGCGTGAGCACGTCCGGCAGCCGCCGTACGTCGAGGTCGATCAGCGCCAGCGCGACCCCCACAGCGGCGAAGACGAGGTACGCCGGCAGCTGGGCGACCGGGCCGAACCAGGCGGCCAGGCCGGCCCACAGCGCGCCGGTGAAGGCCTCCACGAGCGGGTAACGGGCCGAGATCGGGTTCTGGCAGTGCCGACAGCGTCCGCGCAGCAGCAGCCACGACAGCACCGGCACGTTGTCGCGCGGCGCGATCGGCGTATCGCAGGTCGGGCAATGCGACGGCGGGGACACGATCGACTCACCGCGCGGCACCCGCCACACGACGACGTTGAGGAACGAGCCGATCAACAGGCCGAGCACGCCGCAGAAGATGACGACAAGCGCGCTCACGCGTGGAAAGTTACCGCGTCCGCCGCCCAACCCCGGTGATCATGGCGTTCGCTGCAGGATTTGGCGCCAGGGCCGAGCCGCCCGTCCGGCGTCAGCCGGCGAACTCCAACCACAGCGTGGTGTTCACGATGTCGACGAACGGTGCCGCGACGTTGGGGTCGTAGTAGATGGCCGGGTTCTTCACCTGGTTCAAGTCCACGAGCGAGCCGGTCGGGTTGCACTGGTCGGCGGCGACGATCGCGCCGTAGACGGCCTGGCTGCTCGTCTCCATGTCGATCTGGTCGCCGGCGATGAAGAAGCCGGACACCGGGGTGTTGTTGACGTCCGAACCGAACGACACGTTGTGCGTGACCATGACGTCCTGGTCGCCGAGCAGGAAGGTGCCCTGCAGGCCGGGCGCCGCGGCGTCGGTCTGGCTCCAGTTGATGTTGCCGCCGGACTTCGGGCACGACGTGACGGCCGCCGAGGCGATGATCGTCAGGTTCGGCACCGGCTGGCCCGAGTTGCTCGCGTTGTCGACCGCGTCGCCGCCGCTGATGTAGTAGACGCCGGAGTAACCGCTGCCCTTGAGCGCGGAGCCGGCGTACCACGTCGAGACGCCGTTGACCGTGCCGTGCGTCCAGCCGCGGTAGGAGCCGCCGTTGTTCGCGATGTCGGTCGGCGAACCGCCCGGCGCGTACGGGTCGTCGGTCGCGGCCGCGTCACACGGCGCGCTGGTCGACGCGGTCGGAGTACGGACCGAGCCGTCCGCGCACATGTCGTACCAGCTCGTCGAGAGCGTGTCTGCGTTCGCGTGGTTGCGACCCCAGACCTCGAGCGCGCTGACGTACGGCACGCCCTGGACCGCGGAGGTCGTGACCGCGCCGTTGGTGTTGCCGTAGAACTTCGAGTCGGTGACGAGGGTGCCGGTGCCGCTCTGCGACACGGGACCGTAGACCGTCGGGTTGCCCGAGGAGTTCGTCAGGTTGCCGTTGGTGTGCACCGACGCGAGCGAGGTCGAGTTCGGCGGTGCGGTGGTGACCGTCGTGCTCGAACTGAGGTCCAACGTCCCCTGCGTGATGATGGCGTTGCTCGGCGCGTACGGCGTGAACAGGTACTCCGCCTTGAGGTAGCGCATCTTGCCCGACGAGAACTTCGGCGCCCAGCCCATGCCGTAGACGGTCTGGTGACCGACCGGCTTGAAGAACGCGTACTGGCCCTTCGCGCTGGTGAACAGGCACGAGGGGTTCGACGCGATCGTCGTCAGCCAGCTCTTCGCCCACGCGCGCTCGACCGCGAGACCGGCCGCCGCGGTCGCGAGCGAACCCGGAGCCGCGGTGCCGTCCGGAGCGGGGCTGGTGCTCCAGTTGATCGTCGAGTAGCTGCCACAGGTTTCGGTACTCGACGGGTACGTGTAGCTGTCGGTGCCCGACGTGTCGTACGTCTTCTGCGCGCGCGCGAGGCCTTCGTCGATGCCGCTCTCGGCGGCCGCGATGGCGCTCTCGAACGAGACGTGCTTGGTGCTGCTCGACAGCGCGCGGCTCGCCATCGTGGTGAGCACGATCATCAGCATCGTCACGACCGTCGCGGTACCGATGACGAGCAGCAGGCCGACGCCCTCGTCACCGTTGACGGCCGCCGTGCGGCGGGCGATCCAGCGCAGCATGTCAGCTCACATTCCGCAGCCGGCCACTGAAGACGATGGTGCGGTTGCTCGTCTTCCCGAGGCCGTAGAGGGCGTCGTAGGTCATGTTGACGTTGACCAGCTCCGTCTGCCGCGCACCAGGCGCGGAGACGGCCGAAGCCGGCGGGTAGTCGTAGGAGAACGCGACCTGCTTCACGATCGCGGACGCCTCGACCTGGGTCGAGCTGCCGGCGGTGCGGACCAGGCTGTAGTGCCCGGCCGCGGTGGCCGTCTTCAGCGCCCAGGTCACCGTCTCGTTCGACTCCTGCACGTAGTCGGAGTTGTAGTCGATCCAGACCTGCAAGTGGTACGCGCAGGTCGGGTCGGCGGCGACGAGTGCCGCATCGGTCCCGCTCGGGTTGCACAGCACGCCGCGGGCGTCGCGGATGTCGCGGGCGAGCCGCTCCGACGCCGTCTTCACCTGCTCGAGACCGCGGGTCTGGTCGTCACCGGTCCGGATGATCTTCTGCGCGCCGATGACCGCACCGACGACGAACGCGGAGATGACGCCGATCAGCATGATGGCGATCGACAGCTCGACCAGGGTGACGCCCTGGTCGTCACCGTGCAGTCGGCCGTCCAGCCGGCGGATCACCCAGCGCATGTCAGCCCATTCCCGCGGTCGTGTACGGCAGCGAGAGCTCCATCGGGAACGACGTCGTGCCGTACGCGAGGTAGGTCGCGATGCTCGAGCTGATCGAGAGCTTCAGGATGGCGTTCGCCGGGACCGTGATCGTCGTACCCGGCAAGTCCAGGTAGATCCAGACCTTGTGGAACCCGCCGTTGCAGCCCCAGCCCGACGACGGTGTCACGTACGTGCCGGTCGCGAGCGTCGTCGTGGTGCCGCCGCTGGTCATCTGCAACGTCGCCGTCAGCGTGGGCGTCGCGGCCGCGTTGCCGCCGGTCGACGCGTAGATCGACACCTCGCCGTTCGCGTGGTTAGCGCCGTTGCCATCGGCCGGGATGGTGCTGCTGTTCGGCATGCCGTACGCCCACGTCGCGACGTACTGCGCGCTGCCGTCGCCGGTGCCGCCGACGAGCTTGCGGCCGGCCGAGGCCGCGTCGAGGTCGGTCGAGTAGTCGTACAGCGTCGAGTGCGTCGGTGTCGTCTTCAGTACCGGCATCGACTGCGACGCCGTGGTGTTCGACGGCTCGCTCGGGTTGTAGAGGCTGTAGCTCACCGGCGTGCCGCTCTTGCTGCCCGCGGTCAGCGCGGTGCCGACCGCCGGGCAGCTCGTGTCCGGCTGGGGCGGCACGCTGATCGTCGGCGAGGGCGTCGGCGAGGAGGACGTGGTCACCGTCGCGGTCGGCGTCGGTGACGCGGTCGCGGCCGTGCACGCCGCCGTCTGGACCGTCGTGTTTGTCGTGAGCGTCTGCTGGTAGGTCTGGATCGCGTCCGACGTCGCGGTGAAGCTGACCTGGAACAGGCCGGTCGTCGCCGGGACCGTCGCGAAGGCGAAGAAGTTCATCGTGCCGTTCGGGTCGAGCAGGCCGGTCGTCGGCAGGCCGCTGGTCGGGTCGGTCGACATCGGCGAGTCGCTCGTCGAGTCGAAGACGCCGTTCGCGTTGCTGTCGACGTAGTACGACCATGCCACCGGAGTGGACGGCGACGACTGGGTCGTGCTGATGAGCCACTGGTCGCGGGCGCCGTTGTTCTTGACCGTGAACGCATAGCCGATGGTGCTGTTCGGCGCCGCGCAGTTCGTCAGGCTGGTGCCGTGAGCGGCGGTGAACTTGAAGTTCGGCAGCGGCAGGCCGCGCTTGGTCGAGGAGATGAAGGTCGAGTAGACCCGGCTGTGCGTCTTGCCCAGCGACGTCCACGACGCGACCACCGTCAACCGCTTGTACGTCGCCTTGGTGTCGCCGGCGATCGTGACGTACTCACGGACCGTGTAGTTGAGGCCGTTGAGGCTCACCGTCTTGGCGTGCGGCGTGATCGTGCCGACGGTGCCGTGCGCGAGGAGCTCCCAGCCCGCCGCGGTGCTGTCGGTGTTCGGGTTGTAGCAGCCGCAGCCGGCGATCGCCGTGCCCAGCGGGTCGAGCGGATTCGTCAGATCGCTGTCCTGCATCAGTAGGCTGTCGTAGCTCACGGTGCGGGCCTGCTCGACGAGCTGGTTGACGACGTCGCCGGCCTGCTGGTTCTGCTGCGCGAGCAGGACTTCGTGCGCGCCACCGATCAACGCGAACGTCAGGGCCATGAAGATGATGACCGCGATCGCGAGTGCGACCACTGCTTCGATCAGGGTGAACCCGTCGTCACCGCGCAGCGTCAGGCGTCGGCGCAAACGGCTCAGCATGGGAGTCTGTTCGGCCAGAAGAGGGAAGTTCTTTATCCGCCGGATGGAGGACAGCACGTTCACCCGCTCAGGGAATCGCCGGCCGGACCGGAATTCGTCACCGTGCAGTCAGCTGATCCTCTGGGTTGCAACCCGCCACCTTGGCTGTCGTAGTACCACGTGTTCGGCGACTGCGCCTGCGTGCCCTTGAGGCAGTACGACTCGCCGTTGAGGTGCGCGATCGTGATCGTGACGCCGGAGCTGAGGTGGTTGAAGCTGATCCCGGCGGACTGCATCTGGACGAAGGTGCCGTAGTTCAGCGCGCCGGCGTAGTAGCCCTCTTCCTGCGCCGCGACGCTGCGCAGGTCGGACTTCACCGCGGTGTCGCGCGCGTTCGTCCGCTGGTTCAGGTACAGCGGGATCGCGATCGCCGCGAGGATGCCGATGATGATCATGACGACGAGCAGCTCGATGAGGGTGAATCCCTCGTCGCGCGGCTCGGTCGACATGGGTTAGTTGTCGTATTCGGCAACGTGCTTCTTGAATGTACGGCGAACAAAACTGAGGGCCGGGACCATAAGGTCCCGGCCCTCAGCGGAGGAGCTGTGTGCGACTAGAACGAGCCCGGGCAGTCGGTGACCGTCGAGGCCTGCAAGCCGCCCTGGTTGGAGATGTAGACCCACGCGGGGGTCGCCTTGGCGTTGTTGCCGGCGATGCAGAACGCGTCGCTGGTCGAGTTGAGCACGGCCTTGAAGGCGTTGCCCTGGGAGACACGGACGGTGTCACCGGTCGCGACAGTGGCGGTGCCACCGGCGCTGACGACCGACGACTG
>JAICXQ010000096.1 GCA_025980325.1 Frankiales bacterium
CTCGTTGAGGTTGAGCTGGCGGTCGAGCTCCTTGACCGCGGCCGGCTCGGCCGTGATGTCCAGAACGGCGTAGATGCCCTCGACCTTGTGGTTGATCTCGAAGGCCAGCCGGCGGCGGCCCCACACGTCGACCTTCTCCACCGTGCCGCCGTCGGAGCGGATCACTCCGAGGAAGGCGTCAAGGCTGGGGGCGATGGTCTTCTCCTCGAGATCCGGATCGAGGATCACCATCAACTCGTAGTGGCGCATGCCTGAACCAGTCCTCCCTCGGACTAAAAGCGGCCACGGTCGATCCGTGGCAGGAGGTCGCTCACCCCATTCCCGGGGCGAGCGCCGACCAGGCTAGCAGCGGTCGGCGACGTAGCGGGAAACGCTACGAGGCCCTGGGGATGAAGCCGGCACCGCGAGCAGCGGGCTCGGCCAGCAGGACCCGGACGAACGCCGCGCCGGCACCGACGATCAGCAGCGCGGCGATCGCGGCCGGCAGCCCGGTCGCCCGGCCGGACGGCGGCTGCAGCTGAGCCCGGTCGATCGTCGACGGCACCGACGGCGTGGCCGTCGGCGGTGGCATCCCGACGATCACCGGCGGATTGCCCTGGCCGGACTGGTTCGGCGCGGGTGTCAGACCCGGCGTCGTCGGCGGCGCCTGGGTCGGCGTACCCGTCGCGACGACCGGGCCGCTGCTGGTCGGGGTCGCGGACGGCGGCGCCGAACCCGATGACGGCGACGGGTGCGGCGACGGGCTGGTCGAGGACGGGTGCGGCGACGGCTTCGGCGCCGGCCGCGCCTTGACCACGAGCGTGCCGGTCCCGGTGCCGCCGATCGGCTGGCCCTGGAACTGTTCCTGCGCCGAGACCGCGAACGTCCCCGGAATCGTCTCGATGAACGTGATCGCCGTGTTCGGGTTCGCGACCCCCGACAGCTTCCGCACGGTCACCTTGACCGGCAGGGCGGTGTTGTTCGTGTACGCGACGCAGCCGCCGGCGACGATCGTCGCGGTCTTCGGCGACAGCGACGGGCTCTGTACGCCGGGGGAAATGCTGACCTGCGCACATGACGCGGCCTGCGCGGATCCGGCGAAGGTCAGACCCACCGCGAACGCGCCGACGGCGGCGGCGCCGACCGCGCTGGAGATCCGCCGGGACGCATGCACGTCTTCCATGGTGCCCCAGAAAGGCGGCTCAGCCGACCCACTCAGCCCACCCAATGGCCTTGGGTGAATGCGACGACACCCACGATCATCAGCGCCGGCGCGATCGCGAGGTACGCGAGTCCGGCCGCGCGCCACCGTTGGGCGATCCGCGCCAGCAGCACCCACAGCGGCCACCAGAGCAACGTCGCCCGCGCGATCGACAAGTAGTACGCCGACGTCGCAAGGACGGCGACCTGGCCGCCGACGTACACCGCTTCGCCCCAGTGCCGCAGCCAGATCAACGCGACCGTGAGCGCGACACCGACGAACACCGCGAGGATCTCGGCCCGGAACGACCACGCGTAGTCCGACGGCTGGGACGCGAAGGCGGCGTGCCACGTGGTCTGCAACGCCGTCCACGGCGCGGTCCACTGGCGGCCCCAGCCGTCGCGTTCGGCATGCGACCACGCCAGCCAGTCGCCGGTGATGGAGTGCAGGTAGACGAAATAGCCGGCGGTCGCCGCCCACGGGCCGAGCAGGGCGAGCCCGTCGCGCGCCCGGCCCCGGCCGCGGGTGTCGACCAGCCACTGCACGAGCAGCGCCGCGCCGAGGAAGATGCCCGTGATCCGGACCGCGGCGGCGAGACTGCCGAGCAGCGCCGCGACGGGCCAGCGGCCGTGGCGCGCGGCCAGCCAGCACGGCAATGCGAACGCCAGGAACAGCGCCTCCGAATAGCCCGCGGCCAGGAACACCGCGTACGGCGAGAGCACGAGTGCGCACACCGCCAGCCGGCCGCTGCCGCCGGCGTCGAGGTCGGCCAACCGGGCGAGCGCGACGCACGCCACCGCGCCGGCGACGAGCGAGATCAGCAGGCCGGCGGCGGTCCACGACGGGATGACGACGTGGACCGCGCGCAACATCGCCGGCTCGCCCGGGAAGAACGCTTCGAGGTGCGTGTCGGCGGTGTGCGTGTGGTAGCCGCGGTAGCCGAACTCGGCGACCTCGCGCAACAGTCGCGCGTCCCACTGATCCCACGCCTTCCAGAACCCGGTGACGGACGCATGTGCCTGCACCATCCAGAGCCCGGCGAACGCCGCGACCGCGACCGCGACGCGGGACAGCCACCACGGCGCGAGGCCGGACGAACGCAACCTCGTCACGGCGTCGCGTACGCCGGCATCGGTGCGAGCGACAACCGATCCGGCGCGCCGTCGAGCGGCCCGCCGGCCGGATCGTCGACACCACCGGCCCGTACGACGTCGTGCCGCGGCGCGAGCACGTCCCGGACGACGAGACCGACGATCCACAGCAACGCGACGTCGCGGATCAGGAACGCGGTTTGGTAGACCCCGTCGGGGATTCCGGTCGAGCCGTGGTCGAGATGCACCAGCGCGTAGAAGTTCGCGACCGTCAGCAGCAACTCGGTGGCTTGCCACACCAGCAACGGCCCCCATCGCGGGCGGGAGAGGACCGCGAGCGGCAGCAGCCACAGGCAGTACTGCGGCGAGTCGACCTTGTTGACGAGGATGAATCCGGCGACGAGCAGGAACGCGATCTGCGGCAGCCGAGGTCGCGTCCGGGCGAGCATGACCAGCGCATACACCATCGCGACAATGCCGACGAAGCACGTCGCGCTGACGAGGTTCAGCAACAGCGGCGACGTGCCGCACGGCACGTTGCGGTCCAGGGCATGGCCGCGCAGGTAGCGCAGCGCAAGCCACGGACTCCCCCAGTCTTCGCCGCGGGTCTGGCTCAGCGAGAAGAAGAACCGCCACGCCGGCAACGAATGCGAGTTCGCACACGTCGCGTCCGGGAACGGGTACGACCTCGACAGCCACAACGCGACCGGCACGTAAACGGCGACGATCGCGCCGGCCGCGCCGGCGACGGATAGACCGAACGCGCGCAACCGGCCGGCCCGCGCACACAGCGGCAGCAGCGCGACGAGGACGAGAACCGGATACAGCTTCGTCGCCGTACCGAGGCCGATCAGCACGCCGGCCAGCAGCGGTCGATGCCGCGACCACGCGAGCAGTGCGAGACATGTCAACGCGACCGCGGCAAGGTCCCAGTTGATGAAGCCGTCGAGCACGACGATCGGCGCGAGCGCGACCATCGCCGCGTCCCACACCCGTTGCGCACCGGCCAGCCGCGCCACCGACCAGGTGATCAGCAGCGCGCACAACGCGAGCATCAGGACCGTGACGTCGAAGAACGTCCGGCCACGGTTGTCGGCGACGACTTGCCCGTTGACGACCTTCGGCTCGTCGGGATGCAACAGGTTCGTGATCTCGGCCGCGGTCCACATGAGCCCGCCGATGACGACCGGGTACTCGACCGGATGGTCGCGGTACGGGACGCCGAGCCGGCTGCCGGTCGCCGTGTCGCCGCCGAGACCTTCGGCGTAATACAGCGCGAAGACGTCGGTGTAGCAGACCCGGGTGTACTGGTAGTCGTTCGTCCATTGCTGGGTCCGGCACGGCGCCTTCTGCAGGAAACCCGCCAACGACGTCAGCACCGTCAAGACGAGCACGATGCGCACCGGCGTCCACCACCGCGACGATCCGGCGCGCGCGTACCGGCCACGCAGACCACCGGCGTAGCGGGACAGCCCGGCGACGAACGGATCGTCTCCGGGCGGCGCCTGCGTCGTCACCTCACGAATCGTGCCGTACGTCTCGATGCGCGGTGCTAGCCGCCGCCGGCCGGTGGACTCGGAGTCCCGCCACCGCCGCCACCGCCGCCACCACCACCGCCACCGGTCGGGCTGCTCGTCGGGCTCGGCGACGGCGAAGGCGAGGCCGAATGCGTGATGATCGGTGGCACCGGCTGCGTCGGGGAGACGGTCGGCGTGATCGTCACCGTTGGCGTGGTCGTCGGCGACGTGGTCGGGCTACCGCTCGCGGTGGGCGACGGGTTGATCGCGTGGCCGACGTGCGCGGGCGGCGGGAAGTCCACGACCGGCTTGCCTTCGAGTGCGGCGGTCATCATCGCCTGCCAGGTCATCGCGGGCAGGCCGGCGCCGTAGACCGGCTGCCCGTCCGAGGTGACCTGGTGATGCCGGTCGGAGTTGCCGAACCACACCGCCGTCGACAGCTGCGGGGTGAAGCCGACGAACCAGGCGTTCTTGTTGCCGAACGCCTCGCCATCGGTGCCGGTCTTGCCGGCGGCAGGGCGGCCGGGCAATCCCCGGCCGGCCGCGGTGCCGCTCGGCCCGAGCACCTGCGTCATCGCGTACGTCGTGTCGGCCATCACGTCGGCCGGGAAGACCCGGTGCGTCTGCTGGTGCGCCCGGTACACCACGTGACCGTCGGCCGTGACGACCTTCGCGACGAGGTACGGCTGCGCCTCGATCCCTTGCGCCGCAATGGTTGCGTAACCGACCGCCTGGTCGAGCACCGTGACCTCGGCGACACCGAGGGTCAGCGTCGGCACCTTGTCGGTGTCGGGTATCCGCTTGCTCGGGATGCCGGCGTCTTCGGCCACCTGCGCGACCTTGTCCGGGCCGACTTTCGCGGCGAGCGGGACGAAGATCGTGTTGATCGACTTCGCCAACGCCTGCGACAGCGTGCACTCGGGCAGGCAGGTCTCGTTCTGCGAGTTGCTGATGCCCTTGCCTTGCGTACCCGGGAAGTCGATGTGCGCCGGGCCCGGGAACCGGCTGTCGAGGCTGATGCCCTGTTGCAGCGCGGCGATCAACGTGTACGGCTTGAACGACGACCCGGGCGAGCGGGTGTAGTTGTTGGCCACCCCGCTGAGATCGGTGCACGAGTCGGGCCGTTGCCTCGCCGGGCAGAACACGGACCCGCCGTACATCGCACGGATGGCGCCGTCGCCCGGCTGGATTGACACCAGCCCGCTTTCGCGGCCCTTGTCCGGCCCGCTCGCTCGGTAACCGCCGTTGTTGGCGTTCTCGGCGTCGATGGCGGCCTTCTCCGCAACCGCATCGATCGTCGTGTAGACGCGGTAACCGCCGGCGGCCAGCCGGTCTTCGGTGAAGCCGTGCTTGATCAGGTCGAACTTCACCGCTTGGCAGATGTATCCGATCGGGCCGGAACAGTCGCTGTTGTTGGCCGCCTGACCGGGGCTGATCACCTTCGGGAACTGCAGTCGAGCAGCCGCGTCGGCCGACAGCCAGCCCTGCTTCACCATGCCGTCGACGACGTAGTGCCAGCGCGCCACCGCCGCCGCGTGGTTGGTCGACGGATCGTAGAAAGTCGGTGCCCGGATCACCGCGGCCAGGACCGCTCCCTGTGCCGCGTCGAGTCGCGAGATCCGGGTGCCGAAGTACGCCTCGGACGCCGCGGCGATGCCGTACGCATTGCGGCCGAAGTAGATCGTGTTCAGGTAGTCCTGCAGGATCTCGCTCTTCGACTTCGTGTTCGACAGCTTGAGCGCGATGAAGATTTCCTTGATTTTGCGGGTGAAAGTGCGCTGCTGCGACAGGTAGGCATTCTTCACGTACTGCTGGGTGATCGTCGATCCGCCTTGCTGGATGTCACCGCCGCGCAGGTCGGTGAAGAACGCGCGCAGGATGCCGGTCGGCGAGATGCCCGCCTCGGATTGGAAGCTGCGATCCTCGGCCGACAGGACCGCGTCGCGAACGATCGGCGGCACCTGGTCGAGGGTCACGTTGACCCGGTTGGTCTCGCCGCCGTGGGCAAAGATCTTGCCGTTGGTGTACAGGTAGAAGTTCTGCTGGTTGGTCGCGGTCTGGTTCGGGTTCGGGATCGTCGTGAGCGCGTACGCGATCGCGACGAGCGCCGTGAGCAGAACGAACGCGCCGAGCACGCCCCACAGGACTTGCCGGGGCGTAGGTGCGTAGCGAGGAACGAACGAGTTCACGGTCAGGAGCGTGCCCGCTTGCGGACCGGTTCACCACTACCGAGCACGTACGACGTCAACAGGTGGTTCCACCGGCACTCCGGACACACCTCGACGACGTACACCGCGAACTCGGGGAACTCGCGGGCGAGCGCGCCGAGCTCGTCGCTGCGGCGGGCGCGGCCGTTGACGTCCGAGCGGAAGCAGTCGCCGTAGGTATAGGTGACCGACGTCAGCCGGTCGTGCCGGCAGACCGGGCACGGGCGGTCGAGTGGTTCGCCGTGGTAGTGGGCCGCGCGCAGCAGGTAGGTCTGCGCATCGCAGACGTCGGCCTGGCGGGTCCGGCCGGCGGCGAGGTCGAACAACGCCGCGCGCTTCGCCAGCGCGTAGTCGACGACGCCGCGCGCGCTCGCGTCGAGGACCCCGGCGGGCGTCGATCGGCGCGACATGGCGGACACCCTACGCCGCCCGGCTGAGGGTCGACACGCGTTCGTCGAGCTGAGTTTGCCTGTTGGCCATCTACGGGGTAGGGTCGCGTGCGATGTATCAAGTTGATACATCATCCAGTACGCAAGCACGACGGCCCAGAAGCATTACGGCCACGGAGGCTACCAATGAGCAGGAAGACCGGCGTGCTCGAGCTCGCCGTCCTCGGCCTGCTGCACGAGTCTCCCCTGCACGGCTACGAGCTGCGCAAGCGGCTGTCCGCCGTGTTCGGCCCGGTCAAGCGCATCTCCTACGGCTCGCTGTATCCGTGCCTGAAGGATCTGGTCGCGACCGGGCTGATCGCCGAGGACGCAGCGGCCAGCGTCAGCGGCGTCGGCAAGCGCGGCCGCACGGTCTACAAGCTCACCGCCGAGGGCAAGGAGCGCCTTCAAGATCAGCTCGGCGAGCACGGCCCGTCCGCGTGGGAAGACGAGAGCTTCGGCGTCCGGATGGCCTTCTTCGCCCAGACCGACGCCGACGTCCGCCTGAAGATTCTCGAGGGTCGGCGCAGCCGGCTCGAAGAACGCCGGGAGAAGGTCAGCAGCGCCATGAGTCGCACCCGCGAAAAGCTCGACCGCTACACCTTGGAGCTCCAGCAGCACGGCCTCGAGTCGGTCGAACGTGAGGTCCGCTGGCTCAACGAACTGATCGCCACCGAGCGCAGCCCAGCAGGCGGCCCAGGAAGAGGCGCCGTCACCGCTCGCCCCCGGTCGGCAAAATCGCCCGGCTAGCCCGGCACACCACGTCCCCCGTCGGATCAAGCACCAGCCAACCAAGGAGATCAGCAGGATGGGTTCCGTCCGAGTAGCCATCGTCGGCGTCGGCAACTGCGCGTCGTCGCTCGTCCAGGGCGTCGAGTACTACAAGGACGCCGACCCCGCGGCCCGCGTCCCAGGCCTCATGCACGTCCAGCTCGGCGACTACCACGTCAGCGACATCGAGTTCGTCGCCGCGTTCGACGTCGACGGCAAGAAGGTCGGCCGCGACCTGACC